>NZ_OY829945.1:739761-1064523 GCF_963556105.2 uncultured Tolumonas sp.
TGATATGCGGCCCTTACTTTGTTGCGTTCTGCGTGGGCAAGCTGGCGCTCAATTACATCAGGATCAAATCCTTCCTCGTTTAATGTCGTAGAGGCTAAGGCGCGCATTCCGTGAGGGGTGGCAATACCCTTGTAACCCATTCGACCAAACGCATAGACCATCGTATTTTCACTGATAGGCTTAGTCAGTGTTGTCTGGCTTGGAAATAATAGTTCTCTATGTCCGGTATGAAGCTTTAGTTCTTCCAGAACGGCTAAGGTTTGACGAGATAACGGAACAAGGTGTTCTTCCCGCATTTTCATTCGTTCGGCTGGTATGCGCCATTCTGCGCGCTCAAAATTGAATTCTGACCATCTGGCGAAGCGAACTTCACCAGGACGAGTCATAGTGAGCATTAGCAGCCTGATTGCCAGTTTCGTTGCTGGGTGAAGTGGTTCGACTTCCAAACGGCGAAAGAATTCTGGTAGTTCAGAACGAGGAAGGGCTGGCCGATGTTCTACTTTGGTCGCAGTTAATACACCAGTCAGATCGCTAGCTGGGTTATAGGTAGCTCTGCTGGTTTGGATAGCGAAGCGAATAACAGAGCTTATTCGTTGTAATACCCTTCCTGCTGTTTCTGTGGCGCCGCGGCGTTCAATCTTACGGATAGCCTCTAATATCAGTGGTGCGGTTAACTCAGTGATAGGGTATTGGCCCAATAAGGGGAAAGCATCCTCTTCTAACGAGTTAAGGACTCTTTGACCATGGCTAACACTCCATCGTGCTAACTGTGTGTTGTGCCATTCACGGGCGATATTTTCAAAGCCGTTTTCACCAGCAACCTTGGCGGCAAGTTTGGATTGTTTTCGGATCAAGCCTGGGTCGTTACCTTCGGCTAATGTTTTTCGAGCATCATCACGCTTTAACCGGGCTTCTTTTAGGCTAACTTCTGGATAAACACCTAAAGCCAGTGTTTTTTCTTTGTTGTTGAAGCGATATTTCACCCGCCAGTATTTCCCCGACTGATTAACCAGCAGAAAAAGACCTTTCTCATCAAATAATTTTTGAGCTTTGTCGGTGAACTTTGCTTGTCTGGCCGAGGTATCTGTCAGTGGCATGGGGGGATCTCCATTCACTGGTGGGGGTATCAAGTCAAAAAGAAGGGGTATAAATATTCGATGTAACCCCTTGTTGGGCTTGGTATTCCACCAATTGGGGGTACATTTTTAAGATGAATTTCTACATACCCCCAGAAGTACCCCAATAAATGGAGGTATGTTTTGATTCTAGATGATACGAGGTGAAACGGGAAATTAATAGAAATTCGTTATGGAATAAGGTTTTGCGGTGCCCCGTGGAACGGGGTGGGATGGTGGTGTGGTGCCCAGGGACGGACTCGAACCGTCACGATTATTCATCGGCGGATTTTGAATCCGCTGCGTCTACCGATTTCGCCACCTGGGCAACAAATGTAAAACTTAACTCGCTGATTACTCAGTCTGCTTGTCTTACGGGGTCGCATTATACAAAGGTAAATCGCGAGCGCAAATTGTTTTTCACGTGATCTGCTTCAGATGCTGAATAAATGCTCGCTTTGATGATTCGCATATCAACGACTGACTCGTTAGAATGCAATTTCCCTGAAAATTGGTATATGTGAATTATGAGTAAATTAAACCGTTCCCGTTCCCGTGCGATGTCTGGTAAGTCGACAGCAACATCAACTGGAATCTCATTGAACTTACCCCGAGCCGGGTTTCGCCGCCGCCTTGGTGCCTGGTCAATCGATGCCTTACTTGTGCTGCCATTATTAGTGGTCGCTGGTTATTTAGGTTATGGATTGGCGCATTTGCTCGTGGGAGTCGGTTTATTGTCACTTGGTGAGGGGGCTACAGTCGGGGAATGGTTGGCACATCAACTATGGTTTAGCCTCTGGCTGGCGGGAGTGTTGTGCAGTTATTTTGTCTGGTTCTGGTGCCGAGATGGGCAAACACCGGGTATGGTACGTTTTCAGTTACGTGTACAAAATACCGATGGTTCTTTATTGCGAGTGGGTCAAGCATTGGTTCGTTTGGCGACATCAGCTTTTGGCTTGGGCAATTTGATGGTGATTTTTGATCGTCGCGAGTTTCTGGCATTTCAAGATTATTGGGCCAGTTGTGAAACGGTGGTAACTTCACCTGCTGCAGGTCGTTAAAAATAACAAGGCGTCTGTGCTGACAGACGCCTATACCCTTCGTACTTGAAATTGCAGTCTCGTTGACAGCGTTCACTCACCCCAATCACATAGCATCTCTATGTTCACGGGGATTCGCTCACTTGTCGCCTTGCTGCAATTCCAATTACTTTGGGTATAAATTATCTTACATGCTTAGGTTCGGCGCCGGAGCATATAAAGAGCAATACCCATAAACAACAGACTAGGGATGCTGGCTCCGAGCAACGGTGGCACGTCATAAACGAGGCTAAATGGCCCTAAAACCTGATTAACGACAAAAAAGGCAAACCCCATCATCACGCCTGAGATCAATCGGGCGCCCATACTTACTGAGCGTAGCGGGCCGAAAATGGTCGAAGCAGCTAGTAGTAGCATGGCAATCACACCAAGTGGTGCTAACAATTTCCGCCAGAACTCCAATTCATAATCATTCACTTGTTGTCCGTTACTTTTCATATAACTGATGTAGTTATACAAACCTTGCGCAGACAATTCATCTGGTGATACCGATACCACGCCTAGCTTGTCAGGCGTCAAATTCGTTTGCCATGTCCAATCAGTTGGATGGTTGAACTGAATTTGTTGTTTATTCTGAAGTTGCGTTACCACTGCATCCTTCAGATGCCATATCTGCTGTTTATAATTGGCTTGTGGTGACCGAACTACTTCCTCTAATTCACCATTATCGTTAAACCGGTACATCGTCAGGTCATGCAGACTGCCATCACGAAATAGCGCGCCGATACTGATGAAACGGTTGCCTTCTTTGATCCAGACACCGTAAGTTGAAGCGGTAATTTTACCCCCCGTCAGTGCCTCAGTTTTAAGATCATGGGCTTTTTGTTCACCGAGAGGAGCCACATATTCGCCAAGTAACATGACTAAAAACATGACGGGAATAACAGTCTTTAGTGCGGATAAGACAATACGGGTGCGTGACAAGCCAGTGGCTTGCAGAACCACCAATTCACTGCTGCTGGCCAGTTGGCCCAGGCCAATCACACCCCCTAACAGTGCCGCCATCGGGAAAAACAACACGATATCGCTGGGTGTTATATAGAGCACACGCAAAATGGCACTCATCGTGGTGTAATTACCTTCACCCACACGCTGTAATTGATCGACAAATTTGATCAACGAAGACAGGCCTACCAGCGTGACGGTACACATCAAAATAGCGAGCAGTATGGTGCGTCCGATGTAACGGTCGAGAATACCAAACATCAGCATTTCTCCTTATGCCAAAACAAGCGAATGCGTTGCCATAAGCGCGTATTGGCAATATTCATCGGTACGGCCAGGAACAAAGTAAACAATAGCGGTTGTAGATATAACCCTGGCATAGCAGGCAACTGCCCTTTTTCTACCGCCGACTCACCGGCACTGAGTAACAAGAAATAACTGAGATAGAGCAAAACGGCAGGCAGCAATTTGGCGTAACGGCCTTGGCGTGGATTCACCATCGCCATAGGCACTGCGATTAACGTCAAAATTGGAATCGATAACGGTAAGGCAATACGCCATTGCCATTCGGCAATTTCTTTCGTATCCGTGCTGTGATAGAGCTGTTGCGATGGAATGGCGCCGGATTTACGACTCGACGGTTCAATGTCTTTACGCTGGATCTGGGCTTTATATTGCGTAAATTCTGCAACGCTAAATTCGGTTGTAGGCGGAGTACCGGCGTAACGTTTACCATTGTTTAATGTCACCCACGGAATACCTTTCTCATCCGTGGTCAGATTGCCATCGCTGGCTACAATAATAGCGGCTTCTTCCGGTTTATCGCTGTGTTGCAACAAAAAAATCCGTTGTAGGCTACGGCCGCTTTTCTGTACATCTTCAACATAAGCGACGAGTTTGCCATCATCCAGGCTGAGAAACCGACCACTTTCCAGTGGTACTGCCAATGGATCTGATTTGGCTTCATCCAACAGTTGCGTTTGTTTTTCCCGCGCCATCGGCGCCAGCCACATAGTGTTAGTTACTGCAACCGCTGTCGTCAGGAAGGCCAGCACCAAGCTCACTTTCATGATATAGCCTGGGCCAACACCGATCGCGCGTAATACCGTCATTTCACTGTCGGCATATAAGCGGCCATGTGCAAACAAAATGGCGATAAATAAACTGATGGGTAACAGCAATAAACCCATGTAAGGAATGTTGAGCAGCATCAATTGACCAATCAATGATACTGGTATGGAACCATCAGCAGCTTTCGATAACGTGCGGATGAATTGCTGGCTGGTAAAAATCAGCAGCAGGATCAGCAGGATTGAAAGCTGCGTTTTGAGTGTTTCTTTAAATATATAACGGAAAACTATCACGCAGGCCTCGGGAAAACTTGTAATTACTGGCGAATCGCTAAAAAATAGTTGCCTTAATTCCATTTTATGATGTTTTGCGTACCGAACCTGTTCATCCTGAACGGGTGGGTCGGCCTCTATTATCGACCAATCGGTGGGCTTTGTCTTTAGTAGCAAGGAGTCCTCATGGAATTCGGCGTTAAAAGCGGCAGCCCGGAGAAGCAGCGCAGTGCCTGTATCGTGGTCGGTGTATTCGAACCACGTCGGTTATCTGCGGTGGCGGAGCAACTGGATCGCGTCAGCGATGGTTATCTGAGTTCGTTGCTGCGTCGTGGTGATCTGGAAGGTAAAACTGGCCAGATGTTGTTGCTGCATCAAGTTCCCGGGGTGTTGAGTGAACGGGTGTTGCTGGTGGGGTGTGGTAAAGAGCGTGAGCTGGATGAGCGTCAGTTCAAACAGATCATTCAAAAAACTATCAGCACACTGAATGAAACCGGATCGATGGAAGCGGTCTGCTTTTTGACAGAATTACATGTCAAAGGACGGGATGCCTACTGGAAAGTAAGACAAGCGGTCGAAACTGCGCAAAACAGTCTTTACACGTTTGATCAATTTAAGACTAATAAGGCGGAATTACGTCGTCCGCTGCGTAAACTGGTGTTTAACGTGGCGACGCGTCGTGAGCTGTCGATTGGTGAAAAAGCGATTGCACACGGTTTAGCAGTATCGAACGGTATGAAAATTTGCCGTGATGTCGCCAATATGCCGCCAAATATTTGTACGCCAGCCTATCTGGCCTCTCAGGCACGTCGTCTGGCGGATAGCAGCCAATACATCACGACCAAGGTGATAGGCGAGCAGCAAATGGCCGAGTTGGGCATGAATGCTTATCTGGCAGTGGCGCGTGGTTCGTCGAATGAAGCCATGATGTCTGTGATGGAATATAAAGGCCATCCGGATGCCAAACCATTGGTATTGGTAGGAAAAGGGCTGACGTTCGACTCGGGTGGTATTTCAATCAAACCGGCTGATGGCATGGATGAGATGAAATACGACATGGGTGGTGCGGCGTCGGTATTAGGTACCATGACCGCATTGGCTGAACTGAAGCCGCCAATCAACGTGATCGGGGTGTTGGCGGGTGCGGAGAATATGCCAGACGGTAAAGCTTACCGCCCTGGTGATATTCTGACCTCGATGTCAGGCCAGACCATTGAAGTATTAAATACCGATGCGGAAGGGCGTCTGGTATTGTGTGACGTTCTCACTTATGTGGAACGCTTTGAGCCGGAATCCGTGATTGATATCGCGACCTTAACCGGCGCTTGCGTGATTGCGTTAGGTAGCCATGCCAGTGGTTTGATGTCGAACCATAATCCGCTGGCGCATGAGCTGCTGAATGCGTCGGAATTGTCAGGCGACAAAGCGTGGCGTTTACCGCTGTGGGATGAATATCAGGAACAGATTGAAAGTCCGTTTGCCGATATGGTGAACACGGGCGGTCGTCCGGCAGGTGCTATTACTGCGGGCGCATTCCTGAGTCGTTTCACGAAAAAATATAACTGGGCGCATCTGGATATTGCCGGAACCGCCTGGAAATCAGGTAAAGAGAAAGGTTCGACCGGACGTCCGGTACCATTGCTGACGCAGTTTTTATTAAACCGCGCTGGCGTAGAAGTCGACGATTAGCAACAGTCGACCCATTAAGCTGAACATAGGATAGGGCGGTAACGCCCTTTTACTGCATGCCACATGTCACTTTTTATTTACTGCCGGATGAGACTGCAAGCACACCGCCAACCGAGGGTGTAAGCCATGCAGTTGCCGTGTTAGCGTGCCAGTTAGCGACGGCGCGATTCCGCCAGAATCAAACGCTGTTTTTGTTGGCGCAGACTCAAGCACAGGCCGAACAGTTAGACGAAATGCTGTGGCAGCAAGATCCGCAAAGTTTTGTGCCACATGGCCTTTCTGATGAGGCTACGGTGACACAAGCCCCTGTTGAGATTGGCACTGGTATGCCAAAGCGCAGTCGACAGGTGCTGATTAATTTGGCCGATAGCATTCCACCATTTGCTAATCGTTTTGCTCAGATCATTGATTTTGTTCCTGCGGACGAATCACAAAAACAACAGGCGCGCGACCGCTATAAGCAATATCGGGCGCTGGGTTTCACGCTGGAGACGGTGCCTGCACCGACACTCCCATAAGACAGATGAAGACAGATGGAAAAGACGTTTAATCCAAACGCCATTGAACAGGCGATGTACCAGCACTGGGAAGAACAGGGCTATTTCAAACCAAGCGGCGACACCAGCAATGGTAGCTACTGTATCGTGATCCCGCCGCCGAACGTGACGGGCAGCCTGCACATGGGTCATGCGTTCCAGCAGACCATCATGGATTCGCTGATCCGTTATCAGCGTATGCTGGGTAAAAATACCTTGTGGCAGGCAGGTACGGACCATGCCGGTATTGCGACCCAGATGGTGGTGGAACGTAAGATCGCCGCCGAAGAGGGCAAAACACGCCACGATTATGGCCGTGATGCCTTCATCGACAAGATCTGGCAATGGAAAGAAGAATCAGGCGGCACTATCACCCGTCAGATGCGTCGTTTAGGTGCCTCTGTCGATTGGGATCGTGAAGCGTTCACAATGGACCCAGCGCTGTCACACGCGGTGCAGGAAGTGTTTGTGCGTCTGTACGAACAAGATCTGATCTATCGTGGTAAACGTCTGGTGAACTGGGATCCGAAACTGCACACCGCGATTTCTGATCTGGAAGTTGAGAATAAAGAAGTCAAAGGCCACATGTGGCATCTGCGTTATCCGCTGGCGGATGGCGAGAAAACAGCCGAAGGTAAAGACTACCTGATCGTGGCCACGACACGTCCGGAAACCATGCTGGGTGACACCGCGGTGGCGGTGAACCCGGAAGATCCACGTTACAAAGCGCTGATCGGCAAGTTTATCGAACTGCCGCTGGTGGGGCGTCGTATTCCGATCGTAGCGGATGAACATGCCGACATGGAAAAAGGCACTGGTTGTGTGAAGATCACGCCAGCGCACGATTTTAACGATAACGAAGTCGGTAAACGTCAACACCTTCCAATGATCAACATCTTCACGCTGGATGCCCACATTCGTGCGGAAGCGGAAGTGTATGACAGCAAAGGCAACCCAAGCGATGTGTATCCGGCGGCATTGCCGGCTGAGTTTGCGGGTTTAGAGCGTTATGCAGCGCGTAAAGCGATCATCGCCGCACTTGAAGCCAAAGGCTTGATGGACGAGATCAAAGATCACGTGTTGCAACAGCCTTACGGCGACCGTGGTGGTGTACCGATCGAGCCGATGCTGACCGACCAGTGGTATGTGCGTGCCGATGTGCTGGCGAAACCCGCCATTGAAGCGGTGGAAGATGGCCGTATTCAATTCGTACCGAAACAGTATGAAAACATGTACTTCTCCTGGATGCGTGACATTCAGGATTGGTGTATCTCCCGTCAGTTGTGGTGGGGCCACCGTATTCCGGCGTGGTATGACAACAACGGTAACGTGTATGTTGGCCGTGATGAAGCGGAAGTGCGTGCAAACAATGGCTTAGCCGCTGATGTGACGTTGCGTCAGGATGATGACGTGCTGGACACGTGGTTCAGCTCGGCATTGTGGACTTTCTCGACACTGGGCTGGCCGGAAAAAACACCTGAGTTGGAAATGTTCCACCCGACTGATGTGTTGGTGACTGGCTTTGACATCATCTTCTTCTGGGTTGCCCGCATGATCATGATGACCATGCATTTCGTGAAAAACGAAGATGGCACGCCACAAGTTCCGTTCAAGACGGTGTATGTAACAGGTCTGATTCGTGACGAAGAAGGCCAGAAAATGTCGAAATCCAAGGGTAACGTGCTTGACCCGCTGGATATGATCGACGGTATCTCATTGCCAGAATTGCTGGAAAAACGTACCGGCAACATGATGCAGCCACAACTGGCTGAGAAGATCGGCAAACGCACCGAGAAGCAGTTCCCAGAAGGTATCGAAGCGCACGGCACTGATGCATTGCGTTTCACGCTGGCGGCACTGGCATCTACAGGTCGTGATATCAACTGGGACATGAAACGTCTGGATGGTTACCGCAACTTCTGTAACAAACTGTGGAATGCCAGCCGTTATGTGCTGATGAACACCGAAGAGCAGGATTGCGGTTTTGCTGGTGGCGAAATGCAGTTCAGCTTGGCTGATCGCTGGATAACCTCACAGTTGCAACTGACTATTCAAGAGCTGCGTCATGCGATGGATACCTATCGCTTCGACCAGGCGGCGGGTGTGTTGTATGAATTTATCTGGAATCAGTTCTGTGACTGGTATCTTGAGCTGACCAAGCCGGTGTTGTGGCAGGGTAGCGAAGCCGAGCAGCGCGCGACTCGTCATACGCTGGTGACTGTGTTGGAAAGTCTGCTGCGTCTGGCGCATCCAATTATGCCGTTCATGACTGAGTCAATTTGGAAGTCAGTGGCTCCGCTGGCGGGTATTCATGCCGACACCTTGATGCTGCAAGCTTACCCTGAGTTTGATGCCGCTAAATTGGACGAAACCGCGTTGGCGGATCAGGAATGGGTGAAACAGTTTATCGTCAGCGTGCGTAATATTCGTGCTGAGATGAACGTTGCGCCAAGCGTGCCGTTGACCGTGTTGCTGAAAGCCGATGCGGTGGACAGCCAACGTGCGGCAGACAACGAAGCGTTCCTGAAATCACTGGCCAAGCTGGAAAGCATCACTGTGCTGGCGGCTACTGACGCAGAACCTTTGTCGGTGAAGAAACTGATCGGGAACACCGAGCTGTTGATCCCGATGGCGGGCCTCATCGACAAAGACGCAGAATTAGCGCGTCTGGCGAAAGAAGTCGAGAAGCTGGAAAAAGAGTGTGGCCGTATCGAAGGCAAGTTGGGTAACGAAGCCTTTGTGGCGAAAGCACCAGAAGCAGTTATCGCCAAAGAGCGCGAAAAACTGACCGATTACCAAAGTCAGCTGACCAAACTCAAAGAACAGCAAGAAACCATTAAATCACTGTAATAGTCTGATTTGAGATGAAAAAAGCCCTTGTATTAATACAAGGGCTTTTTTAGATGGTCCGCCTCCGTTCTCAGCGACTAAGCTGAGAATGAGTTAGGTAACGGAGGTGAACCATCATGTCTATTCAAGTCATTGGTATCGATTTAGGCAAATCTAATTTCCATTTAGTTGCACACGATCGCAAAGGCAACACCCTTTTTCGAAAAAAACTTTCCCGCAAACAGTTGATCCAATTTATCTATGACACCCCGCTCACCACCATCGCCTTTGAAGCCTGCGGAGGTGCTCATTGGTTGGGACGATTGAGTCTTAAGCTCGGTCATTCAGTGAAACTGCTTCCCCCTCAATATGTACGGCCTTATGTCAAAGGCAATAAAAATGATTTCATTGATGCTGATGCCATTGCTGAAGCATCGCAACGGCCGTCCATGCGATTTGTTGAAGTCAAATCAGAGGATGCGCAACTCATCACCGCTGTTTATCGTGTTCGGCAGGGATATATCAAAGACCGAACTGCATGCATGTGCAGGATTAGTGCTTTATTACTCGAGTTTGGTGTCAGTCTGCCGCAGGGACATGGGACGATGAAACAGTTATTCACCTGGCTGACAGCGAATGCACCCGAACTGCCGTCAGCATTAAACATCGAATTAACGGCATTGCATGAGTATTACAAATATCTGAATGAACAAATCAAAGTGCAGGATGACAAACTTACGCGCCATGTTGCGCAGAGCGATGAAGGGCAATTATTGCATGAGATCCCTGGAGTTGGTGTACTGACGGCCAGTCAATGTATGGCGGAATTAGGGAGTGTGAAACAATTTAAGAATGGACGCAATCTGGCCGCATGGCTGGGGCTGGTTCCCCATCAGCATTCGACGGGAGGAAAACCGCGTTTACTCGGAATAAGCAAACGAGGGAATAAACATCTGAGAACGCTGTTCATTCATGGAGCGAGGGCGATTTTAGCCAGGCCGGAAAAGACGGGGTCGATATTTGGGGACTGGTTAGTGCAACTACGAGCCAGTAAGCCGTTCAATGTAGTGTGTGTGGCGTTAGCGAATAAACTGGCCCGGATAGTCTGGGCGGTATTGAGGTACAAAGAAGCGTTTAATGCAGAGAAACTGCAATCCGAGTTTGCATGAGCAAAGAGAAGATGACGAAAACGGTAGAACCACCGGAATAGAACCTGACAATAAAAACAGCAGAAAATGCTTTGGGCTTTTTTGAGGATATTCCGGCGCGGAACTCATCGTGGAGCGGGAAGCGAGAGCCTCCCAACAGAGACTCCGAATACATTAGCGCAGACCAATCCCGTCATTGAAGTTTGTTCTTGCAATAACGGGGCGGACCATACATTTTATTTGTTCCTGTTTTCATTATCTTGAAGGGTAACTCATCGTATAAACACCACAATCTATATTAAAAACAGATATTACTGCGCTATATATCCGATGTGATAAAGCTGCGCTGGATGTTCACCGGGCAATGGCCGATCACGCCATAAACTAAACCGGATAAGCGACCAATTGGTTGGTTCAAACGCCACCAGCGATGCCAGAGCGCCATGCTCTGAGAGCAACTGACCTGCGCGGGCTGTCTCCTGTGTCTTGAGTTTTGCCAGATCACCATAAGCTTGAATGGGCACAATCTCACGACGGGCATATTTTGCGACAGCAATATTGTCCTGCAATCCGGAAAACCAGGGCACCCAGGTTTTTACCGAAGGCACACCGAAATCACGGCATAACCGGGCAAAACCAGCTGAGCATAAAAACTCACTCATGCCGTCGCTGTTTTCCCACAGATAAAACGGGGCGTACAGATTCTCTGAGGCCGGCTGGTTTTCATCCTGACAGGCATAAAGATAGGCTTTAAATTTCAACCCGTGGAAGCCATTGAGTAAATGACCTTTGTTCTCTATACGATTACGGATCTGTGCCATGTCATAACCCGATGGCAGCACAAAACTGTATTGCATACAAAGCATTATTCACCTCCTCTGGTTAGCAGCGATGCATCATGGCGGAAAGCGGTTGACCGCCGGAAAATGACCAGTCAACCACCGATGTCAGCTGAATTATGACCATGACATTCTCTGGCGCAATGCCGGGATCGCGGGCTAACAGTTCCGCCAGCCGGTGGTAAAAATTATTTTTAGTCTGCTCATTTCGCTCTTTTCCTGCCGTAATGTGGAAAAGAATAAAATCGTCGCTTCGTGGGCCACCCATATAGTGCGCATCAAAGATCAACTCTGTTTTTTCATGTTGATGTATCGCTTGAAAACGGTCCGCGTCGGGAACCTCGAAGGTATCAACCAGTGCTGTATGCAATGCATCCGATACAGCGCGCAGATAATCTGGAGATTTACCTTTCAGTAGTGAGATCCGGGTAAAAGGCATGCTGGTTTCCTCCGTTTAATTTGTTGGCAACGTGGCTAACACTTGCAGTGCCGTCGTCGCGACCGGCCACCCGGCATAAAACGCCAGATGTGTGATTGTTTCCGTCAACTCTTCATGCGAAACGCCATTTTCCAGCGCAAATGGCAGATGAAACGACAATTGCTCTTTACGATTTAACGCCACTAACGCCGCCACGGTGATCAGACTGCGCTCTCTGGCTGGCAGCTCACTGCGCTGCCAGATGTCGCTGAACAGAACCTCATCAGAAAGCTGGGCAAATTTAGGGGCAATCTGCCCGAATGCTTTGTTACCGGCGTTGTCGATCATACTCATTTCATAAACTCCTGTTGCCTGACCACGTTTGACAACACGACAATACTGCGCCACCATGATTTAAAATATCGAAATATTTAGGATGAATAGTCCTGAATTTCAGGATTATTTGTATGAAAAAGATCACCTACGATTTAGACGCTTTGCGTTCATTAACGGTGGGTATTGATGCTGGTAGTTTTGCTAAAGCAGCCGTCTATTTGTGCAAATCGACGTCGGCCATCAGCGCCCATTTGAAGAAACTGGAAGAACAAACCGGACAACTGATCGTCGAAAAAGACGGGCGACATCTGAAGTTAACACCCGCCGGCGAGATCTTATATTCATATGCTAAACGCATGCTGACCCTGAATGATGAAGCAGTGCAGTCACTGGGCAACATGGATCTGGCCGGCACGGTACGGGTTGGTTTTCAGGAAGATTTTAGTGAACATCTGTTGGCGAACGTGCTGGCCGAGTTCAGCCGCGCGCATCCGCACGTTGCTATTGAAGCCTGTATTGCACGGAACGCTGAGCTGATCGCACAAATTAATGCTGCACAACTCGATTTAGCTTTAGCCTGGGCGGGTAATGTTGATACCGCGCATTCCGTCTTGTTAGGAGAGTTACCTTTGCACTGGATCGGTCGCTCCGGTCAGAACCTCCAGCTCGGTCGGGAAAGTGGTGAGCCGATCCCGCTGGTGCTGTTTGAAGCGCCGTGTCTGATCCGCCAGCAGGTGCTTAATTTACTCAATGAAGCCCGGATCCCGTGGCGCATTGTTTTAACCAGCCAGAGTCTGGCGGGCATCTGGTCTGCCGTAAATGCCGGGTTGGGGTTCACAGTGCGCTCCCGTGCCGGATTACCGCAGACTCTGCAATGCATGAGCGCCAGTGAGCTGGGCTTACCGCAATTGCCGCCGCTGGGTATCCGGTTACACCGTGCCAGAGCGAAAGATGATCGGATCCTCGACACGCTGCAAAAGAACATCATGCTGGAACTGGACAGGCTCATAAAAAGATAATGTTAGTGAGTTATATTTTTTGTTCGCATGATTGCAAGGAATAGCGCTGTAGTTGGCTTATTCTTTTAGCTGACTAGCCAGAAAATCAAGTAACACTCGTACCCGATGGGGCACATAACGATTGCTCGGCAGGATCGCGTAAATGCCTAAATCTGGTGTCGTAAACTCATCCAATATACTTTCAACTGCGCCACTGGCCAGATAATCATTTACGATGAAATCGGGTTGCCGTGCGATGCCTAAGCCTTTTGCCACCGCTTCCGTCAGTGCATCGCCGTTGTTGGCTTTGATCCGACAGTTGATATAAACCGTTTCATAGCGACCATCGATCAGATAAGTCCAGCTTGAGCCGCTGGCAGTGAGGGTATAACCCAGACAGTCGTGATGGATCAGTTCAGATGGATGTGTTGGCCGGCCATGTTTTTGCAGGTAAGCAGGGGAGGCAATCGTCAGCAATTTACATGAGCTGAGTTTACGTACGATGTCGCCGGGTTCCAGTTGTCCGGCAATCCGGATGGAGAGATCCATGCCCTCTTCAATCAGGTTCATCCGCCGGTCATCAAAATCGAGTTCCAGATTAATGTCTGGATATAAGGTGGAAAACTCCAGCAACAGCGGCGAAAGCACTTTTAAACCAAAACTGAGCGGTAAACCGATGCGGACATTCCCCCTTGGTGTCAGACGCTCTTCCATCACACTGGCTTCGGCGGCATCCACCAAATCAAGAATGACCCGGCATTTTTCCAGATAGGCGCTGCCAGCAGATGTCAGCGACAGGCGTCGGGTGTTCCGCACCATTAGTTTCACGCCAAGGTGTGCTTCCAGCGCAGCGATCTGGCGTGTGACGACGGAACGGGCTAAGCCCATCTGTTCGGCGACGGCGGTGAAACTACCGGATTCTACAATGCGTACAAATAAGTGCATGGCGTCGAGTCGATTCATTGTTGCTATTCCAGCAATTTATATTTCGCCATTGTCCTCTATTTGGCATCAATCTAAAAGACTATAGTTCGCACAACAACACCAACCGGTGTTTGAAATTTGTTCATCACTGATTCCATTTAAATGAGGAGATCCACCATGCAGATCATTAACCGTTTCGGACCCCTGGTCGGCCGTATTTTGATTGCGCTGATTTTTGTCATGTCGGGTTTTGGCAAGATCACGGGTTTTGCCGGCACCGTCGGTTACATTGCCAGCCAGGGATTACCACTACCACAGTTAGCGGCTATCGCGGCGATTATTGTTGAATTGGGTGGTGGCTTGATGGTGATCGTGGGTTGGAAAGCGCGTTGGGCCGCTGCCGCAATGTTTATTTTTACCGCGATGGCCGCGTTTATCTTCCATGCTTATTGGGCAGCACCGGCTGAACAAGTGCAAAACCAAATGATCCACTTCATGAAAAATATTTCGATGATGGGTGGTCTGTTGTATGTGGTGGTGCATGGCAGTGGTGCGTTGAGTTTAGATAAAGGTAACGCGTCTAAGTAATCGCGGGTCACCCACTATACTTTTAAGTCGCTTTCCGTCGTGATTGTTATTAGAGGAGTTACGTATATGTTGGAAGTCAGAGCGTCATCCGATCGAGGTCATGCCAATTTTGGTTGGTTACTGTCAAAACACAGTTTTTCCTTTGGTAATTATTACGATCCGCAGCAGCTTGGTTTTTCTGATCTGCTGGTGATTAACGACGATCAGGTCAAGCAAGGTAAAGGTTTTGATACGCACGGCCACCGTGATATGGAGATCTTTTCCTATGTGCTGGAAGGGGCGCTGGAGCACAAAGATTCGATGGGTACCGGTTCGGTCATTAAACCGGGCGATGTACAGATGATGAGTGCCGGTTCTGGTATTCGGCACAGTGAATACAACCCTTCCCGTGAAGAGTTGGTGCATTTTTTACAGATCTGGATCGTTCCCAATCGTAAAGGCGTGACCCCACGTTATCAGCAACAACATTTTGCGGATGCGGAAAAACGTGGCCAGTTGCGCTTAATTATTTCACCGGAAGGGGAAGCAGGTTCACTGTCGGTATATCAGGATGTGCGTGTGTATGCCGGGTTATTTGACGGTGATGAAACGCAGACCTTCACCTTGCCGGATAACCGCTATGCCTATGTGCATGTTGCGCGTGGCAGCATCGAGATCAATGGTCAGCAACTCTCTGCGGGTGACGGAGCCCGGATCAGACAAGAGCAGCACCTCACCTTGCAACATGGTGTCGCGGCTGAAGTGCTGCTGTTTGATCTGCGCCCCAACGAACTGGCGCTGGTGCGTTGATTGTTAGTTAAGTGCTTGCTCTTCGGTTGGGATGGCCGCCAGCGAGGCAGTCAGTAATTGCCAGAAACGTTCTACCGAAGGAATGGAAACCCGTTCCTCCGGTGAATGTGCCCCTTTGATGGTCGGACCGATCGAGACCATATCTAAATTCGGATAGGCTTTTTTAAACAGACCACATTCCAACCCGGCGTGGATCACCATGATATTGGCTTTACTGCCAAATAAGCGCTGATGTTGTTGTTGCGTGATCTGCATGATGGGTGAATTTGGTTCGGGTGCCCAACCGGAATAATCGCCGGAAAACAGACACTGTGCGCCACTTAAACTGGCAACTGCCGAAAAGCTGGAACGCAGATGTAAACGCCCTTCATCGGTGAGCGAACGCACAAATGATACTGCTGTCAGTTTTGCGCCTTCGGTTTTGATCACGCCCAGATTGGTTGACGTTTCCACCACCCCTTTCACAGCGTGGCTCATGCTGATAACGCCATTGGGCAGAGCGACTAATCCGGCTAACAGCTGTTGCTGACAGTTTTGTTTTAACACTTGTTCGACGGTTTGAGTGTTAGAAGCTATAAGCTGTAAACCGGCATCACTGTGTTGAAACTCTTTTGTCAGTAATTGCGCTTCTTTTTCCAGACACGTCGTCAATTCATGTTGTTTTTCGGTGGGAATGGAGATCAGCGCAGAAGCTTCCCGCGGGATGGCATTACGCAAGTTCCCGCCATTCAGCGCACTGATTCGGATCGGCAACGCTTGCTGTAAGCGGAATAAGGTGTGGCATAACAACTGATTGGCATTGCCACGACCTTCATGAATATCAAGGCCGGAATGGCCACCTCGTAAACCGGTGAGCTGCAGTTGATAGGTTTGATAATCAGCAGGGCTGGGTTCAAAGGTCAGTGCAAAACAGAGCTTGGCTTCTAAGCCACCGGCGCAGCCCATGTAGATATCACCATCTTGTTCGGCATCGGTGTTGATCAAAATTTTGCCTTGTAACCAATCCGGTTGTAGTGCAAATGCACCGCCCATGCCGGCCTCTTCGTCAACGGTAAACAGCACTTCCAGTGGCCCATGTTTCAGGCTGGGGTCGGTTAAGACTGCCAGACAAGCTGCGACGCCGATACCATTATCCGCACCCAGTGTGGTGCCTTTGGCGCGCACCCAATTACCATCAATATAAGGCTGGATTGGATCGCGGGAAAAGTCATGGCCGTTGCTGGCTTGTGGCACCATATCGAGATGTGCCTGTAATATCACAGGCTGGCAGTGCTCCATGCCTGCTGTCGCCGCCTTACTGATCAGCAAATTACCTTTGGCATCACGTTTTAAACTGAGTTTTTGCGCCGCGACTAACGACGCAATCCAGTCACTTAACGCTTGCTCTTGCTTGGATGGGTGCGGGATCTGACAGATTTGCGCGAAGAAAGTCCACAGGCGTGATGGTTGCAGTCGGGTTAGCATGGTCATGATGTTGTTATCCATCCGGTCTGGTTGATAAGAACTGCCGTTCTACTTGTTTATAAGAACTGCCGTTCTATTCGTTTATAAGAACTTGCGTCCTACTTGTTTATAAGAACTGCCGTTCTACTTGTTTATAAGAACTGCCGTTCTACTTGTTTATAAGAACTGCCGTTCTACTTGTTTATAAGAACTGCCGTTCTACACGGTTAGTAATTTTAATCACCAGCTCATAGGCAATTGTGCCGATATGTCGTGCCACCTCTTCAGCGGGCAGGCCATTACCCCATAATGTCACTTCATCACCGGCCTGATCGTGGCTATCAGGGCCGAGATCAACCGTCATCATATCCATCGACACGCGCCCAACCAACGCGACCTTGCGACCATTGACTAAAACGGGTGTGCCAGCTGGTGCCATACGCGGATAACCATCGCCATAACCCATCGCGACGACACCGATGCGAGTATCGCGCTCTGCCACCCAATGGCCACCATAACCAATGGTTTCACCGGCTTTATGTTCACGCACGGAAATTAGCTGACTTTTTAGGGTCATGACGGGTAACAAACCTTCATCGATGCCGTTACTTTCTGCGCGTGGCGAGATGCCGTATAACGCAATGCCGGGGCGCACCCAGTCGAAATGGGCATCGGACCAATATAAGACGCCAGCGGAGTTTGACAGGCTTTTTTCACCGGGGAAGGGCGCTGTTGCAGCTACAAAGCGGCTTAATTGTTCCAGCGTGGTAGCTGACGACAACTCGTCAGCTTGATAGAAATGGCTGACAAAACCCACATCGCCCATGACATTCGCCGAGTGTGTTAACTGACTGACATAATGCGTCACTTGTTCCGGATAGATGCCGATGCGGTGCATGCCGGTGTCGATTTTTAACCAGACTTTCAATGGGCGGGCTAACGAAGTTGAGAGAATATCGGCTAATTGCCCGGCATGATGTATCACTGGCTGAAACTGAAATTGCGCCGCGGTGTGTAAATCGTCCGCGCAGAAACAACCTTCCAATAAGATAATGGGCTGGGTGACCCCTGCTTGGCGTAAAATGACAGCCTCTTCAATGCGAGCAACGGCAAAGGCGTCGGCGGCAGACAAGGTTTTGGCTACCGTCGTTGCACAATGGCCGTAAGCATTGCCTTTCACAACCGCAACAATCTTACTGCGTGGGCTGAGTTGCTTTATGACATTGAAGTTATGTTGTAAGGCATTCAGATCAATTTCAGCCTTTGCAGTTAACATGATGACCACCTTAGATAAAGGTTAACGTAATTTGTGTTTTCTATGGTGATATATGCTTACAGTTTTGCATTTTACCTGTCAAATTAACCTTTAAATTCACAATTGATAGATATTAATCTTGATTAATGGAAAAATAAAAGATTTTAATTTGCTTTGGTTTTTTTATTGATTGTTTTTAAGTTAATTATTTTATAAAAAGTGTATTTTTTAGCATATATGCTTAATTTGTGTCTTTTTACCATTCATTAAAACTGCAAAAACGCCCCAGATTGGCGATCTAAAACCACCCATTTGCACTAGTTTGATGCGGAAATTCATCAAAAAACTCGTAAAGTCTAAATTCATTAAAGTTTATACAAATCAAATAGATATGATTTATTAGTCTAAACATGGCTTATAAAAAACTACCATTGATAAAAAAATGATTTTTTATTGGGTGTTTATTTTTATTTTTGCGCATTTAATGGTTTATATATCTATCATTGTGTTGATTTGCTGGTTTTATGTGTCGTAATTTTATGTTTATTGACAATATTGTTTTTGTATAATTATTATCATCTCAACAAAAACAACCCCCTGTTTTTTGTCAGCGATATATCGGTTGGCGTGGTGTCGCTCTATCAGTTGATAATCTTTTTGTTGAGGATGATAAATATGGAAATTCAAAAACCTTACCTGCTGTTTTTAGGCGATGCGCATGACATTCTGGCCGCTAAAGTGGCGATTGGTATCAAGCAATGGCACCCAGAATACTGCGTTGGCCAATTCCGTATGGAAGATTGTCATGCTGATTGTGACCTGCCAGACATGGACATCGCTGCGGCGAAAGCAGCTGGTGCTAAAACACTGGTCATTGGTGTGGCAAATCGTGGTGGCATCATCTCTGACAAGTGGATTTCTGTGCTGACTGAAGCGCTGGAAGCAGGTATGGATCTGGCTTCTGGTCTGCACAATCGTCTGACTGACGTACCAGAAATCAAAGCACTGGCTGACAAGCTGGGTCGTAAACTGTTTGACGTGCGTCACCCAACGCAGACTTTCCCGGTTGCCAACGGTAAGAAACGCGAAGGTAAACGTCTGTTGCCGGTTGGCACCGACTGCTCTTGCGGCAAAATGTACACCGCACTGGCGATCGAAAAAGAGATGCTGGAACGCGGCATGAAAGCCACTTTCCGTGCCACTGGCCAGACCGGTATTTTGATCAGCGGTGCTGGTGTCAGCATCGATGCCGTGGTGTCTGACTTTGTTGCTGGTGCCGTTGAAGTGTTGGCGCCAGCCAACGATGCCGATCACTGGGATGTAATCGAAGGTCAGGGCTCCCTGTTCCACCCATCATTTGCCGGTGTTACGACCGGTATTATTCACGGTGCACAAGCGGATGCGCTGGTGCTGTGTCACGAACCCACTCGTACCACTATGCGTGGCGTAGATTATCCAATCGTGGATCTGGGCGAGTGCATGGCGCTGAATCTGGCGATGGCGAAACTGACTAACCCAAATGCCCGTTTCGTGGGTATCTCGGTTAACACTGCTAAATTGTCTGAAAAAGAGGCGATTGCACTGATGGCCGATATCGAAGAGAAATACGGTCTGCCAACGGTTGATCCATTCCGTCAGGGTATGGGCCGCATCGTCGATCAACTGTAATTCGTTAGGGTGGAATGAGTATGGAAATCCGGGTATTTAGCGAAAGCTGGCCGATCCGAGGCTCATTCACCATCTCGCGCGGCAGTAAGACTGCCGCCGATGTCGTGGTGGTGGAACTCACGCAAGACGGCGTGACGGGGCGTGGTGAATGTGTGCCGTATGCACGTTACAGTGAATCGGTGCCAGGGGTGATCGCTCAGATCGAAGCGCTGATCCCGGCGATTCGTGATGGTTTAGATCGCGAAGGTTTGCAATCAGCCATGGTGGCTGGTGCGGCACGGAATGCCCTTGATTGCGCATTCTGGGATCTGGAAAGCAAACAACATCGCCAACGTATTTGGCAACGTCTGAATAAACCTGCCCCAGAAGCCTTATTAACGGCATATACCTTGTCGTTGGATACACCGGAAAATATGCAGCGTGCGGCGACAGAGAACGCATTCCGCCCCTTATTAAAATTGAAGTTAGCCGGTGCTGGCGATCTCGATCGTGTGGCGGCGGTGCGTAAAGGCTCTCCGGCGGCACGAATTATTGTTGATGCCAATGAAGGTTGGAACGAGCAGATCTATCGTGAGCTGATCCCGGAATTGCAAAAGCTCGGCGTTGAGATGATCGAACAACCACTGCCCGCCGGTGACGATGCCATTTTGGCATCACTGCCACGTCCGATCCCGATCTGTGCCGATGAGTCGTGTCACGACAGCGCCACCTTGCATGAATTGGTGGGGCGTTACGACATGATCAACATCAAGCTGGATAAAACCGGCGGTCTTACTGAAGCGCTCGAACTGCGTAAGCAAGCGGAAGCAGCGGGTATGAAGATCATGGTGGGTTGCATGTTGGCTTCATCGCTGGCGATGGCGCCGGCATTTGTGGTGGCGCAAGGAGCACAAGTGGTCGATCTGGATGGCCCGTTGTTGCTGCAAAAAGATCGCGAACCCGGTTTTGATTATTCCGACAACCTGATGCATGCACCCGATGCGGCATTGTGGGGCTAAATTAAATTGAATATTAAGGAGTCGGCCATGAGTCGCATTGTGTATGTTGATGGTCAGTATGTTGACGAAAAAGAGGCAAAAATCTCGGTATTCGATCGCGGTTTTCTGTTTGCTGATGCGGTGTATGAAGTAACGGCGGTATTAAACAGCAAGCTGGTGGAATTTACTGGTCACTTGGAACGTTTGCAGCGTTCTTGCCGTGAATTATCGCTGGCGATGCCAGTGTCAGTGGCGCAGTTGAAAACCATTCATGAAGAGTTGATCAAAAAGAACAATCTGGTGGAAGGCGGCATTTATCTGCAGATCAGCCGTGGTAACGCGGGCGATCGTGATTTTGCGTTTCCTTCTGCGGAAGTAAAACCAACGCTGGTGTTGTTTACTCAATCACGCCCCGTGATCGACAGCCCGAAAGTACAAACCGGTATCAAAGTGGTTACTATGCCGGATATCCGCTGGCACCGTCGTGATATCAAAACCGTAGGTTTGCTGGCGCCGTGTTTAGCGAAAGAGTATGCCCATGCTAATGATGCTGACGATGCATTCCTGGTAGAAAACGGTTTTATCACCGAAGGCAGTTCAAGCAATGCTTATATTGTGCTGGCGGATAACACCATCGTCACGCGCCCATTAAGTAACGATATTCTGCACGGTATCACCCGTAAAGCGCTGTTGGAACTGGCCGCACGCGATGGCATCAAAGTGGAAGAGCGCCTGTTCACACCCGATGAAGCCTATCATGCGAAAGAAGCCTTTATCAGCTCAGCGACCACCTTTGTGTGGCCTGTGGTCAGCATTGATGGCAAACCAGTGGGTGATGGTAAACCAGGCCCAATTTCACTGCGTTTGCGCGACATCTATGTTGAGTTAGCGAAAGCGGAAGTGGCGTAATAACTGCTCTCTATCGTTTCTCCTGCCAAAGCCTCTTTTCATAGAGGCTTTTTTGATCTATTCAAAGGTAAAACTTTTCAGATTTATTTGTTACATAGGTAAAACCTATTAAACAAATAGATCACAACTATTGGATAGAAAGACTTTTTTGGGCCAATATAAATCCATCGAGTAGCCAAGCACTCGTTTGTAACCAACAACCCAATGAAGGAGCTACACTCATGTCTTTGATTAACACTGAAGTTAAACCATTTGCAGCGACCGCTTACCACAATGGCAAATTCGTGCCTGTGACTCAGGAAGATCTGAAAGGCAAATGGTCAGTTGTATTCTTCTACCCAGCTGATTTCACTTTCGTTTGCCCTACTGAGCTGGGTGACCTGGCAGACAACTATGCAGAATTCCAGAAACTGGGCGTAGAAATCTACGGTGTTTCTACTGACACTCATTTCACTCACAAAGCATGGCACGACACTTCTGACACCATCGGTAAAGTACAGTACCCACTGGTTGGCGACCCAACTGGCGCGATCACCCGCAACTTCGACGTAATGATCGAAGAAGAAGGTCTGGCACTGCGTGGTACTTTCGTTATCAACCCAGAAGGCCAGATCAAACTGTGTGAAATCCATGACAACGGTATTGGTCGTGATGCTAAAGAGCTGCTGCGTAAAGTACAGGCTGCTCAATATGTGGCGAACCACCCAGGTGAAGTTTGCCCAGCGAAATGGACTCCAGGCGCAGCAACACTGGCTCCATCATTCGACTTGGTTGGTAAGATCTAATCTTGCGCATTAAAAATGCCGGGTTAGCCCGGCATTTTTTTCTCTGACTTTAATTCACGAGACGAGACTCATTATGTTAGACGCAAATGTAAAAACTCAATTAAAAGGCTATCTGGCCAATGTGACTCAGCCGATCGAAATCATCGCGTCAACCGATGACAGTGATTCATCTCGCGAGTTACAGTCACTGTTAGCCGACATCGTAGAACAATCCGACAAGATTTCTCTGCGCCAATCGACTGACCCAACTGCCCGCAAGCCTTCTTTTGCCTTAAACCGTATTGGTTCAGACATGGGCGTGGCATTTGCCGGTTTGCCGATGGGGCATGAATTTACTTCGCTGGTGCTGGCACTGCTGCAAGTGGGGGGGCACCCACCAAAAGCTGATGCTGAATTGCTGGAGCAGATCCGCAATTTGCCTGGCGAATACAACTTTGAAACCTATATTTCGCTGACCTGTCAGAACTGCCCGGATGTCGTGCAGGCGTTGAATCTGATGTCAGTGATTAACCCCAAAATTCGTCACATCATGATCGATGGTGCTTTATTCCAAGATGAAGTGAACGCCCGGCAGATCATGGCTGTACCAACCGTATTCCTCAATGGTGAGGTGTTTGGTCAAGGCCGCATGAGCGCTGAAGAGATCGTTGCGAAGCTGGATACCGGCGCCTCCGAGCGCGAAGCGGCGAAAATCAATGACAAAGCACCGTTCGATGTACTCGTTGTAGGTGGTGGCCCGGCAGGTTCTGCTGCTGCAATTTATGCCGCCCGTAAAGGCATTCGCACCGGCGTCGTCGCCGAGCGCTTTGGTGGTCAGGTGCTCGACACTATGAGCATTGAAAACTTCATTTCAGTGAAAGAAACTGAAGGGCCGAAACTGGCGACTGCGCTGGAACAACACGTTAAAGAGTATGACGTGGATATCATGAATTTGCAGCGTGCCGCTAAATTAGAGCGCAATGCTGATTTTGTGGAAGTGACACTGCAAAGTGGTGCTGTGCTGAAAAGTAAATCGGTCATTTTGGCAACCGGTGCCCGCTGGCGCGAAATGAACGTGCCGGGCGAAAAAGAGTATCGCAACAAAGGTGTTGCTTATTGCCCGCATTGTGATGGCCCACTGTTTAAAGGCAAACGTGTTGCGGTCATTGGTGGTGGTAACTCGGGTGTGGAAGCCGCTATCGACTTAGCCGGTATTGTGGCTCACGTGACTTTGCTGGAATTTGACAGCAAATTACGCGCTGATGCCGTGCTGCAAAATAAATTGAACAGCTTGCCGAACGTCACTGTGATCACTTCGGCGCTGACTACCGAAGTATTAGGGGATGGCACCAAAGTTTCTGCGCTGACTTATACCGACCGCGTCACTAACGAAGCGCGTAAGATTGAGCTGGAAGGGATCTTTGTGCAGATTGGCTTACTGCCGAATACCGATTGGCTGAAAGGCAGTGCGGTTGAGCTGAGTAATCGTGGTGAAATTATTGTTGGTGCTCATGGTAACACCTCTATGGACGGTGTCTTCGCTGCCGGTGATGTGACCATAGTGCCTTACAAACAGATCATCATTGCGATGGGTGAGGGCGCGAAAGCTTCGCTGGGTGCATTTGATTACCTGATCCGCTCTTCTGCACCTAAAGCCTGATTGTTGAATTAAATCAAAGCCTGCCCATTATAAGATGCGCAGGCTTTTTTATTCTTAACAAAATAGTTTTCGAATTAACTCGCTATTAACAGGCCCGTATGTTCTAATTATTTTCGGCCTGTAAATCAGACCTATTTATGCCAGACATTTTGAAGTTAAGACCCCTGCCTGACCTTACCGTTTGTGCCGTTGTAGTAATATTTTCTTAGTGCCCCTCATAAGTATTGATAGATAAATCCGGCCATTATTGCCTTTGTGGCACCAATTTATTTCTAAGGAAATGTTATGTCTAAAGTTAACGGTTCAGTTAAATGGTTCAACGAAACTAAAGGTTTTGGTTTTCTGGCTCAAGACAATGGCGGCAAAGACGTGTTCGTTCACTTCTCTGCAATCGCTTCTACTGGCTTCAAAACTCTGATCGAAGGTCAAGCTGTATCTTTCGACATCGAAGAAGGCCAACGTGGCCCATCAGCTGCGAACGTAACTATTCGCTAGTTGATAGTTGCGCATCTTGTATGCGCAATCTCCAGTTTATCTGGAAAGAAGAAACCTGCTGCGAAGCAGGTTTTTTTATGCCTAAGAATTACCAATGCAACCATTACAACTCGCTTAATAGCTGCGTTACATACGCTTCTAAATACTCTCTGCGCTGTTCCGCCATTTTCTTTCCTGCCGCTGTCTGCATGGTGTCGGCGACTTTATAAAGTTTCACAAAAAAATGATCGAGTGCGAATTGCATATCATCCAGTTGCCGGTGTTTGGCTAATGGGTCATACGGATCAAACATCTCCCGTTCCATGCGGCCGGAAGTATAAAACACCCGCGCCAGCCCGATGGCACCTAAAGCCTCCATACGATCAGCATCTTGCAATAATTTTGCTTCCCAAGTCTCGGCGGGTAAATTGGCCGAAAAACTGTGTGCTTCGATGGCATGAGCTACGGCCGGAATTTTTTCTTGGGGGAAGTCCAGTTCCAGCAAAATAACGGCAGCTTCTTTCGCGGCCAGACGTGAACTTAAGTGCCGATCGGGGTGGTTTTTCGGCAGGCTGATAATGTCGTGCAGATAAGCAGCAGCCAGTAACACCAGATCATCACCTTGCGCACCTTCATCCTGATTCAGTGTTCTGGCGGTTTTCCAGACCCGGCGGAAATGAGCGATATCGTGGGCACCATCGGTTTCGGTATGGTGTTGTTCCAGCCAGTTTTCCAGTTGTTGTTGCCAAAAACTTAATAAATTTTTAGTGTCAGCGATCATATTTGTTGGGTTCTTCGTCAAAGAGCGTGTCTGTTGATACGCCCGAGGGGTTATGACAGCTTTTTAAAATGGTTAATTTCTTCCATCAGCCATCGGATGAACAATTTCAATTCCTTGTGCTCCCGCGAACGTGGCGGCATTACGAGATAATAAGAAAACGGGCTTTTCAGTTCCTGCGGAAAAGGCTGACATAACATGCCGGATGTTAACTCATCCATGACCAGGCTTTTGCGGCCCAAGGCAATGCCTTGCCCGGCCATTGCGGCTTTGATCATCAGACTGCCATCAGAAATGGTCAGATAACGTTTGGGCTGCAGATCGGGTTTGCCGGCCAATGTCAGCCAACCTTCCCAGTTAAAATAGTCTGCAGAGTTATCGCGAATTAATACCTGTTCAGCTAAATCATCCAGTGTCAGGTTCTGCCGATAACTACAATTCATCACCGGGAAAATATAGTCATCCAGTAAATGTTTGGTGATGAGATCGGGGTAATCGCCCCGACCATAACGGATCCCGGCATCAATATTCGAACGGCCAAAATCAACCTGTTGTTCGGTCATCGACAGACGTAATTCGATCTCCGGATATTGTTCACTAAACCGATCTAACCGGGGGATCAACCAATTGCTGGCAAAAGAGGGTAATAGGGAAATGGTCAGTGTTTTTTGATCCGGCTGTATTGCCTGATTCCAACCATATTCCAGTTCGGAAAACCCTTTTTTTAAATTATTCCGCAAACTTTCCGCCTGCGCAGTAGGTTGTAACGCGCGGGTCTGCCGGATAAACAGTGGCCCAATATCTGTTTCTAATTGCTTAATATGTTGGCTCACGGCGGATTGTGTCATATAGAGTTTTTCTGCCGCCAGACTGAAAGAGCCGGTTTGCAGCACGACATCTAAAACATACAACGATTTCAACCGGTGGAATAAAGTCGACATATAAGTTTATCTTATGATTGGCTTAGTTAATCTGGTTTGTCTGCACCGTTGTCGTTACTTATGCTGTTCCCATCTGAGTAACAAGCAGCAGGGAGTAAGCGGCTATGCAGATTAATAATACAAAATCAGTCACTAAAACGCTGAGTTTTTTCATTGTCCTTTATGACTATCTATTAGTAAAACTAAAAAAGTGTCTGTTGGTGTGTCAGCAATGGCAGAAAAATAAGCGTTCGCGTGATTACCTTTCTGACATGTCGCCACATCTGTTGAAAGATATTGGCATTACAGAGTCTGAGCGACAGGCTGAATTGGCAAAAAAATTCTGGCAGGAATGATGATGTGAAACCCTTTGCAGCGGATCACAGAACAAAATTTTTTGATGGTACACGCTTAGTTACGAAGCCAATTGATTCTGTATTTTGCCGGGGAAACACTCATGAAAAAACATGTCTTACTGAATGCGCCGCTGTCGCATGTGATCGCTACGATGGGCCACACTGATCAATTGGCCGTCTGTGATGCCGGTTTACCTATTCCTGCCGCGCCAGAGCGAATTGATTTGGCGGTGAGTCGGGGTGTGCCGAAGTTTATGGATGTAGTGCAGGCTGTGACCGCAGAAATGCAGATCGAACGGGTGATCATGGCACACGAATTTGCCGAGGTGAGCCCGGCGTTACACATTGAGTTACTTGCCCATCTGGAACATATTGCGAAAGAGCAGGACAGAACAATCAGCTTCGATTATGTCAGCCATGACGAATTTAAGCAGATGACGCATTTAACTCGGGCAGTAGTGCGCACGGGGGAATGTACGCCATATGCCAACGTGATTTTTGTCTCCGGTGTGGTGTTTTAATCAACCGAAGATGAAAGAAAATCAGTAGGTTACATCTTGTTATAACGTATTTTCCCTCGCCAGCATTCAGACCCATAACGCTGATCAGTCACTGATCGGTGTTGTGGGTTTTTTCATTGAATACCCCTCAATCATGATTCTTGCTTATCGCCTTTTACAAAAAACGATTCACTTAAATCTCTTCATCGAAACGTTTCGATGGTGATCACAATTCTAAATCAGGCGGCTGGAAAAGCAGGATGTTCTGGCTAAGACTGTTTATGCAGTACATGACCTTGCTGATTTTATTTCTACTGTTTACTTATCCGGAGAGCCGGCTCATGAAAAAACATGCTTTGCTGAATGCACCTTTATCTCATGTGATCGCCACGATGGGGCATACCGATCAGCTGGTGGTCGGTGATGCAGGGTTACCCATTCCTGCTGCGCCAGAGCGGATCGATTTAGCGGTAAGTCAGGGTGTGCCGCGCTTTATGGATGTGGTACGCGCGATCACGGAAGAGATGCAAATCGAGCGTGTGATCATGGCGCGTGAGTTCACGGAAGTGAGCCCAGCGTTGCATGCGGAATTACTGGCACATTTGCAACATATCGCTGAGAGCCAAAACAAAGCCATTGTTTTCGATTATGTCAGCCATGAAGAGTTCAAATTAGCCACCCATACCAGCAAAGCCGTGGTCAGAACCGGGGAATGTACGCCGTATGCGAATGTGATTTTTGTTTCTGGCGTCGTGTTCTAGGAGGCCCTATGCAGCCCTTGCTACAGATGCAAAGCATCGACAAGCAGTTTCCCGGCGTGAAAGCGCTATCGGGGGCGACATTGAGCGTTTATCCCGGTCGAGTTATGGCGTTACTGGGAGAAAACGGTGCCGGTAAATCAACACTGATGAAAGTGTTAACCGGGATTTATAGCAAGGATGCTGGGTCGATTCATTACCAAGGTCAGGAAGTTTCGTTCTCAGGGCCGAAACAGTCGCAAGAGGCGGGGATCAGCATTATCCATCAGGAATTAAATCTGATTTCCGGTCTGACTATTGCGGAAAATATTTTTCTGGGCCGTGAATTTGTCACCCGATTAGGTCGGATCGACTGGAAAAAAATGTACGACGAAGCTGATAAATTATTGGCGCGTCTGAAAGTGCCACACTCCAGCCGCAAGCTGGTCGGCGAGCTTTCCATTGGTACTCAGCAGATGGTGGAAATTGCCAAAGCACTGAGTTTTTCTTCCCGCGTCATCATCATGGATGAACCCACCGACGCGCTGACCGATACCGAAACAGAAGCGCTGTTTTCGGTGATCCGCGAGTTGCGAGCAGAAGGGCGTGGCATTGTTTACATTTCCCATCGCTTAAAAGAGATTTTTGAGATTTGCGACGATGTCACTGTGCTGCGCGATGGCCAGTTCATTGCGGAACGCACCGTCGCGTCACTGGATGAAGATGCCCTAATTGAAATGATGGTGGGGCGTCGACTGGAAGAACAATATCCGCGCCTGACCATTCCACACGGTGAATTGCGTTTACAGGTTAACGACTTTTCCGGTGCGGGCGTAAAAGAAGCGTCGTTCTCATTGCATGGTAGTGAAATTCTGGGAGTCTGCGGCCTGATGGGCGCAGGGCGTACCGAATTGATGAAGCTGATTTACGGGGCCTACGCCAAAACGGAAGGTGAGTTGGTGCTCGATGGTGAACCTTTAACCATCAACTCAACGCAAGATGCATTGGATAACGGCATTGTTTATATCTCGGAAGATCGCAAAGGCGATGGGCTGGTGTTGGGCATGTCAGTGAAAGAAAACATGACGCTGACGGCACTCAACTATTTCAGCTCAATCTGGGGTATCAAACATGCGGCGGAACAGCAGGCGGTGAGTGATTTTATTCGTCTGTTCAATATCAAAACCCCGACCATGCAGCAGCCAATCCGCCTGTTATCGGGTGGTAATCAGCAAAAAGTAGCGATTGCCCGAGGGCTAATGACGCGACCTAAGGTCTTGATTTTAGATGAGCCTACGCGCGGTGTGGATGTGGGCGCTAAAAAAGAAATTTACCAGCTGATCAACCAATTTAAGCAGGAAGGCTTAAGCATCATTCTGGTCTCTTCAGAAATGCCGGAGGTTCTCGGCATGAGTGACCGGATCTTGGTAATGCATGAAGGCAAGATATGCGGTGAATTTGATCGCGCTGACGCGACGCAAGAACGACTGATGGCCTGTGCCGTCGGTAAGAAAGAAGGACAACAAGCAGCATGAGCACTCAAACCATGAACGCCAAATCTACTTCTGATACATCCCGTTGGTTCAGTAAACAATGGTGGTTAGAGCAAAAAGCACTGATTGCACTGTTGATACTGATTGCAGTGGTGTCTGTCTTAAATCCCAATTTTTTCACGGTCGATAATTTACTGAATATTCTGCGTCAGACCTCAGTGAACGCCATTATGGCAGTCGGCATGACGTTGGTGATCCTGACTGCCGGTATCGATCTGTCGGTCGGTTCGGTGCTGGCGTTATGCGGCGCTTTTGCGGCAAGCATGCTGGATAAAGAGCTGCCTATCTTATTAACGGTGCCAGCAGTGTTAGTGGCTGGCGCGTTATTAGGTGGCGTCAGTGGTGTCATCATTGCCAAGGGGCGGGTGCAGGCATTTATTGCCACCTTAGTCACCATGACCTTGTTGCGTGGCGCGACGTTGGTCTTCACCGATGGCCGCCCTATCAGCACCGGTTTTTCTGATGCCGCTGATGCATTTGCCTGGTTTGGTACTGGTTATCTGTTCGGTATTCCGGTGCCGGTCTGGTTGATGGCGGCGGTGTTCGCCACCGTCTGGTATCTGCTCAATCACACTCGTATTGGTCGCTACATTTATGCCTTAGGTGGCAATGAAGCGGCGACCAGTCTCTCCGGTATCAATGTTGACCGGATCAAAATCATTGTCTATGCCGCTTGTGGTTTCTTGTCTGCGCTGGCCGGGATCATCGTCACCTCCCGTTTGTCATCCGCACAACCCACCGCCGGCACAGGCTATGAACTGGATGCTATCGCTGCCGTTGTTCTGGGCGGTACCAGTCTCGCTGGTGGTAAAGGACGGATCTCGGGAACCCTGATCGGTGCTTTCATTATCGGCTTCTTAAACAATGCGCTTAACCTGCTCGATGTCTCTTCTTACTTCCAGATGATTGTCAAAGCAACAGTGATTTTGCTGGCAGTGTTGATTGATCACAAGAGCAGCAAATAACCCCTGAATCGAGGAACAAAGCTATGAACATGAAAAAGTTAGCAATTCTGGTTTCTGCTGTGGTGTTGAGTAGTTCAGTATCCGTTTCCGCTATGGCAAAAGACACCATGGCGCTGGTGGTTTCCACCTTGAATAACCCATTTTTTGTCACGTTAAAAGATGGGGCGGAACATAAAGCCAAAGCCTTGGGTTATGACTTGCTGGTGCTGGATTCACAAAATGACCCGGCGAAAGAGCTGGCTAACGTGGAAGACTTAACGGTTCGTGGGGTCAAAGTGCTGCTGATCAATCCGACCGATTCGGATGCCGTAGGTAATGCGATTGCGATTGCCAACAAAGCCAAACTGCCGGTGCTGACACTCGACCGTGGTGCGAACAAAGGCACAGTAGTGAGTCATATCGCTTCCGATAATATCGCGGGCGGTAAAATGGCGGGTGATTTCATTGCGACTAAATTGGGTGAAAAAGCCAAAATCATCCAATTGGAAGGGATCGCAGGGACTTCAGCTGCGCGTGATCGTGGCGCCGGATTCAAACAAGCAGCTGATGCCCATGGCTTCCAGATGCTGGCCAGCCAACCGGCCGATTTCGATCGTACTAAAGGTCTGAACGTCATGGAAAACCTGCTGTCAGGGCATGGTGATGTGCAGGCGGTGTTTGCACAAAATGATGAAATGGCCTTAGGTGCGGTACGTGCGCTGCAAGCTGCCGGTAAAGACAAAGTACTGGTGGTTGGTTTTGACGGCACCGACGATGGCGTAAAAGCCATTCATAAGGGCAAAATGGCCGCAACGGTGGCACAACAACCCGATCAAATTGGTGCCATTGGGGTTGAGACCGCTGATAAAGTGCTGAAAGGGCAAACTGTACCGGCCAGCATTCCTGTGCCACTCAAAGTGGTGTCTAAATAATGTCAGCCCGTACCCGCCTTTGTGCGGGTACTTTTTTATTCAGATGAACATTTATTGCGGCTGAAGTTGATTGGAGCTGAATATGAGTAAAAAACTGGTCGTTCTCGGCAGCGTGAATGCCGATCACGTATTATCTGTTCCTCGCTTTCCTAAACCTGGTGAAACGCTGGTGGGCAGCGGCTATCACATTGCTTACGGTGGGAAAGGGGCCAATCAGGCCGTGGCGGCAGGAAGAACTGGCGCGGATATTACGTTTATTGCTTGTGTGGGCAGTGATGATATTGGCGCCCGCATGAAAGAACAGTTTGTTATTGATGGTATTGATACCCAAGCGGTGATGGCAGTGGAAGGCACAACGACTGGTGTCGCTATGATTTGGGTTTCGGCTGAAGGTGAAAATTGTATCGGTATTTCTGCAGGTGCGAATGCTGAGCTTACACCAGAACGTTTACAGCCGCATTTGCCGTTAATTAGCGAAGCTGATGTGCTGCTGATGCAACTGGAAAGTCCGCTGAACACGGTAGAATTAGCGGCACAAACGGCTAAAAAAGCGGGTACGCAGGTGATCCTCAACCCCGCACCGGCTCAAGCGTTACCGGGATCTTTATTGCAGGTGATCGATGTGATCACACCCAATGAAACCGAAGCGCAGGCATTAACCGGCATTGTGGTAGAAACAGAGGCCGATGCACAGAAAGCGGCGGATGTTTTGCATGCTTACGGTATCAAAACCGTATTGATCACCCTCGGCGCTCGTGGTGTTTGGGTCAGTGAACAGGGAAAAGGTGAATTAATCCCCGGTTTTCGTGTGCAGGCGCTCGACACGACAGCGGCGGGTGATACCTTTAACGGCGCGTTAGTTACCGCGCAGTTAGAAGGGTTACCAATGGCACAGGCCATTCGTTTTGCCCATGCTGCTGCGGCAATTTCAGTGACACGTTCCGGTGCGCAGCCTTCAATTCCACTTCGGTCTGAGGTTGATGCATTTTTAGCTGCAAGGAGTTAGCAGTTTTGGCCACCATGAAAGATGTCGCCCGCTTGGCGGGTGTTTCAACCTCCACGGTTTCACATGTGGTAAACAATACCCGCTTTGTCAGCGACGAAATTCGCGAGCGTATTCTGAAAGCGGTGGCCGATCTTAACTATTCACCTTCCGCCTTAGCGCGCAGTTTAAAACTCAATCAAACCCGCACACTGGGTATGATGGTGACAACATCCAATAACCCGTTTTTTGCGGAAGTCGTCGCTGGCGTAGAGCGTATCTGTTATCAGCGTGGTTATACCTTGGTGTTGTGTAATACCGAAGGAGACCCGGAACGTTTAAGCCATAATCTCGAAGTGTTGCTGCAAAAACGCATTGATGGATTGTTATTGATGTGCACCGAAGTGCGTTCGGCATCCTCTGAGGTTTTTGGCCGGCATCCACCGGTGCCGATGGTAGTCATGGATTGGGGGCCATTAGGAAGCATCGCCGATCAAATTCAGGATAATTCCGAACATGGCGGTTATCTTGCCACGCAACATCTGATTGCACAGGGACATCGCCGGATTGGGCTGATCACCGGCCCTCGCAACAAACTACCGGCACAACGCCGTCTGGACGGTTATTGTCAGGCATTACAGGAAGCGGATATTCCATTCCGGCCTGAATATGTTGTCGAAGGCGATTTTGAATTTGCGGGCGGTATTAGCGCGATGCAGCAATTATTAAGTTTGTCTGAGCGCCCGACAGCCGTGTTTGCGGGCAATGATGTTTCGGCGGTGGGGGTCTATCAGGCGTTATATCGTGCCGGTTTGCGGGTGCCACAGGATATATCGGTCGTTGGTTATGATGATATTGAACTGGCCCGTTATTTGACGCCGCCGTTAACTACGATCCATCAACCGCAGGAAGAACTGTGTCGGCAGGCGGTTGATACGCTGCTTGAACGTATTCAGGGGGCTGATGATGCACCAAGGATCATCTCTCTGGAGCCTACGCTCATCCAGCGAGAATCTGTCTATTGTATTAAAAGATCTTAAAAACGATCCGGTTAGATCGATCGGATCTTAAACCTTGCCTGCGTTATGCCGATAACCAAAGAGCAATCTGGTATCTGCATGTTGTACTTGGGAGAGGTTATGCGTATTACCCAGCAAACGTTGTCACTAAAAACCAGTTATGACCATCAGCAGGAATCGGTACGTAAACAGGAAGTCTTGCCTACGATAGCCAAACCCGGACAACAGGACGTTAAAGTCGAAGTCAGTCTGCAACAACGTGATGCCTTGGGGGTTAGTCTTAGTCGCCGCGATCTGCAAAAAGCGGCAGAGCAAAATCGTCAGCAACAACCCGCAAATACGACGATCGCATTACCTGCCAGCAATGTGGCAGTTAAAAAGATGGCAGTTAAAAAGAATAGTACAGCTCCCGCACCATCAGCCTCTTCAGGCGCGGCTTCTAGTCAGAAAACATCGGATGACTTATCCGATGATGATCTATCTTTAGACACTCATATCCGTCTCATCAAAATGATGATAGAAGCAATGACGGGTAAGAAGATCAAATTGATGCAACCGATTCAGCACACCAGTGCAACAGAGCCATCATCAACCGCCTCGAATACGCCAACGACGGGTAATCAATCAACACCCGCTGAACCTGACCATCAGGTTCGCATCACCGAATACACTTCAGAAAGTGAGCGATTACGTTTTGCTGCCAGTGGCGAAGTGCAAACGGCTGATGGCCGGACGATCAAACTGCAATTAGGTTTTGCCATGTCATATCAGGACATGACGTTGTCTGAGCGCTTAACCAAACAATCGGCATTAAAAGATCCGCTGGTACTCAATCTGGATAGTCAGTTTGCTGATCTCAAAGAGGCGCGTTTTAATTTCGATATCGATAGCGATGGTACGCAAGATTCATTACCTACATTAGCTAACGGTTCTTATTTTCTGGCGCTGGATAAAAATAACAATCAACAAATTGATGATGGCAAAGAGCTGTTTGGTGCGCAAAGTGGTAATGGTTTTGCCGAACTGGCGCAATATGACGAGGACGGTAACAATTTTATAGATGAAGGCGACAGTATTTATGGTCAACTCTCTGTTTGGCGTCCCGGGAAGGGGATGGTGGCATTAGCCAATGTGGGGGTTGGTGCTATCTATCTGCATCCCGTTGAGACACAGTTTCAGAATATGGGAAGTGATAGTGAGGGGGAAAATTTAGGGGTATTACGTTCCAGTAGTGTTTATTTAAAAGAAGATGGTACGGCGGGCACGGTACAGCAGCTTGATCTACGTGCATAAAACTATCTGCTAGTATTTGTTTAGGGTGATCTTTTGGGTCACTTTGCTCGTTCTATTCTGAGCGTTATTTTCCCTTCGATCGGAGTGAAAAGGAATGAATAATAAAAATCGGATCATTGCGGCGTGTTGCCTGACTCTGTTGCTGACCCCGTTTAGTTGGGCAGATACCAAGGCTGCTGTTGCACCGGTGAAAAAAGAAGTTTCAACACCGGTTATTTTGTCGGTGACTGGCCCGCAAGCAGCTGATTTTACGTTGGCGCAGTTACAAGCGTTGCCGCAAAAAACAGTGAGCACCACAACACCTTGGACGGAAGGTTCGCACACCTACACCGGTGTTTTATTACGTGATTTGCTGGATAAACAAGGGTTACAAAAAGCGAGCAAACTGAATGCCAAAGCACTGAACGATTATGTCACAACCATTACGGTGGCTGATGTTTATAAATATGATGTGCTACTGGCACTGACTCAAGATGGTAAATTATTGACTCGTCGTAACAAAGGGCCGGTGTGGGTGATTTATCCTTTAAGCCAGCATCCTGAACTGGATAAACCTTCCTATCACAGTGCGATGATATGGCAATTACGCTCTATCAGTGTGAGTGATTAATGGGGGGATATTCTAAGTTTATTGTATTGGGGTTGCTGATCATTGGCATGACGATTGGCATGTTCAGCTCCCTCTACTCTTTTCAGGAGGTGTCGCAGCGTATTACTGCTCACACGACACTGAGCGCTTGGTCGTTGGCGCAACTTGAGCTGGAATATCAGAAATTAACGACGGAGTTACAGCTGTATCGGGCCGGAAAAAGTGACGGTGATAAACTATCTCTGGCTTATGACTTAGCCTGGAACCGGATGGATGTTTTCCTGCATGGTGCGGAAAGTGCGGCAGTCAGAAGTCAATTTGGTGCTGAAGCGCTGATCCAAAAAGCCTTTCTTTTGCTCCAGCAACATGAATCATTGATTGAGCATTTACCTTCCCCCGACTCCCCTGAACTTTCCGCATGGGAAGAACAATTACTGACGTTACAGCCAGCCATTCGCCAGCTCATGATTCAGAATTTTACCGGCCCCGGTGCAACCCATGGTATGGACTCTATCGAGGCGATAGTTAAGCATATCTCCTGGGTGTTGGCGGTTGTCGCACTGCTTAGTTTGCTGGTGAGTTATCTGTTATTCCGCGAGTCTCGGCAGCATTGGTTTTTATCGCTGCATGATCCGTTAACGACCCTCACTAATCGTGCGCATTTTTTAACGTTACTCAAAGAGCGTTGTTATCAGGCGAGTGTAAAGCGGCAAACCCTGAGTTTGTGTGTTTTAGATATTCAGCGCTTTAATGAGGTTAATGACCTGTTTGGTTATCAAAACGGTGATGCCTTGTTGCAAGGTTTCGGTCGTATTCTGCGTCAGCGGTTTGGTAAGGAGGCCTTACTTGGTCGTACCGGCGGTAGTGAATTTGCCTTATTAATTCCGCAGCATGAAGTGACGACCTTACTGCCGGAGGTGCTGAAAGAACTCGATTCGTTTCTGAGAGAATACGATCCGGCGCATCGGGTCTATCTCTGTTGCGGTGTGAGTACCTACCCAGAACAATGTTCTACGGATGACGAATTATTCCAATTTGCCGAACAAGCTTTATCAGCGGCGAAAAAAAATAGCCCAAATCATTATCAGGTTTTTAACACTCGTATGCTGAGTGATTTCCAGCGCCGACGTGAGTTAGCTACGCACCTGAGAGCTGAATTACAAGCTCCAGACTCAGCTAAATTGTTTATGTGTTATCAACCGGTGCATTCTGTTCAGCCGTCAGACAAACTCAGCATGGAAGCTCTGCTGCGTTGGCGGCATCCACTGTTTGGTTTCGTTGCGCCACCGGAGATTATTGAGATTGCGGAAGAACATGGTTTGGGTGATGCACTAGGGGATTGGATATTCCGACGTGTCTTCAAAGATCTGGGTTCACTGCCATTTTGGCAGATTGAACGGATATCCGTTGCCGTGAATCTCTCTGAATCCATGTTCACTCTTAATTTACCAACCAAGCTGAACCAATTCTTGCGGGACAGCCCGATTTTGCATGAACAATTGATTCTTGAATTGACTGAGACAATCGCATTACATGATTTTTCGGCTAGTCAGCAAATTCTGCAGGCGTTACAAAAAGATAATATCCGCATTGCTTTGGATGATTTTGGTACCGGCTTTTCCTCGCTGGCCTATCTGAAAGATTTATCGGTCGATAAACTGAAGATTGATAAATCCTTTATTCAGCAAATTGACCTCGACCCACGTCAGTTATATCTGGTGCGTCACATTACCGAATTAGCACATGAACTGGGGTTAAGCGTGGTGGCGGAAGGAGTGGAAACAGCAGTGGAATTAGAGATTGTGGCTGGCATTGGTGCTGAAGAGATCCAAGGCTATTACTATTCACGGCCATTGGAGTTGTCACAATTGGTTAGTTATCTATCGAACTATTTCCATCCAGAAACAACGGTGTAAACCTTGCATAGCCCTCCTGATAGGTAAATTCTACCGGAGGATGGCATGGATAAAGGGTTAGATCGTGCCCGTGGTTGTCTGGTTGGTTTAGCCGTGGGTGACGCAGTGGGTACCACACTGGAATTTCGCCCCCGCGGCTCGTTTAAGCCGCTGACCGATATGGTTGGTGGAGGCCATTTTTGTCTTCAGAAAGGCTACTGGACTGACGATACGTCGATGGCACTTTGTCTTGCTCACAGCTTGTTAGAGTGCGAAGGTTTTAATGCGACTGATCAAATGCAGCGTTATTGCGACTGGTATGACAACGGTTATCTCAGCAGCATTGGTAACTGTTTTGATATTGGCACCACGGTTTCCAGTGCCCTTCGTCGTTTTCAGAAAAATGGTAATCCCTTCTCCGGTATGAAAGCCACCTGGACTTCAGGTAATGGTTCTATCATGCGACTGGCACCCATTCCGATAGCTTATATGCATGATGCAGAACAAGCCATTCATTACGCGCGGCAAAGCTCCCGTACTACACATGGTGCCGCGCTTTGTCTCGATGCGTGTGGTTGGATGTCGGCACAATTGCTCGATTTATTGCAAGGTGGTGATAAAGCCAGTTTGTTGCGTGTGTCTTATCCGGCACAAACTGAAGCGATTGCGACATTACAGCAATTCAATTTTTTGGATAAAAACTACCGTGATTTAAAAGGCACAGGTTATGTGCTGGAAAGTCTGGAAGCGGCCCTATGGTGTTTTTGGCATACCCATTGTTATGCCGACTGCATTCTGGCGGCGGCCAATCTGGGAGATGATGCCGACACGACCGCAGCCGTGGCGGGGCAGCTGGCAGGCGCTTATTACGGCTATCAGGGGATCAGAGCGGATTGGTGTCAGCATTTATACTGGCACGATGAGATCTGCGAACTCTCCGATAAACTTTATTATCTGCAACCTGCTGCTGAAGAATTAACGCCGGAGTGGCCGAATGCAGCCGCTACCTGAAGAACGCCAATTACTCGCTGAGTTAACCTTACCGATCAATCGCTGTAATGTTCCGGCACCAGTATTGGCGAGTTTGATCTTTCAGGAACATCCGATTCAGTTACAACTGGATGGCGTCGAGACGTTTTATTCTGAACTGTTTGATCGCTTGGTTGTCTGCCGTGATGCCCGCCAACGGGTGGATATCTTTAATGATTATATGGCGGTGCGTTTTCGGCTGCCGGAGGCAAAACTGGCGCATCGGCCAGATGCAGATCCGGTGCCGCGGCCACAAAGCAATTATCGCAAGTTATTACTGGGTTGGTTGTTCGATTCCGACAGTGATGCTGGTGCGGCCTGGCGGCAATGGGTGGAATCGCGATTTGGCTTACGCACGATTTATCATCATGAGCTAATTTCTGAGCCGGAATCGGATGCGTATATCCGTTATATGCAGGCTTGTGTCAGATCAACCTACCAAACCAACGAATTAGCCAGTCAGCTGGATCTGTTATACAGCTTTTGCCAGTACCAATTGGTGCATCAGCATCCGGAACAACAATATCTGACGCTCTATCGGGGCAGCAGTGAGTCGCCTCGTTATCACTATCAGCAGCACCCGGTATTAATACTGAATAACCTCAGCTCCTGTAGCAGTGATGTTGATGAGGCATACCGGTTTGGCCCACGAGTGGTCGAGCTGCAGGTGCCATTGAGTAAAATTGTTTGTTTTGATGCGTTGTTACCGCGTGGATTAAATGGTGAACAGGAATACATGGTTTTAGGTGGAATATATAAAGCCAAACAGGTCTGGTAAATAAAACTGCGTGATCCAGTTCATAACATCATGATTTGACAGTGAAGCTTCTCGGCTATTTACAGCTAACTTAGTATCAATATGGTCTGGGTTCACATCGAATCAGGGAAATTTTATGCGCAATTTTTCTATCCAATGGAAAATAACACTGTTGTCAGCCATTGGACTGCTATCAGCTGTCGTCCTGTTAATTGGTTTATCTGTGTATGCTTTGCAGTCTACTAAAGGGTTGGTGCTGGAACAGACCGGTAAGAAAATTAAAGAAGATGCTGTGCAGTTGGTGCTGGGGCGCGGCGAAGCGGAAGTTTCCCACGTGACCAGTTATTTGCATGAAGCCCAGATTAGAACATCAATTCTGGCGCAAAGTCTGATTGCACAAAAAGCCCATGCACAGGAAAACTACCTGGGTTCCGGCATTTTGCGCCGTTCATTGAATACGCAGGTATTACAGGCGATAAAAAGCACACCGTATGCATTAGGCGCGTATGCGGTCATGTTGCCTGCTGCATTAGGTCATGCTGATGATACATATGTTGGCCAGGCCGATGCCGGTGGTAATGATTCCGGACGTTTTTCAGTTTATTGGAGTCGTAACGACAAAGGTGAATTGACGCTGGAAAATTTGACTGAAAAAGACATCAATGACACATCACCCAATGCCAATAGTTTTCCATCTAATGAATGGTTTGCCTGTAGTCTTCGTATTCATGCGCCTTGCTTACTGAACCCTTACAAAGATACCAGCAATCAACGTGAGTTGCTGATGGTCACCGTAACGCAACCGATCATGGATGGTGATCAGATGCTGGGTGTTGTGGGCATGGATATTGCGCTTGGCTCTTTGCAAGACGTATTAAAAAATCTGGATAACCAGCTGTTTTCTGGCCATGGTGGTGCTGCGCTGATTTCTTCTGATGGAATTACGGTATCTGTCAGCGACATGCCATTTGTTCCGGGTGAAGCAGTAGCTAAAAAAGATGCCAAACTGGCGGAACATCTGAAAGGCTGGTTAAAGCAAGCCAAGGTTCAGGTGAACTGGCAGGGTGAAAAATTGCAGCTGTTTATTCCGGTACAGAATGAAGGCTTACCGGCGTGGGGGATGTTACTTGAATTCCCTGGTGTTGATGTGTTAGCTGCGGCTCGAGATATCAGTTCTTCCTTGGATCAACGAATTAGCAGCGCAATTTCGCGGCAGGTGACCACCGGTGTGATCATTACATTATTGGTTTTGTTCGCCATGTGGTGGAGTGCGAACCGTATTGTGGCGCCAATGCGTACCGTGGTGGAGCGCCTGAATGAGATCGCCAGTGGTGATGGTGATTTAACGCAACGCCTGCAGATCCAAAGTCAGGATGAAATGGGGGCACTGGCACGTGCGTTTAACCTGTTCTTGGATAAATTGCAGGGCACGATCACTCAGGTTGTCGGCGCCGTGGAAGGCACTCGTGATACGGCACAACAGGCGAATTCTGTGGCAGGTCAAACGCGTGATCGTCTGCAATATCAGTTCCGTGAAATCGATCAGGTAGCTGCTGCCTTTGAAGAGATGCATGCGACCTCGGCCAATATTGCGGATCGTGCCGGTCAGGCGGTGGAAGCTGCAGATGAAGCAGAGCATGCAGCGCAACATGGTAAAGCTGTCGTAGAAGAGAGCCTGCAAGCGATGGACTCACTGATGCGATATATCAGTGATGCCAAACCACAAGTAGAACGTCTGGCAGAAAACAGCAATAACATCAATAAAATACTGGATGTTATCAAGGGCGTTGCCGAACAAACCAATTTACTGGCGTTGAATGCGGCTATAGAAGCGGCACGAGCTGGTGAACAGGGGCGTGGTTTTGCGGTAGTTGCCGATGAGGTGCGCAATCTGGCTTCCCGGACACAAGATTCTGTTGGCCAGATCCACAGTGTGATTAATGAATTGCAAAGTGGTACGAACCGCGTGGTGACGGCGATTTTGGGTAGTCATAAGCAGGCGGATGAGACATTGCATAATGTGCAGCAATCGGTGGGCGTGTTAGAGCAAATTACTCGTTCGATTGGTGTTATTCAGGATATGAATGCGCACATTGCTCATGCGGTGCAAGAGCAAAGCAAGGTAAGCGGTGATATCAGCAGTAGTGTGAGTAACATCCGCGATGTCAGCAGTGACATTACCGGTATGGCGGATACTTCTGCAGATAATGCGGGCAAACTGAATGATCTGGCTAATCAGCAACAAGAGTTGATGTCGCACTTTAAGGTCTGATTCTGAGACAACCATTTTGGCGATAGTAAAAAGGCGCGTTAATTAACGCGCCTTTTTGTTTGCACGATAAGTGGTTATTTCATCTGTGCAAAACAACGTTCTGCGGCAGCCAGTGTTTCTGCGATATCCGCATCGCTGTGAGCCAGTGACAGGAAACCGGCTTCATAAGCCGATGGTGCCAGATAAACACCTTCTTGTAGCATCAAATGATAGAAACGTTTAAATGTGTCAATATCACAACGGCCCACTTGTTCAAAACAGGTGATTTCCGGTTGCTCAGTAAAGAAGAAGCCAAACATTGCGCCGACATAGTTAACAGCCATCGGAATATCATATTTCGCCGCGGCGGCTTTTAAACCTTCGGCAACTTGTTTGGTTTTTTCCGCTAGTATGTCGTAAATGCCAGGTTGTTGAATTGCATTCAGCATGGCCAAACCTGCCGCCATGGCTACTGGGTTACCCGACAACGTACCCGCCTGATAGACTGGGCCGGTTGGTGCAATATAGGCCATGATCTCTTTCTTTCCGCCGAATGCACCTACCGGCATACCACCACCGATGATCTTGCCAAGCGTGGTTAAGTCAGGAGTCACACCATAATAACCCTGTGCACCTTGTAAACTGACACGAAATCCGGTCATTACTTCATCGATGATCAGCAAGGCACCATATTGGTCGCAGATAGCGCGTAAACCTTGCAGGAAGCTTGGTTGTGGCGGGATGCAGTTCATGTTGCCAGCCACCGGTTCAACGATGATACAAGCGATATCGCTGCCATAATTGGCAAAGGTCGTTTCCACAGACGCCAGATCGTTATAAGTACAAGTTAATGTATGTTTTGCAAAATCGGCCGGAACACCCGGTGAGTTGGGCTGGCCTAATGTCAATGCACCGGAGCCTGCTTTAACCAGCAGACAGTCGGCATGGCCGTGATAACAACCTTCAAATTTCACGATCTTGTCGCGTTTGGTGTAACCCCGCGCCAGACGAATGGCGCTCATGGTCGCTTCAGTGCCGGAGTTCACCATGCGTACCATTTCCATATTCGGCATGATTTGGCGAATGGTTTCTGCCATCAGCACTTCGCTTTCGGTTGGCGCGCCGTAACTTAAACCATTTTCTACAGCGGCCAATACCGCTGCTTTGATCGCCGGGTGGTTGTGACCCAGTAACATCGGCCCCCATGAACCAACGTAATCGATATAGCGATTACCATCGACGTCATATAAATAGGCGCCATCTGCTTTGGCGATAAAGCGTGGTGTGCCACCGACACCATTAAACGCGCGCACAGGGGAGTTAACACCGCCGGGGATCGATTGTTGTGCGGCGGAAAAAAGTTGTTCGGAACGTTGAGTACTGTTGGCCATGAATTCCTGTCTCTATACCCAAAGTAATTGGCGTTGCAGCAAGGTGACAAGTGAACGCTGTCAACAACGCTGCAACTTCAAGTACGAAGGGTATATTTCGTTGTGAAATAATCAACCGACTATAACGCAAAAGCAGATAAAGCAGAAAACATCTACCGATGATACATTATCGTTAGCAAAGCTATTTGGGTAATACTTGAACTGTTTGGTCAGGTATTACATAATTCGCTAATTAAATCGAGCAGTTTACAGAGTCGTGTTTGGCCATAAGCCATGAGAGGTAGTTATGAGTGACGTAGCAGTGCAGTTTCCCATTGAGATGACCGATGCGGCGGCAGCGAAAGTCAAAGCGTTGATCATCGAAGAGGAAAATCCGGAGCTGAAACTGCGGGTCTATATTACCGGTGGCGGTTGTTCTGGTTTCCAGTATGGCTTTACCTTTGATGAGAAGATCAACGACGGTGATACCGTGGTTGAAAAAGACAGCGTCATCATGGTGGTCGATGGCATGAGTCTGCAATATTTGGTGGGCGGTGTTGTTGATTATATCGACGGTCTGGAAGGTTCACGCTTTACCGTGACTAACCCGAATGCCACGACAACCTGTGGCTGTGGCTCCAGCTTTTCTGTCTGATATTGCACAAAAAACCCGCCAAGCTGATGGCCTGACGGGTTTACCAGATTACTTCTTAGCTTCTTCAGTCGCTGGCGCAGCAGAAGTTGCTGCTGGTGCGGCTTCTGTTTTTGCTGGTGCAGCCGCATCCGCTTTAGCCGGTGCTTCGGCAGCTGGTTGAGCCGCAGGTGCTGGTGCAGCAGCAGCTTCTTCTTTTTTACCACAAGCAGTCAGAGCTACAACCATCAAACCAGCCAGGATCAGCGCTTTTTTCATCTTGGTATCCTCAGATAAAATTATATTCCCAGTGTCACTTATATACCGTGCTTTGTGATTTTCATCACAGACTCCGGTGATTCCATTCTACGCCCACATTAGCTCGCCCCTCAATAGTGCAAATTAAAACAGTCATAGATAATGTCAGCGGGTTAATCTGCCGGATAAAATGCCCCGAGTACCGCTTTTCTGCTGGCGCCTGTCACAGCAGGCAGGTTACCCGGACGCCGTTCACAAAAACAGTGCGCCAACCAAGCAAAAGCAATCGCTTCAACCCAATCGGGGTGCATATCCAGCGATGCTGTCGAAGTCACTTGCCAGCCAGCTAATAATGCAGCGATGCGTTGGCACAATAACGGGTTATGCGCGCCACCACCACAAAGGTACAGTTGTGCCGATGTTGCTAGTGGTTGCAGGGCTTCGCTTGCAGTAATCGCGGTAAATTCCAGTAACGTGCGCTGAACATCGGCAGCATTAATTGCTGTAAAAACGCTTAGTTGCTGCAATAGCCAATCAAAGGTAAATGTCTCGCGGCCGGTACTTTTCGGGTAGGGCAAAGCAAAGTAGGCATGGGTTAGTAGTTCATTAAGTAATGACTGATGGACTTGCCCCGAACTTGCCCATTGCCCACCGGCATCATAACTGCCTGTATCATGGTGGTGACGATACCAGCTATCCAATAACGTATTACCGGGGCCGGTATCAAAGCCAAACACCTGCTCGGCATTTCCCGGTAAAACCGACACATTACTAATGCCACCAATGTTGAGGATAAAACGCGGCTCATCCTTTTTTCCGAAAACTGCTTGGTGAAACGCCGGCACTAATGGTGCGCCTTGTCCGCCAAGAGCTACGTCTTTCATGCGAAAATCACAGATCACGTCAATGGCTGTCATCGCCGCTAATCGGGCGCCATTGCCAATCTGTAACGTAAAACCTGATTCCGGGCGATGGCGGATCGTTTGCCCATGTGAGCCGATCGCACAAATTTGCTCTGGTGTTATATCGGCCGTTTGTAATAGGGCATGCACTGCGTGGGCAAATTCTTCTGCCACGCGCTGGTCTAATACCCCCATTCGATCAATTTCATTATCGCCGGGCGTGCAGATGGTATGCAGTTGCTGCACCAGCTCATCCGGCCAGGCTCGGGCATGGGTGGCAAGCAGACGGGGCTGGTCACTATCTGCGCCAAACTCCACTAATGCGGCATCAATACCATCCATGCTGGTGCCTGACATCAGGCCAATATAGAGCGCCATAAGATTGTTCTTCGATAATGAATTGAGTGGTGAGTAGTTTACTTGCTTTTCATGTGGGCGGCCATTTCGTAAACTGTGCCCCATTTGCTGAATGTACTGGAGTAATAGCATGTCCAATTTGGAAACCGCATTGGCTGAAATCAAGCGCGGTGCAGAAGAAATTCTGGTGGAAGAAGAGTTAATCGCGAAATTAAAGGAAGGTCGTCCACTGCGTATTAAGCTGGGGATGGACCCAACTGCACCGGATATTCACCTTGGGCATACGGTTATTCTGAACAAGTTGCGCACCTTTCAGGATCTGGGACATGAAGTGATCCTGCTGATCGGCGATTTCACAGCGCTGGTGGGGGATCCTTCCGGTAAAAATGCGACCCGTCCACCGTTGTCAGAAGAAGCAATTAAAGAGAATGCGCTGACGTATGCAGAACAAGCATTCAAGATTTTGGATCCGGCGCGCACCCGCATTGAATACAACTCAACCTGGCTGAAAGAGCTGGGCGCAACTGGCATGATCAAGCTGGCGGCGAAACAGACCGTGGCCCGTATGCTGGAACGTGACGATTTCAAAAAACGTTATGCCGGTGGTCAGTCCATTGCGATCCATGAATTTTTGTACCCATTACTGCAGGGTTACGATTCGGTAGCACTGAAAGCCGATGTGGAATTGGGTGGTACGGATCAGAAATTTAACCTGCTGATGGGGCGTGAACTGCAAAAAGATGCAGGCCAGCCAACGCAGTGTGTATTGATGATGCCACTGCTGGTGGGTCTGGACGGCGTGAAGAAGATGTCAAAATCGTCTGGTAACTACATCGGCGTGCATGATGCACCGAACGATATGTTCGGTAAGATCATGTCGATCTCTGATGAGCTGATGTGGAGCTACTACGAGCTGTTATCGACACGCCCACTGGCGGAAATCACGCAGTTTAAAGCCGATATCGCGGCGAACACGCTGAACCCTCGTGACGTAAAAATCTGGTTGGCGAAAGAGTTGATTGCCCGTTACCACGATGAAGCAGCAGCGGAAGCGGCACATAACGATTTCACGCAGCGTTTTTCTAAAAATGCGATCCCGGATGAAATGCCGGAAGTGACGGTGTCTGCACCTGTCGAAGGCATTGCGGTGGGTAATCTGCTGAAAGAAGCTGCGCTGGTGGAAACTACGTCCGAAGCATTACGCATGATCAAGCAAAATGCAGTAAAACGTGATGGTGAGGTTGTTGCGGATGGTAAGTTGCTGGTGACTGCCGGCACGGCAGTATGGCAGGTTGGTAAACGTAAATTTTCCCGTATAACAGTTGCTTAAATAAGCAGTTAGTTTTTTATTCTGGATCCCGCCGTTGTGCGGGATTTTTTTTATCTGTCATAATGAAATCAAATGGAACAGCAAAATAATCTGCGTTTCATTTAAAGATAAATGAGCCACGAGTCGATATGTTTGTTAGTGTTCTTACTAAATAAGAAAGGCATGGTTCGGAATAAAATACTGGTAATTAAATAAAGGACAATACGTGCCATCCTGTCATAAATGGAGATTATATGACCCTGAATATTAAGAATAAATTGCTATTGGCGCTGATTGCGTTGCTGGTAGTAATGAGTGGCGTGCAATTGTGGTCGAGTAGCCGCACGCAGGCCGAGCAGGCTAGAAAAACGGTCGATAGTTATGCGCAGACAGTGGCTGCAGCGCAGGTGAATTATCTCAAATATTGGTTAGACAACAGTGCCAGTATCGTTAGTGCAGCCAAGCAAGTTTTTGGTAAACCAGATATTGATCCGGTGCCTGCCTTAATTCAGGCTGCTTCTGCCGGCAAGTTTGATATGGTTTATGCAGGCACATCTGATGGTCAGATGAAGGTTTCTACTATCGGATGGAAAGCTCCGGAAGGCTATGATCCCCGCCAACGCCCTTGGTATCAAGATGCAAAAGCTGCCGGTAAACTGGTAGTAACTGCACCCTATGAAGATGCATCCAGCCATGCATTAATGATCAGTATTGCCGAGCCTTATGATTTTGGTGCTAATCAGGGGGTTATCTCGGGTGATGTGGTGATCAAAGACCTCATTACCAACGTGAATAAAATCCAATCCGATGGTGTGAGCGGTGTTTTGGTCGATGGCAGTGGCAATATTGTTGCTTCTAAGGATGCTGCATTAACGCTGAAACCTGCTACAAATTTAGCGGCGGACTTAAGTTTATCGGCTATCAAGCAGATGGCACAGGAAGGTGCATTACACGAAATCACCATTGGGGATGCGACTACGTTTGTGGTGTTTAAACAGATCCACGGTTATGACTGGTATTTTGGTTTGTTATATGACGAATCAGTCGCATTCCAGAATATGCATCAACAACAAACACACACCATGCTGTTTGGTTTGATCCAATTGCTGGTGGTAGTGGGAGCGGCATTTGCCATTATTCGTGGCATGTTGCACCCGCTGGATACCATGGCTGAAGCGGTGGCGGCTTTGTCACGCGGTAACGGTGATTTAACCCATCGTTTGGCGGTTATTCAGCATGATGAAATTGGTGTCGTTACCCGACACATCAATACCTTCCTTGATCGACTGCACGACATGATGCTGAAGATTGCCAGCAGCTCGCGAGAGTTGGATCAGCAAGCAGGGCAATCGCGGGATATGGCAGCGAAAAACAATGTTTCGTTGCAGCATCAGCAGCAAGAGATTTCTCAGATTGCAACCGCAGTGCATGAAATGTCAGCAACCGCCAATGAAGTAGCCAGCAATGCCGAGCAAACCGCACAAGCGGTGCGTGAATCAGCGAATAATTGCGAACAAGGTAAACAAGTGATTGCGCGTAATCAGCAATCGATTACTCGTTTGGCTGGTGAGGTAGAGCAAGCATCCAACATTATTCGGGAACTGGAACAGAACGCGCAGCAAATCAATACGATCCTGGCGACCATTCAGGGCATTGCCGAGCAGACTAACTTGTTGGCACTGAATGCGGCGATTGAGGCGGCGCGTGCGGGTGAACAGGGCCGCGGTTTTGCAGTGGTGGCGGACGAAGTGCGTGTCTTGTCGCAACGAACCCAACATTCTACCGGTGAGATCCGGGCGATGATTGAAACGTTGCAACGTAATACGCATCAGGCCGTAGCGACCATGGATCAAAGCCAATCATTGGCACAAGACAGTGTCGATGATGCACGTAATGCCACTATCGCATTAGAGCAGATCACGCATGCGATCACGCAGATTTCAGATATGGCGATGCAGATCTCTAGCGCTGCGGAAGAGCAGCGTGCCGTCACGGAAGAGGTTGGCCGTAACATTCAGGCTACGAAAGATGTGTCTGATGAGTTGAGTGATACCGCGCGTCGTTCAAATGAACTTTCTGCCGATTTGCATGAAATTTCGCGTGATTTGAATCAACAGGTGAATAGTTTCCGCGTATAAACCAGTAGTAATGTTGTTGAAAAAAGACCGGCAGCTCTGCCGGTCTTTTTGTTTGCCTCGGTTTTCCGATACTAATTTGGTTCTTCAGCTACCACCCCTTGCATCATGCGATCAAATAAGCGCACGGCACAGTCGGGCTGATAACGATAGATAGTGGCCAGTGAGCCGCGGCCCTGAACGCGCTGGCCGGTATCTTCCAACACATTGGCACTTAAGATCCGCTCCCGAAATGCCCGTTTGTGCAATGGGTTGCCGAGTACTACTTCATAAATGCGCTGTAATTCAGGTAACTTCAATTCCTGTTCCGCCAGATAAAGCGGCAGGGTGCTGTAGCGCGCCTTGGTGCTCAGTCGCTCCAGCACTTTTTCCAGCAAGGCATTGTGATCAAAAGGCAGCGTTTGATGACGTATTGCATCAACCGATATCCACTGCGTATCTGCATGTGGCAATTCGGAGCGGCTGTAACGGATCAACGCCAACTGCAAAACGGTCATTGACCATCCCGCCGGATCACGCTGGTAATTCCCGATAGTTGCAACTTGCTCAATATAGTCGGGTTTTAAACCGACCTTCTGTTCCAGAATGCGGCAGGTTGCTTGCTCCAGTGTTTGATCGTGCTCTTCCAACACCCAGCCACCGGGTAAGGACCATTCACCCGCAAATGCACGGCTATCTTGTGGTCGTTGCCAGAGCAAGACCTGTAATTCATTATCAGCAATGCGCAGTAATACGGTGTCAATCGTGCTGATCATAAAGTCGTGCCACCGTAGACGGGATGTGTAGCTAAGAAATCAGCCACGCTGGGCGTGGTCATCCCGGTGATAGATTTATGTTGTTGTAATGCAGTACGTATTTTTGTACTCCGCACTGAAATGCGCTCTTTGACCACCAGCAATTGCCAGCGCTGACGAATGTCACTGGCGCGGTAAAATTTATCAAAGGCCGCGGCATTATCCGGCCCAATAACCAGCAGCAGTTGGTCATCGGGCTGAATTCGAGTTTGCAATGCTGCCAGCAAGTCAAAGCTATAGACGGGCTTATCACTGGCAATTTCATGTTCGATGGCACACAGACTGACACGAGGGTCGGCGATATCTTCCACAAACTGTTTCACCATTTCACAGCGTTGCGGATAGGGCGCCATACTCTTTCCCCACGCATGACGGAAGGCGGGCACCAGCCAAACCTGATCGCAGTGCTTTAACGCCTGTTCTACCACATCTTTGTGGCCGAGCGACGGCGGATTAAAAGCAGAACCCATCACGGCAATTCGGGACATCTCTAAACCTTATTTATTTTGCTTCTGGGAAATAATAATTGACACATTGGTTCCTCTGCAATACCTTTCTTTTTATTGGTATCTCATAGGAACCAAATTGGTCGAATCCCCTATGTCTGACATTCTCTGTGTGCAAAGTCTGACCGACACCGATTTTTATAAACTCACCATGCAGCAGGCTTATTTGCATCAATTGCCTAATGCGGAAGGGGTTTGGGAATTTCGCTGTCGCACTGATGAAGACTTAACACCTTATGCTGATCAAATTCGCGAGCAATTAGCCGCGTTGGCGGATCTGTGCGTCACTGAAAACCAGCTTGATTATCTGCGTAGCCGCGCACCGTATTTGAAAGATGACTATCTTGCCTTCCTGCGTTTGTTTCGTTTTAACATGGCGCAACTGGATGTCAGCATCGACAGTGGTAGTCTGGCTATCAAGGTGCAAGGGCCACAATTGCATGTTTCACCGTTTGAAATTCCGGTGATGGCGACGGTCAGCGAGATCCGTAATAAAATACGTTATCCGGAAGTTGATGAAGCGCAAATCTGTAACAGCACACAACATAAAATTGAACAACTGACACGCCTCGACGATGACGTCGATTTAACTGATTTCCGCTTTTTTGATTTTGGTACACGCCGTCGCTTCAGTTATCGCGCACAATACATCGTGGCCGATATGTTGAAACAAGCCTTACCACAGCAATTTGGTGGCACCAGTAATCCGCATTTGGCGCAGGAATTACAGCTGCCGTTTTTAGGCACCATGGCACACGAGTGGCTGCAAACGCACCAAGGTCTCAATTATCGTCTGGTCGACAGCCAGAAAGCGGCGCTGGAAAACTGGGTGCGTGAATATCGGGGCGATTTGGGTGTTGCACTGACCGATGTGATTGGTGTGGATGCGTTTTGCCGCGATTTAGACCGTTATTTCGCCAAACTGTATGATGGCTTTCGCCATGACAGTGGCGATCCGCTGGTTTGGGGTGAGAAAATCATTGCTCGTTTGGAAGCGTTGCGTGTTGATCCGACCCGTAAAATGCTGGTGTTTTCTGATGGGCTGGATTTCACGCGTGCCGTACAAATTTACAAACACTTCAAAGGGCGCATACAAACGTCATTTGGTATTGGTACCTGGCTGATGGCTGATTTTGAAGTGAATAAACCACTGAATGTGGTGATGAAAATGGTCAGTCTTGGCGGACAGCCGGTGGCGAAAATATCTGACAGCCCCGGCAAAACCATGTGCCACGATCGCGCGTTTCTGACCTATTTAATGGACGTTTTTGCAGTTGATGCCGGTGTGCGTGAGCATGTGTTGCTCCACGCCGGACAGGGAGTATAACGAATTATGCGTCAAACACTGACAATCGCTACCGCGAGTATTAACACCACTCCGCTCGATCTCGACGGCAATCTGGCGTTGATCCGCGCTGCGGTCGCTTCAGCGGTTCAACAACAAGCCGACTTATTGCTATTGCCGGAACTGGTGCTGACCGGTTATGGCTGCGAAGACATGTTTTTCTCCGCCGACTGGATTGAAACCATCCCTGATTACCTGAATCAGTTAGCGGAATCACTACCACCCTCGTTGATGGTCGCGGTCGGTTTTCCGTTGTTGATCACCGGTGGGCAAGTTTTTAATGCCGTGGCATTAGTGAGCCAGTATCAGATCCATGGTGTGGTGTGCAAACAGCATCTGGCGCGCAATGGCATTCACTACGAACCGCGCTGGTTTACGCCGTGGCCAGCCGGTGAGGTGATGACGCTCGATCTGGCGGGGCAAACTGTACCGGTTGGCGATATCGTGTTTGAGGTGGAAGGCATTCGTCTGGGCTTTGAGATCTGTGAAGACTCATGGGTGGCATCGCGTCCGGGCCGCAGTCTGTATGAACGTCAGGTCGATGTGATTTTGAACCCTTCCGCCAGCCATTTTGCCTTGGGTAAACAAAAGGTACGTCGCCAGTTTGTCTGCGAAGGTTCGCGTGCCTATGGCGCAGTGTATGTCTACACCAACCTGCTGGGTTGTGAAGCCGGTCGTGCGGTGTATGACGGCGATGCCATGATTGCCAGCAATGGCGAACTGGTGATGAGTTCCGATCGTCTCAGTTTTGCGCCGTGGCGTGTGCAGTCGGCCACTGTTGATATCGGGCTGAACCGTTCACAACGCATGATCAGCAGTCAGCGCCTGCAACCCGCCGAACAGCGCGGCATCATTGAAGTGCCGTTTAACTGGCATGCCGAAGATTACAGCCGTGCGTTATCGCCACAAACAGCGTTTGCCGATGAAGATCCGCATGCGGCAGCTTGTCGTGCGATCGCGTTAGGCTTGTGGGACTGGCAGCGGAAAACCTACACCAGCGGTTATGCGTTAAGTCTCAGTGGTGGCGCTGATTCAGCGCTGTGCGGTACCTTGGTGTGGTTTGCTCAGGTGCAGGCTGCGTTGACATTAGGCGAAGAAACCTACCGTCAGGTGTTGGCGCAAGGGCGTATTGATGTGCCGGTACTCGGTGATAAACCGCTGCTGGCGTGGATCCACGATGATGTGATGCCAAATGTACTGACGACTGTGTATCAAGGCTCGGCGCACAGCGGCAATGTAACCCGCAGTGCCGCCGCCGGTTTGGCCGATGAGATGGGGGCACAGCATCACGACTGGTCGATTGCCGAATTGGTGGCGGGTTATCTGAAGCTAGTGAATGATTTAACGCCTGAGAACCCAATGACGTGGGAAAAAGACGATCTGGCGCTGCAAAACATTCAGGCGCGGGTGCGCTCACCGGGTATTTGGCTGATTGCGAACCATCAGAATAAGTTGCTGATGGCGACCTCGAATCTGTCAGAAGCCAGTGTCGGTTATTGCACTATGGATGGTGACACCTCGGGTGTATTGTCACCGATTGGTGGTGTCAGTAAATCGCGCGTGTTGCAGATCAACCGTTACATTATGGAGCAGGGGATCCCACTGCAAGACAGCCCCGATCTGCCGCGTCTGGCATTAGCCGCCATGGAAGCGATCGTGCATCAGGCACCAACGGCTGAGCTGCGCCCAGTGGAACAAACCGACGAAGCCGATCTAATGCCTTATCCGGTAATGGATGCCATCCGCCGTATTAACCAGACCCAGAACGTCACACCGAAAGGGGTGTTGCAGGTGCTGTTACGCGGTGAATATGCGCAGGTGTATTCCAAAGAACAGTTGGTCGCTTGGATCAAACGTTACTTCGGTCTGTATTGCCGTAATCAGTGGAAACGTGAGCGTATCGCGGCCAGTTTCCATATTGAGGCTGACAGTGCTGATCCGAAAACCTACCGCCGTTTCCCAATTTTAGCGAATCAGCTAAAACGTGAACTCGCAGAAATGGAAGCGTTCGCGCGTCAGATCTAGCGGTATTCTTCAGAGGGTATGAGCTTCATGCCCTCTGAATTCAATCGATCAGATTACTGCTGGGGTATAACCCGCATCATCCAGCAATGCGACTAGTGCATCCGCTGTTAATGTTCCTTCCACCGCCACTTTATGCTGGCTTAAGTCAATCTCAATCTTGGCGTTGTGATCTGCTTGTTGGATCAGTTTCGTGATCGTAGCAACACAATGCTGGCAAGTCATATCCGGTACGTGCAGTGTGGTCATGGTATTTCTCCTCTGGTTTTTTTATTACTGTGCACCTTCCCATCGTTGGAAGGTCAAGCCGGTATAACAGAAAAAATTGTTTAAATAACCAACTTGACCTTGCCATGATGTCAAGGCTGAAGCTATCACTATTGCAAGTGGGTTGGAGATAAATCATGACCGAACATACAACACAGCGTGTCGTTTTACCCATTCAGGGCATGCATTGCGCCGCCTGCGTAACACGACTGGAAAAAGTGCTGGGGAAAGTGGCTGGCGTGACGAGCGCTCATGTTAATTTGGCGACCGAAAAAGCCCAGATAGACAGTGACAGCCCGTTACCGGTTGCGGATTTGATTGCGGTGGTAGATAAAGCCGGCTTTAGCGTGCCACAGCGAGTCGTTACCTTACAGATCAAGGGAATGCATTGTGCCGCGTGCGTGACACGACTGGAAAAAGTCTTACGCCGCGAACCGGGTGTTATTTCGGCGGTGGTGAATCTGGCGACTGAAAAAGCACGCATTCAAGCTGTCGTTGATGTAACCGATGCGCAGTTGTTGCAAGCGATCTCTCGGGCCGGCTATGAAGGTCTGTTGCCTGACAATAACAACGCAGCCGCTGCCACACAGGATAAAAATAAGCGTGATACCGACCGCGACTGGTTGATTGCCGGCGGGCTTTGCACCATTCCACTGTTGTTACCGATGCTGGCCGGATTGTGGGGAGCGCAATTCCAGCTGCCGGTGTTCTGGCAATGGTTGCTGGCTTCGCTGGTGCAGTTTGGGCTGGGCTGGCGCTTCTACCGTGGTGCCTGGGCAGCGCTGCGGGTGGGCAGCAGTAATATGGATGTGTTAGTCGCGTTAGGAACGACAGCGGCCTATGGCTTATCGCTCTATCAGTGGTTGTTTCAGGCACATCATGCCCATCTCTATTTTGAATCCTCCGCGACGGTAATTACGCTGGTTTGGTTTGGTAAATGGCTGGAGCAGCGCGCCAAACGGCAGACCAGTGAAGCGATCCGCGCATTACAGGCATTGCGCCCTGAACAGGCGTGGGTGGAACGCGATGGGCAGGCACAATGGTTGGCACTGGCGTTGTTACAACTGGGCGATCGGGTGCGGGTACGTGCTGGCGAACGCATTCCTGTGGATGGCGTGATTGTCGATGGTGCCAGCCATCTCGATGAATCATTACTGACTGGCGAAAGTTTACCCGTCAGTAAACAGACTGGCGATAGCGTCAGTACGGGGGCGATGAATGGGGAAGGCTTGCTGTGGCTGAAAACGACAGCGCTGGGCGAGAACACTTTACTGGCGCGGATCATCGCTCGTGTCGAACAGGCACAAATGGCAAAACCGCCGATTCAGCAAAAAGTCGATCAGATCAGCGCGGTGTTTGTTCCGATCGTATTGGTTTTGGCGCTGTTAACCGTCACTGGTTGGTATTTGTTTACCGGCTTAGGCGAACCTGCACTCATTCATGCGGTTTCGGTGCTGGTCATTGCTTGCCCTTGCGCACTGGGCTTGGCAACGCCGGCGGCCATTATGGCAGGAACCGGCACGGCGGCGCGGCATGGCATTTTGATCCGCGATGCGGAGGTGCTGGAAAAAGCCGAAAAAGTGAACATGGTGGTGTTTGATAAAACCGGCACGCTGACGCAAGGACATCCGGCATTATGCGCCCAGCAAGCGGTTGGTATCAGTGAGCAACAAGCATTGTTACTGGCGGCAGCTTTGCAACAAGGTAGCGCGCATCCGCTTGGGGTGGCATTACAGAATGCGGCCCAACAGCAAGCCTTAGATTTACCGACCTTGTCAGAGGTGAGCACGACGGCAGGGATTGGTGTACAAGGCCAATGGCAGAATGTCACTTATGCGCTGGTTGGCGGGCAAGGATTAATACAACGCCAGTTAACACCAGAAAGCACCTTACAAGCTGGGGTGGTATTGCAATACCAGCAAGGGCGAACCGTCTCCTGGTTGATTGCTGGTGAGCAAGTGGTGGCTTGGTTTGCCTTTCAGGATCCACCGAAAGCAGAAGCCGCTGCGGCCATCAAAACATTACAACAGCAGGGCATAAAGGTAGCGCTGCTGAGTGGTGATCATCAACAAAGTGTGCAGCAGATGGCCGATCTGCTTGGCATTGATGAAATGGCGGCACAAGTGTTACCAGAGCAGAAAGCCGAAGCGATCGTACGCTGGCGTGAACAGGGTTTTGTTGTCGCTATGGTCGGCGATGGCATTAACGATGCGCCCGCGTTGGCGGAATCAGATCTTGGTATAGCGATGGGTTCTGGCACCGATGTGGCGATGGCCAGTGCCGCGATGACCCTGATGCGCAACGATCCACGCGCGGTAGCCGATGCCTTAGTGATTGCTCGTTTAACCAGTCGCAAGATCCGGCAAAATCTGTTTTGGGCGTTTATCTACAATGTGGTGGCATTACCACTCGCGGTATTGGGGTTTCTCGACCCCATGTTGGCGGGAGCGGCGATGGCATTCAGCTCGGTCAGTGTGGTGACGAATGCCTTGTGGTTAACCCGCTGGCAACCTAAATGGGCGATTGGAAAGGCTGGGTTGTAGAAGAAAAGGGAGTAATAAGTTATGTCTGAACTTTTTCTGACCATCGGTGAAATGGCCAAACGCAGTGGACTGAGCGCCAAGATGATCCGGCACTATGAAAGTCTGGGGTTGTTGCCACCGGCAGTGCGCAGTGACGCGGGTTACCGGCATTATCAGGAAGCGGATGTGCAGCAATTGCGTTTTATCCGCCAGGCTCGAGAGCTGGGTTTTTCGTTACCGCAAATCGGTGAACTGCTTAATTTATGGCATGACCAACAACGGCCCAGCAGTAAAGTGAAGCAGGTAGCACAGCAACATATCGCGGTATTAGAGCAAAAAATTACTGAATTGACGCAGATGAAAAGTGCGCTGGAAACACTGGTGAGTCGTTGCCATGGCGATGACAGTTCTGATTGTCCAATCTTAGATGAATTGGCCCAGCCATCGGGTGCTTGCTGTCATACCCTTCGTACTTGAAATTGCAGCGTCGTTAACGGCGTTCACTCACCCCAATAACATAGCCGACTATGCTCATGGGGATTCGTTCACTTGTCGCCTTGCTGCAATTCCAATTACTTTGGGTATAAGCAGGATGAATAGCGGCATGATTGATCATGCCGCTTTTGCGATATTAATGGCGGGTCGGTAATGTATAACTACGAACCATCTCATCCATCACTTGGGCATGGTGGCTCAATGTTTTACTGGCTTGTGCTAAATCAGTGACCACCTGCTCGGTTTCTTCCACCGAATCACGAATCGCCACCAAGCTATCGGCAACCTGATCAGCAACCACACCTTGTTCTTCGGCAGATGCCGCAATCATCTCACTGCGTTCCGCTAATTGACCGGTTTGTGCCGCAATTTCTTCAAAGCCAGTGCTGGCTTTCTGGGCATTTTCGACCGCCATATTAGCGGCATCAATACTGTTTTGCATCAATGAGACGGCCTGCCGCGTGCCTTGTTGCAGGCCTGCGATCATATTGGCGATTTCCTGCGTGGCTTGCTGTGTACGACTGGCCAATGTACGAACTTCATCCGCCACCACGGCAAAACCACGACCTTGTTCACCTGCACGAGCTGCTTCAATTGCCGCATTCAGTGCCAACAGATTGGTTTGTTCGGAAATGCCGCGAATTGTGTCAACGACCGAGCCGATCACCGCGACCTTTTGCTCCACACCATTTACGGAATCCGCGCTGGTAGACAGGTTATCAAACAGGGTGTTCATTGAATTAATCGCATCACGGATCTGTTTCACCCCAGATGCAGCGAGATGGTCGGTATTCCGTGTGGCATCCGACGCATCATTGGCATTACGTGCGACTTCACGCACAGTGGTGGCCATCTCTTCCATGGACGCGGCGACAGAATCCAGGCGCAGGCGTTCATCCCGCACCGCATGATCAACCTGACTCATACCGGTGTTCATTTGTGCCGAGGCGCTGGCCAGAGAAAGTGACATCTCTTGTTGTTGCAGCAGCATTTGCGCTAGGTTATTCCGGGTTTCTTCTACCGCGCGGTCAATTTGAGCAAACTCATCTTTCCCGCTGCTTTTTTGTGACTGGCTTAAATTGCGTTGTGTAATACGACTTAGTGCCTGCAACGAAGCGTGTACTTGCTGGCCAATTGCCTTACTAAACAGCGTAATAACGCCGCCGATCAACAACAGCATGATGGCGATTAGCACGGCACTTTGTTTCAGATAATTGGTAAAGGCACGATCAGCTCGATCAACGTAAACACCGGAAACCAGCATGTAATCCCCTAATGGGTAAACATGGGCAACCTTAAGAATACGTTCGGTCGTGCCTGGTTTTACATAAGGGTAAACAATCGATTCGGGGGTATTACCTTGGCCAATACGTGCAAAGGCTTGGTTTACATTTTCATCACGGCCTTCGACTTGGACGGGATCTAACATCCCGCCTTCACGGCTGGCACTGGGTGGATAAATAAGAAGTGTTCCCTGACGGTCAGTCAGAAAAGCATAACCAGATTGATCTTTTTCCCAACGCGTATTCATCAGTGTTTGGCGAGCTATGGGCATAAATTTCGCGGGCTCATTTTGTAATACCGCCGCCAGTTGCGCATGTAATCCCTGCACTTGATTAACCATGCCATGCACAATTTCCTCTCGGATCACATCTCGCGCTGAATAGGCATTCCATAGGTTACCAGCAATGGTACATAACACCACCAATGCCAATAAAATCATCATTTTTCCGGCAAAACGGAAGTTAGCGATAAATTTGCTAAAACCGGATACGGAATGGCTCGTGGAGGTGCCATATTCCGCTGTTCGGTAGGTATACGCTTCCTGATAACTGGCCATGTTTTATTCCCTTGTGTATAAAGTTTTGTATTGTTATTTCTCGTTTAAATGAACGTCGGCGACATTTTTATTTAGGAATAAATTTAATATGTCGTCAGATTCTTATTATTTATTTTTTTATTAATTATTTAGTTATGGATATATATAACTTATTTTTAATAAACGACCTTGCCATCGGTTGTATATTGCGCAGTTTAGCTGAAATTTATAAAAGGAGTAAAGTATTAGGTAAACCGTTTTCATAGGGGTTATTTGCTGGATTTTGTGCCTTTTTTTAGTGCAAAAGGCTAATGTTGCATTCATGTTATAAATAATAAAAACATATCTGTAACAATGTTACATTGTCTTTTAATTTACTTCATATTATTTCAAATCAGTATTTGTTTAAGATTTATAATCTATTTGTTAACTCTAAATTTTATTAAAACTGAACAGGGTTTCAGATAGCAACCAATCTGATCGAAGATCACAAATTTACATACGAAACTTTCATTGTTGAATACGAATAGCAGCTTTGGATCTACACTTTAGCTTGAGCTAAACAGTCAGCCGTTTTCTGACTAAGGTGTTTGAAATGACGAAGTGTAAAACGATGGAATTAAGTTACGATCTTGACGGTATGACGCCCGTTGAAGAACAACAGTTCTGGTATGAATTCGAAACCATGTTGTTCCGCGCACGCGATGGTGGTGGTATGCAATTGTCAAAAGTGAACATCATCAATAATTTAGTGACGTCTGGCTCTGAAGCTGAAATTACTCTGCATTAAGCATTAATCCGGTAATGGTGGCCCGACTGCAATGAGCCACCGTCGCTATGACCTGCCGCCATTCAAGATCTGTTAATTCTATTGGCCAATTGAGACGCTTATTCAGTAAGGCCTTACCGCAGACAAAACCCACGAGTGGCCCCAGATAAGCCTGTGTTAGTAAGATATTGGCTTCTGTGTCGACAGTTGTATTCGTAATAAGGGCAATCAATTCCCCGATGAGTTGATGTACGGGGTCAATAAAACCACGTTGTAAAATCGTCAACGCGGCAGTGGGATGAAACTGTTCACGGGTCAAAAAAATGAACCAGCTGCTTTGATGCTCCGGAGTGAAGGCAATTTCTGCTAGTTTGATGGTGCATTCCAGTAACAGGTTTTGTGGTGCTTCGTGGTTAAGTCGTGAATGTATGTTTTTTTGCAACGCATTAACTTGTGGGCCCACTGAAGCAGCAATCTGTTCCGCAATCGCCAGATAAACCCCTTCTTTGCCACCAAAATGATAGGGGATAGCAGCCTGATTAACTTGTGCGGTGGTTGCTAACTGGCGAGTTGTCACGCCATCAAAACCATAGCGGCCAAATAGCGTCAGCCCGGTATCAATCAGACGTTGTCGGGTTGCTTCACTACGCGGATCTGTAAGAGGGATCGTCTCCATAATAAGCTCCCGTCAAAGTTGGGTTTGCGTGACAGCCCGGCGAAAGCGGGTCAGCGCAACCAAAAAAAACACAACGCCAAGTCCGATCATCGCCAACAGATCTGGCCAGATGATCGTCATCCCTGCACCACGGTACAAAATAGCCTGCGCGACACGGACAAAGTAAGTAGAGGGCGCTGCCAGCATGATGTGTTGCACCAATGGCGGCATGCTTTCACGTGGCGTGATCCCACCGGAGAGCATTTCTAGCGGTACGATAGTTAAAATGATCAGCAAACCGAGCTGTGGCATCGAGCGGGCCAGTGTGCCGAGAAAAATACCGATGGAAGCCGCGGAAAATAGATAAAGCACGCTGCTAAACAGGAACAGAGGTAAGGAGCCCGCGATAGGAACCTCCAGCACACCCTGTATCACCAAGGTTAATGCGACGATGGTGCCCAAGAGCACGGCTAAACTGTTGGCCCATATTTTGGCCATCATGATTTCAAACGGCGTTAGTGGCATGACCAACAGATGTTCCAGCGTGCCATGTTCCCGCTCGCGGATAAACGCTGCCCCCACCAGAATAATGGTCAGCATATTGATGTTGTTGATCACCTCCATCACACCGCCGAACCAGTAACCGGTCAGATTCGGGTTAAAACGAACCCGGGTCACCAGTTGGATGGGTAATGTCGCGCTGTCGCGTTTCCCGGTCAGATATTCATTCAGTTCCGCCGCAAAAATTTGCTGGATGTAATTGGCGCCAATAAATGATTGACTCATGACTGTGGCATCAATATTGATTTGGATAGTGGGGCGACGGCCTGCTTTCAGATCTCGCTGGAAATCAGTGGGGATCACAATGGCAAAAGAGTATTGCCCCTGATCCAGCGCAGCATCCATTGTTGGTAATGTGATTTGTTCCGGCAGATTAAAAAATGGCGGCGTCAGCGCGTCACTTAAACGTGCTGATAGTGGCGAGTGATCTTGGTCGACAATCGCGACTGGCGCATGATTCAGCTCCTGTGATACTCCTTTGGCGGCGCTGTAGATCCCACCGGTAAAGGCCCAGACGATCAACAGTAATAGCACGCGATCGGCCCACAGACTGCGTAATTCTTTAATGCCCAATCGCCAGATGTTACTCACATGTGCATTCATGTCAGCCTACCTTTCCTGCTTGGGTAACAAGGCGAGAGAGAGCAGTGTCAGCACAGGAATAAATGCGGCCAGTGCCAGTAGTGGGCCTAGCAGATCGTAAAAACCGAGCGCTTTGGTAAATACGCCGCGGCTGATGATCAAAAAATAGGTTGCTGGAAAACATTGGCCGATGCCATATGCCATACCGGTTAATGAACCCACGGGGGTGGTAAGGCCGGAAAACTGTACCGTTGGTAACATGGTCAAGATTGCCGTACCAAACAATGCAGCGATCTGCGTGCGGGTGAAGGTGGAGATGACTAACCCAACACCAGTGGTGGTGGTCACATATAACAACGCGCCCAATGTTAAGGTAAACAGGCTGCCTTTTACTGGCACTTCAAATAGCCAGACGGCCTGCAATAACAGACAGCAATAACTCACCATCGACACGACAATATAGGGCAGTTGTTTACCGAGTAAAAACTCAAGGCGGGTAACCGGCGTGACATACAGATTGGTGATCGAACCAAGTTCTTTTTCCCGAACTACTCCCAGTGCCATCAAAATGGCAGGAATAAAGACCAGCAATAATGAGAATACCGCCGGAACCATGGCATAGATGCTGCGGAAATCCTGATTATAGCGGTAGCGTAATGCCAGATCGGTGGGTAGCAACTGCGGCGTAGTCCCGGTCGTTTCAGTGATCAGATCGAGCAGATATTGCTGATGCAAACCTTGCACATAACCGAGCGCTGTTTCGCCCCGATAGGGTAAAGCGCCATCGATCCAGACGGCAATTTCCGGTTGTCGGTTTACGCGCAAGTGATGACCAAACTGCGGTGGGATCTCCAGCGCCACGGTGAGTTCACCGCTGCGCATTCGTTGTTCCAATTCCTGTTCACTGTGAAGCGGAGCTTGCTGCTGGAAATAACGGGAACCGGCCATGTTTTGTATATAAGCACGTGATTCCGGTGTTTGATCACGATCCAGCACCGCAAAGCGCAGGTTTTCGACATCCATCGAAATACCATTACCCAGCACAAACATCAGTAACACCGAACCTAACAGTGCAAACGACAGCCGGATGGTATCGCGTTTTAATTCCAGCGCCTCCCGATAGGCATACGCCAGCAATCGACGCAGGCTTAACGCATGGTAGCGCGAGTTATGTGGTGTCGTGACTGGGGTCGGCTGATCATCAGGTTGTGCGGCTGTCTCTGAATTGTCAGCCGCCGAAGCTTCTTCCAGATAAGTAATAAATGCCGATTCCAATGTATCGGTGTTTTTGCTCTGTTTTAACGCCGCCGGCGTATCACTGGCGAGAACCCGACCAGCATGCATCAGTGAGATGCGGTCGCAACGTTCTGCTTCATTCATAAAATGGGTGGAGATAAAAATCGTCACACCTTGCTGCCGCGACAGCTCAGCCAGTAGTTCCCAGAACTGATCCCGCGCTATCGGGTCAACGCCGGAGGTGGGTTCATCCAATATTAATAATTTTGGCTCATGTACCACCGCTACTGCTAAAGAGAGACGTTGCCGGATACCCAATGGTAAAGCATCCGCGGGATCATCCAGATAAGGCTCGAGCCCGAAACGGGTCAGCAGTGTCGTTACCCGTGCGCTGATTTTGTCTTCCGGCAGATGGAACAACTGGGCATGCAATGTCAGATTCTGTAACACCGTCAGTTCGCCATACAGCGAAAAAGCCTGTGACATATAACCAACCTGCTGGCGGGTGGCGATATTTTTATTATCCACTGGCGCACCAAACAGACGGGCATTACCTTCAGTGGGCGGCAATAATCCGGTTAGCATCTTCATGGTGGTGGTTTTTCCGCAGCCATTGGAACCGAGAAAACCAAAGATCTCGCCACGACCAATCGAGAAACTGACATTATCTACGGCGGTAAATTCGCCAAAGCGCTGGGTTAAACCTTCCGCCTCTATGGCCCACGACTGATCACCTGTTTCTCTTGGCGGGATCACTAATTGATGGTGGCCTTGTTGCCGCGCTATTGGCAGCAAGCGGATAAATGCTTCCTCCAAATTCTGACTGTGCGTGCTGGTTTTTAATTCAGCGGCAGTTCCAGTGCCAATAACTTTGCCGGCGTCCATGGCGACCAGCCAGTCAAAGTGTTCCGCTTCTTCCATATACGCGGTTGCCACCAATACAGTCATATTAGGATGGCGAACCCGAATGCGTTGGATCAACTCCCAAAATTGACGGCGGGATAGCGGATCAACTCCCGTCGTGGGTTCATCCAAAATCAATAGATCCGGGTCGTGGATCAGCGCACAGCACAGGCCGAGTTTTTGTTTCATGCCGCCGGAGAGTTTTGCTGCCGGACGATCATGAAACGGTGCTAAGCCGGTGGCGTCGAGTAATTCTTTGATTCGGGCAAGACGTTCACGGCGGTGTTGCCCAAACAGGCGGGCAAAAAAATCGACGTTTTCAGTGACTGACAAAGTAGGGTAGAGGTTGCGTCCTAAGCCTTGTGGCATATAGGCAATACGGGGCAGCAGTGTGTCGCGTAAATGGCGATCGCCAATATTGGTATTTAGCACCTCAATCTGGCCCTGCTGGATCTTCCGAGCCCCAGCAAGCAAAGCCAGCAGTGATGATTTCCCCACACCGTCGGGCCCGATCAACCCGACCATGCCGCCAGCCGGTAAACTCAGGTTTATTTGATCCAGCGCTTTCACCGAGCCATAAATCAGGCTGACGGCTGAAAGAGTGGCAACCTTTTGCGCAGTCATCCTGCTTACCTCACAGGAAATACGGCTGGCCATTTGGCGTTGGCATCAGTCTGTAAATAAACAACACCGGGCATACCTGGTTTGGCCTGTGTGGCATGTGTTGCCAGCCAGGAGGGTTCGACTTTGACTTTGATACGAAACATCAACTTTTCACGCTCGTTACGGGTTTCTACTTCTTTGGGCGTAAATTGTGCGCGAGGGGATACAAATACGACTTTGGCTGGAACCGGGTCTGGCAGTGCATCGAGCATAATTTTGGCGGTTGAACCCAAGGTGATTTTCCCTGCGTCTGCTGCGGGCAGGTAAACCGACATGGTGACATCATTCAAATCGAGCAAGGTGACTACCTTACCGCCTGCCGCCAGCACTTCTCCTGGTTCTGCCAGCCGGTAGAGGATCCTGCCAGCAATGGGGGCAGTTAAGCGGGTGTCCTGCAATGTGCTGCTGAGCGCATCAACATTGGCATCGGCAGCGGCAACCGCCGCATCGGCTTCCTGTATCTGGTTTCGTACGACATTCAAAGCGGCCTGAGCCACTTGCAAAGCACTCTGGGTTTGATCCAATTGATCTTTACTGACAAAGTTTTTACTTATCAGTTTGGCCATACGATTGTGCGTCAGTTGAGCTAAATGCTGCTGACTTTCGGCGCTGGCAACACTGGCGCGCACTGCTTTGGCATTTTCCCGAGCCTGCTGCGCTTGTGCCTGTGCGCCCCGCAACTGAGCTTGCAGCTCTTCCAATGTTAATGTGGCAACTAATTGCCCACGCTGTACATCATCACCTTCGTGTACGGTGACGGAATCTAAGCGTCCGGCCAGTTTGGTGGCAATATCAATTTCGGTCGCTTCTAACCGACCATTCCCATAAACCAGACCAGCGGGTAATTTTTCTGAACGGTGGTAATACCAGTAACCTGACGCAGTGCTGGCGCCCAGCAGACACAAAAATATCCAGGGAAGATTGCGGCGAAAAAATGAAGGAGAACTCATGGAACACTCCTGTCACCGGATTGGCAACATTTCAGGTTTCCTGCTTTGAGTATAGTTCATTCATTCAAATGAATTAAAAAATATGGATAGTTAACGGTTGTAATCAATAGACTGTGAGATGTCGCAAGGGCTATCGCCGTTAAATCAGCTATACCTAACTATAATTATAACGAGATCAGCGGCTTTCAAAGGAGTAACGCGGATGGTGGCACAAAATCCATGCGTGGTGATGATCATAGCAGATGAATCGCAGCAGCAGTGGTTATACGCGTTACTGAGCCATTATTACCGCGTGCTTACTACCTTACCGGCAGATGGTGATATTCAACATGCCGATCTCTATTTGTTTGATGAACCATCACTTAATGACCATCAGGCTTGGTTAAGTGCTTGGCGAAAACCGCTACAGCCTGATTCTCCTTCTGTTTTATTGTTGAGCGACAATCAGCAGGCACTGCTGGCCGCTGAATTTGAACACTTGGTAGATGAAGTGTTGCCCGCTGAAATTGAGGCGGAGCAGCTAAGAGAGCATATCAATCAATGGCTGCACTTGCGTGAAAGTGTGCTGGTTTGGCAACGCGCGTCGAATAGCCGTCAGACACTCAATCAACCTTTGGTTCATCCGGCTTCAGGGCTGAATTGCCCGCTGCCACAATCCTACCCAGAGAATAGATCGTCACACACACAATTATCGCCTGAGTTGGAATCAACATTAATGACCTTGTTGTTTGAAACTTCCTCACAAGGCATGTTTGTCTGCGATATGGAAGGGCGCTTACTTACGGTTAATCCTGCATTTGCGACGATTGTGGGTTATCAACGTGAAGAATTATTGGGCGCGAAACCCGATTTTTTGATCCCACTGCGTGGGCACGATGAATACTTCCGGGAGTTTCGTCGGCGCGTCTATAAACAAAATGGCTGGGATGGTGAATTATCTGCCCGGCGTAAAGACGGTGATATTTTCCCTTTATGGTTAACCTTGCGTTTCCAGCCTAGTCAGTCAGAAATGATCGAAGGTGTAAAAGAGGGATATTACATCGGCATCATCACCGATTTGAGTGTCAGCCGCATGCTGGAAGACAGTGTTTTACAGTTATCCCGCACCGATTCGTTGTCTGAACTCAATCGGGTGTTGCTGGAAGATCGCATATCGTTGGCTATTCGTCAGGCTGAGAGTCAGCAGCAAGTTGTGGCTGTGTTGTATATCAATCTGCGCCGTTTCCGCATGGTGAATGATCGTTTTGGTTATGCCATTGGCGACTGGGTGCTCATGGCACAACTACAGCGTTTACGTAATCTGGTCGGAAACAAAGGATTAGTCTGCCGTTTGTTTGCCAACAACTATGTGGTTGTTATGTCCGGCTTGGATGATTTAGCCCCGGTTCAGGTATTAGCTGAACAAATCGTCGAACAATTGGCGCAGCCGCTGTTTTATGACAACAAAGAAATTATGAGCCAACCTGTTGTGGGCATTAGCGATTATCCATCGCATGGGCAAACAGCCGTTGAATTGATCCATAACGCAGACAGTGCCATGGATTGGTGCCGCCGTGACGGTGCCTGTAATGTGCAATTATTCACCGAAGATTTACATTCCAACTTACAACAACGTCTTGATTTAGAAAAGGAACTCAAACAAGCCTTACAGAACAATGAATTTTTTCTGGAATATCAGCCACAGCTCAATCTGCAAACCGGCGACATAAAGAGTGTTGAAGCCTTGATCCGTTGGAATTCGCCACGCGGGGTGCTACAGCCTAAGAATTTTATCCCCTTTGCGGAAGAGAGTGATTTGATTATTCCTATCAGCAATTGGGTGATTCGTGAGGCCTGCAAGCAAGGTGCTGCGTGGGTGCAACAAGGGCTGCAACTCACTATCGCCGTGAATCTTTCAGCATCACATTTCCAAAATGAAAAATTGGTCGATCAGATCAGTCATGCCATACAAGACAGTGGTTTCCCGGTTCGCTTGTTAGAGTTGGAAGTGACAGAAAGCTGCATTATGCAAGAGGTCGGCAATAGCATTACGACACTGAATGCACTGAAAAAACTGGGTGTATCGGTGTCAGTCGATGATTTTGGAACGGGCTATTCCAGCTTAAGTTATCTCAAACTATTTCCTCTTGATAAGCTCAAAATTGATCAATCGTTTGTTTGCGATTTATCCAGCAGTAACAGTGATGCCGTGATTGTCCGCGCCATTATCGCACTGGGTCATGCCATGGGCTTAACCATTATTGCGGAAGGTGTTGAAACACAGGAACAATATGCATTGCTGCGTTCCTGGCACTGCGATGAAGTTCAGGGCTTTTTATTCGCCAAACCCTGTGGGTCCAAAGACCTGCCGGCTGCCATAAAACAGATCCATCTTCAGTCACAAGATTTTTCACTGACGCGGGCGAAAGAAAACGGCCATGTCTTGTTACTGGTGGATGATGAGCCCTCAATTTTGAATGCATTACGCAGAACGTTGCGCAGTGCTGAATACAAAATTGTGATTGCGAATGGTGCAGAAGAGGCGCTTGATGCTCTGGCTCATTACGATGTGGGTGTGATCATTACTGACAATCGTATGCCAGGCGTCAGCGGTATAGAATTATTGCATCAGGTCAAACAACGTTATCCGCAGGTTACCCGGATCATGCTAAGTGGTTATTCTGATTTCTCATCGCTCTCTTCAGCGATCAATGCGGGCGAAATATTCCGTTTCCTCAGTAAACCTTGGGAGGACGATCAACTCAAAGCCGCAGTGAATGAAGGATTCATGAAATTTGATGATCAGAATTTACTGAATCAGATACCACGTTAATCAGGCCGCTGGCTGATAAAGAAATGAAGGATCATAAGGATGCCGACACCGTTTACCATCCTGCTGGTGGATGATGAAATTAATATATTACGCTCTTTGCATCGTCTATTGCGGCCGGAAGGATACCGGATATTAACCGCTGAAAGTGGCGCGGCCGCATTGAGCCTGATGAGCAGCGAACCGGTTGATTTGGTTATTTCTGACATGCGTATGCCTGAAATGGATGGCGCAGTATTTTTGGCAAAAGTACGACAGGAATGGCCGGATACCATACGTTTATTGCTGACCGGACATGCGGATATGGCGCAGACGGTGGCAGCGATCAATCAAGGTGAAATATATCGTTTTATTGCTAAACCATGGAACGATCAGGAGTTACAAATTATCGTTCGGCAAGCCTTGGAACAACTGTATTTACGCCGTGAAAACCAACGCTTATTAAAACTGACAGCAGAGCAAAATGAAGCGTTAAAAGAAGCCAATAACACGCTTGAACATAAAGTTGCAGAGCGCACGGCAGAACTGAGCCAATTGATCTCTTTTCTGGAACTCACACAAGAAGAGTTGAAAACCTCGTTCAGAACTTCTGTGCAGGTGTTTTCCAGCATCATTGAAATGCGTTTTGCCGACTGGACTGGTCACAGCCAGCGGGTCGTATCGTTGGCTGAACGACTCGCAAAGTATGCAGATTTAAAACCTGAAGAAATAGAGGCGGTGAGGAATGCTGCTATGCTGCATGACATCGGTAAGGTTGCGTTGCCTGATAGTTTGCTTAACAAATCCTTTGCAAACCATAATCGCCAGGAACGGGCGGAATTTATGGAGCACCCCGCGATAGGGCAGATGGTGTTATTACCTATTCCAGAATTGAATCTTGCTGGTATTTATATCCGCGGGCAGCATGAAAATGTGGATGGCAGCGGTTTTCCTGATCATTTGAAGCTCAATGAAATTCCAATCGGTGCCAGAATATTAGCCATCGTAGTTGACTATGATGAGCTTCAGCTGGGTCTTTTTATGGCTAGAGAGTTTACAGCTGAACATGCGTTGTTATATATCAAAGAGAATAGAGACATACGATATGATTCGACTCTGGTTCAATTGTTTATTCAATCCTTAGAGGCAGAACACCACAAATATAAAGAAGTTACGTTGACAAGTAGTCAGTTAAAACCAGGAATGGTTTTAACTCGCGATCTTTATAGCGCAGGACATTTTTTATTATTAGCTAAGGGAAGAAAACTAGATCCTTCCATCATCAAACATATTTGCCGTTTTGAACAAACGGATGGTAAAGCCGTTACTGTTTATATTCGGCAAGATATAAATTAGGGAATTATCATGGAAAAAGTTCTGTTGGTAGATGATGAACCATTGATCCTGAAAGCATTAGTCCGGTTATTGCAACGAACTCCCTGTCTTTGTGATGGACGCCTGTTTAAACTAGAACTAGTGACATTTTCTGAACCATCAAAAGCACTGGAATATGCGCAGAATCACCAAGTTTCTTTGGTTATTTCGGATTACCGAATGCCAGGTATGGATGGGGTTGAGCTGTTGTCGACAATTAAAACGCTGCAGCCGGATGCCGCGCGCCTGATTATTTCCGGTTATGCAGATCTGAATGCATTGATCAACGCCATTAATCGGGCGCATATTTACCGCTTTGTTGCCAAACCTTGGAACGACTATGAATTAGTTGCAACCATCGGGCAGGCGTTACGTCACCGGCAATTGATCCTTGAAAATCAGCGTTTGGCTGACTTAGAACGCGTTGCGCGTGGGCAATTATCTGATAGTGAATTGGCAGTAAGGGAATTAGAGCGGGAAGCGCCTGGTATTACGAAGGTAAATTGGGCGGCAGATGGTTCTGTTATGCTGGACGATGAGGAATAAGCATGGCGTTGGTATGGAGTGATGAGTACGTCACCGGTATTGCTGAGATAGACCAACAGCATAAAGCTATTTTCCGTGAAATGGGCTCATTGGCGATGAGTTTGCTGCAGGGAAAAAACTATACCGACGTGCAACGTGAACTTAAGCAATTAGCTCTCATCCTGCGCGAACATATCAACTATGAAGAACTGATGATGTTTCAGGAAGGTTGCCTGCCAGAAGTAATTTGGGGCCATTCTGAAGATCACCAACTCTTTTTACAGCACTTGCATACGGCCAGTAATGAGCTGATGAGCCATGATGAAATTCGGGCTTTTTTACGTTATGCCGTTTTTTGGCTGCGTTATCACATCCTGACTATTGATAAACCAGTGTGTGCTCAGTTTCTGGCTATGCGTAAAGGTATGAGCTCGGAAGAAGCTTACAGCCAGTCGGCTGCGGTAGTAATCGAAGCCGTTCCTTTGATATTGGGTGGTTTGCATCAAACGTACTCCGAGCTTTACGATTCACAGCTGCGCGTTGTGCATCAAAATAGTCATCTTTTGGAAGTACAACAAAAACTAAAACAAACCAATCAAGAATTGGAAGAGCGTGTCACGATCCGGACGAATGAACTGACCGAGGCCAATCGTAAGTTGCAAGATGAATATGAAAAACTGCAACTACTGAATCAGAAATTAGAAAGTGCTCAGGGGCAATTATTACAATCGGATAAGATGGCCGCGATTGGTCAATTAGCGGCTGGTGTGGCACATGAAATCAATAATCCGGTGGGTTTTGTTAATGCCAATCTGGGGACGCTAAAAAGCTATGTTGATTCTTTACTGTTACTGATCAGTACCTTTGAGCAGGTATCTGATGAGTTACCGGCTGGCGTACAACAGCGCTTGCATGAAGTAAAAGAGAATATCGAACTGGACTATGTCCGGCAGGATATTATTGAACTGTTAGCTGAATCTGCCGATGGGTTAGATCGCGTGAAACAGATCGTACAAGATCTGAAAGATTTTGCCCGCGCTGGTGAATCCGTGTGGCAGGACTCTGACTTGCACCGTGGTTTAGACAGTACGCTCAATGTGGTTTGGAATGAGTTGAAATATAAAGCAAAAGTGCATAAAGAATACGGCGACATTCCATTGGTGCGCTGTGTTCCGGCGCAGATCAATCAAGTCTTCATGAATATGATGGTCAATGCCGCCCATGCAATTGAGGGTATGGGTGAAATTACGCTAAAAACCGGTCGGGCAGGTGAAGAGGTCTGGATCTCAATTACAGATACCGGTAAAGGTATGTCAGAGGCAGTGCGCAAACGTATCTTTGAACCCTTTTTTACCACGAAAGCGGTTGGGCAAGGTACTGGCTTAGGCCTTTCTTTAGCCTACAGCATCATTCAAAAACATAAAGGGCGTATTGATGTTGTGAGCACCGAAGGCATCGGCACCACATTTACTATCTATTTACCTATCGCAGGTAAAGGCGAACCATCTGCGGGCAGCGAGTAATTCATAGAGTTTGAGACAATCCACATCCAATATTGTGTGTTATAGGTTATGTGTAGATTATTTTGTCTGCTGTTTAACCTGAAACAATTCCAGTTTTTCTAATGCCATCTTATTTTCTTTTAGTGCTAATAAGCAGGCAAAAGTAACCGCAGGTTTTTGCTTTTTCACTTCTCCGGTCACCAGCCATTTATTTTGTACTGCCAGCGGTTTTACTTCGGTAACCTGAATATCCAATAACGAACCCATGCGATAAGCCAACATCGTTTGACAGGTCTGTTGTGCTTGTTGCGCATAATTATCCGTGCTGGCATGAGTCGAAAAACAGAATAAACCGGATGTCAGCAGGAATAGATGGCAAAGGCGCGATAAGGTCATATTCGAGTTTGATTAGAAACAGAAAAGTAGAGCTAATTATCAGAGGATAATGAGTCTGGTGCAATAACAAAAAACCCTCGCCGAAGCGAGGGTCAAATAGGCATTTACTTCTGGCTTACGCCATCTGCACAGGCAGATTAGAAGAAGTATTTGAAACGTACGCGTCCACCGTAATCTTTAACGGTATCAGCTGAATCAACTTTAGTAGTGCCGTAAGAAGCACCCAGGTACATGTCGAAGTTATCCAGACCCATTACACCAGGGATCTTATAAGAAGCATAAACTTCGTTCATTTTGGTGTGAGAATCTAAAGTGACTAAAGTTGCATCTGTATCAGTGGTGTTTTTGCTGTACAGGTAAGCAACATAGAAGTTTTGATATTGAGCACCTGGGCCAACGCTGTAGCTAGAACCAGCCACATCGTTCAAGTATGCGCCACGCAGGTTCAGAGACAGGTCGTCGTTAACTTTAACGGTAGTAGTTGCACCGTAGCCGTTCCAATCAGACAGATTTTCACCGTCTACACCCTTAGTATAAGCATCGCTGATCAGGTTGAATTCACCACCAACTGCTACAGTTACAGTGTCACCAGTCCATGCAACAACAGGACGAGCAATCAACGGATCTTTGTTTTGCACTGCGCCGCTTACATTGTGATAGGTAGTACCGTTAAATGCTGGATCGCTACCGAACAGAGTTGAAACTTCAGCGTGCCATTGGCCAGCTTCTTTGCTCAGCATTACTTGGCTACCAGAAGACGCACGACCACGAGCTAACTTAGCACGGTAGCCTTCGTTACCAGTAGTATAGGTATCCTGACCAGCTACAGACAGGTCATAAGCTTCGTAGTGACCCATTTTGAAGCCCCAGTCGTTTTTCACGCCGAAACCAAACCATGCGTCTTCACCAGAACCTTCAACAGCGTTGGTGTCAAAAGTAGGGTTTACTTTGAACGCAGCGTAGTTGCCGTTAGCCAGAGCACGTTCGCCTTCGATATCAACCAGAATACGGCCGTTAGCTGATTGGTTATCAGTAACTAATGCATCAGCATTGTTATGAGTTGCGTCCAAGTTGTATTCTACGTCGCCACCCAACATCAGTTTACCCTGTGGAGTGTCGAAAGTTGCACCAGCGTGAGCGGCAGAAGCTACGAACAGAGCCAGTACGCTAGGTACTAATACGTTCAGTTTTTTCATCGTCATCTTTCCTTGTTATGAGGGATGCCTGATTAACCTCAGGCTTGGTTAGTCTCTGAAAAGTTTTTTTTAATTTCTTGGGAACTTTTCTTGGATTAACCATATCTAACTGATAACAGCGGTGCAAATGTGCAAGGCATCGGTGTTGTTGTTTTGTGAGCCAGCTGGCAATCTCTATTTTTGAGCAAAAATGATCTGTGACGCTGATCTCTTTCTATCTATTCCTGCGTAGTAAACAATTCATTTAGCCTTTTAGTAACGCTATCCATTGATTGCAATGATGGGCTTGCGTACCATTTCGCTTTCCGCTTACACCACGGAATGGTGTAATATGCATATATATCCACTCTCGTCGCTTGGATACTCAAATTTTTGATATCAGCACCATGATCAGGAAGACAGCATGATCCCGAGACTGACACCCCAAGACAGCCTGAAACAACCTTATATTGCTTTTCTGGCGTCATTAGCGCGCGCTGGATTCAGTGGCGATATCGACTCCTCTTATTCCAGCCGTCTGGCTGTGGCGACTGATAACAGTGTGTATCAGTGGTTACCACAGGCGGTGGTGCACCCGAAAACCACTGACGATATCGCATTAATGCTGAAACTGGCCGCAGAGCCGGTATATCGCCACATTACCTTTTCACCGCGTGGTGGTGGTACGGGCACCAATGGTCAGTCGTTGAATGATGGCATCATGGTGGATCTGTCATTGTACATGACATCGGTATTAGAGCTGGATGTGGCGGCCCGTCGGGTTAAAGTGCAGGCGGGGTTGGTTAAAGATAAGCTGAATACCACGCTGAAGCCGCATGGTCTGTTTTTCTCGCCAGAACTGTCAACCAGTAACCGCGCGACGATTGGTGGTATGGTGAATACCGATGCGTCAGGTCAGGGCTCGCTGAAATATGGTAAGACTTCAGATCACGTATTAGGTGTCCGCGCAGTTTTAATGGATGGTACGGTCATAGAAGCGTTACCCCTGCAAGGCGATGCTTTGCAGGCAAAACTGGTGCAGCAAGATCGGGAAGGTGATATCTACCGTCTGGTGTGGGATATCGCCCGAGGAAAACGCGCAGATATCGAAGCGACATTTCCAAAACTAAACCGTTTTCTGACGGGCTATGATCTGACACATGTCTATGATCCTGCGACTGAAACGTTGGATCTAAGCCGCTTGTTGTGTGGTTCGGAAGGTACATTAGCCTTTATTACGGAAATTTTGCTCGATCTGACACCGATCCCGACTTATCGCGCATTGGTTAATATTAAATATGATAGTTTTGAATCTGCATTGCGCAACGCCCCGTTAATGCTGGCAGCTGAAGCGATGTCGGTGGAAACCGTTGATTCACGCGTATTAGATCTGGCTCGTTCTGATATTGTCTGGCATTCAGTGAAAAACTTGATCACAGATGTACCGGGCAAAGCGATGATGGGCTTAAACATCGTTGAATATGCTGGTGCCGACGCGAGTGATCAGCAGCCTAAAATGCAGGCACTGTGTCAGAAAATTGATGAACAGATGGCCGCAGGCAAAGCGGGCATTATTGGTTATCAGATCTGCGAAGATCTTGGCAGTATCGAAGCCATTTATGGCATGCGTAAAAAGGCGGTGGGTCTGTTAGGCAATGCACTGGGGCGTAAGAAACCGGTGGCATTTACCGAAGATACGGCTGTGCCACCTGAAAAACTGGCTGATTTCATCATGGAGTTCCGCGCGTTACTGGATGAACACCAACTGACATATGGCATGTTCGGTCACGTCGATGCCGGTGTGTTGCACGTGCGTCCGGCGCTGGATATGTGCGACCCTGAACAGGAAGTGACTTTACGTAAAATCTCCGATCAAGTCGTTAAATTGACCGCGAAATACGGCGGTTTAATGTGGGGTGAGCATGGCCGCGGTTTCCGTTCGGAATATGGCCCGGAGTTTTTCGGCGAGTTGTTTGTTGAATTGCGTCGTATTAAAGGGGCATTTGATCCGGATAACCGTCTGAACCCTGGCAAGATTTGTACACCAATTAATTCCAACGATGAATTGGTTTCTGTCGATGCGACCAAGCGTGGTGCGTATGATCGCCAGATCCCGGTGAAGATCCGCGATTCCTTTAAAGAAGCATTAGAGTGTAATGGTAACGGCTTGTGTTTCACCTTTGAGACCAGCTCGCCAATGTGCCCGTCATTTAAACTCAGTGGTGATCGCCGAGAATCACCGAAAGGCCGCGCGGGTCTGATGCGTGAATGGCTGCGTCAGTTGGAAGTACAAGGTGTGGATGTGCTGACCGAAGAAGGGGCGATCCAGCATGGTGTGTTTCGCTGGAAGGATCTGGTTGATCGCGCTCGGAATACCTTTGCTAAACGCCGTGGGGAATATGATTTTTCCCATGAAGTGATGGATGCTATGCAAAGCTGTCTGGCTTGTAAAGCTTGCTCTAGCCAATGCCCGATCAAGGTTGACGTGCCGGCATTCCGCTCTCGTTTCATGCAGTTATATCATCAGCGTTATCTGCGCCCGGCAAAAGATTATTTTGTTGCCACGGTAGAAACCTACGCACCTCTCATGGCAAAAGCGCCGGGTGCAGTGAATTTCTTCCTGAAACAAAATTGGGTACAAACGCTGACTGAAAAAACTATCGGTATGGTTGACGTGCCTATTTTGAGTCAACCAACCCTGAAAAAACAGTTGGCTGGGCATGAGGCGTTACTGTTCCAATTGGAAAAACTGGAAGCTATGTCGCCAGATGCACGCAAGAAAGTCGTCTTAGTGGTACAAGATCCGTTTACCTCTTTCTATGATGCCGATGTGGTGCGTGACTTGATCCTGTTGCTGGAAAAGCTGGGTTACCGTCCATTATTGTTGCCGTTTAAACCCAACGGTAAACCGCAACATATCAAAGGGTTCCTGCGTAGTTTTGCGCGTACGGCAGCGGATAGCGCGCAGTTCCTGAACCGTTTACACAAGCTGAATGTACCGATGATCGGGCCTGATCCAGCGATGGTGCTTTGCTACCGTGATGAGTATGTGCGTGCGTTAGGTGATGCGCGTGGTGATTTTAAAGTGCAATTACCGCAAGAGTGGTTGCTGTCAGTGCTTGATTCGTTACCGCAAAAAGAAGCAGGTGATGAGACATTCTATCTGATGGGGCATTGTACCGAAAAAACCGCCGAACCAAGCAGTAATGGTGATTGGGCGAAAGTGTTTGCTCGTCTGGGGGCCAAATTACAGCCGGTTGCGGTCGGTTGTTGTGGTATGGCGGGAACCTATGGCCATGATGTTAAACACCTAGATGATTCGCGCCAGATTTATAAAAACAGCTGGCAACCTGCGTTAGCAAAATTACCGATCGCACAAGCGTTAGCGACTGGTTATTCCTGCCGTAGTCAGGTAAAACGGATCGACGGTAATAAACTGAAACACCCTGTGCAGGCATTGTTAGCCTTACTGTGATAGTAAAAGCAGTGATGTTTAGATAAATCAAACGGAGAAAAAGCGGTGATTTGGCAACGAGATTTTACACTGGCGAGTTTAAATGCTGGTTCCGTTAATACGCTGGTTGCCCATCTTGGTATTGAATACACCGCGTTTGGTGATGACTATCTGCAGGCGACGATGCCGGTCGATAGTCGTACCCATCAGCCGTTTGGTATGTTGCATGGTGGTGCCTCAGTGGTGCTGGCGGAAACATTAGGTTCTGTGGCGGGGAATATGTGTGTTCCCCGCGCGCACTGTTGTGTCGGGCTTGATATCAATGCTAATCATCTGCGCGCAAAGCGCGATGGTATTGTCACTGGCACTGCGCGTCCCATTCATCTGGGGTCGACGACACAAGTTTGGCAGATCAATCTGCACGATGAACGCGAACGCTTGTTATGCACAAGTCGGCTGACCTTAGCCGTACTTTCTCAGAAAAAAAGAACGGTGAAGCCATTGTAACAAGCAAAAGTTGTAAATTGGTTGTATAATAACCAGCGTAAAAGAGAGTTGAGTAAGAGACCGTGTAAGCCCACCCGTCTGAAAACTTCTGAAATTGCTGCGATAACTATCACATTTTTGGCGACAAAGCTCGCCCAATGTGTATAATCGCCACCCATTTCTTTGTTCGGGCCAGCAGCGTCTCCCTCGCTAAGTGCCCATCCTTGTAGAGTAGTGAAAAATAAATATGACTGATACCGAAAAATTGCCGAGCTTTAGCGAGCTGGGGTTAGCTGCGCCTATTCTGAAAGCCATAACCGCTGTGGGTTATGAAGATCCATCACCGATCCAAGCTGCTTCTATTCCGCCATTGTTGGAAGGCCGTGATCTGTTGGGTCAGGCGCAAACAGGTACTGGCAAAACGGGTGCGTTTGCACTGCCAATCCTGTCACGTCTGAACTTGACTCAGATGGATACTCAGGTGCTGATCCTAGCACCAACGCGTGAACTGGCTATTCAGGTTGCTGAAGCTTGTCAGAGCTACGCGCAATTTATCCCTGATTTCCATGTACTGCCTATTTATGGTGGTTCATCTTACGATTCACAACTGCGCGCACTGCGCCGTGGTGCTCAGGTTGTTGTGGGTACCCCTGGCCGTGTGATGGATATGATGCGTCGCGGTAAACTGGATCTGTCTGCACTGAAAACATTAGTGCTGGACGAAGCAGACGAAATGTTGCGTATGGGCTTTATCGATGACGTGGAATGGGTCATCGAACAGTGTCCATTAGATCGTCAGATCGCGCTGTTCTCTGCCACTATGCCAGAACAGATCCGCCGCATTGCACATCGTCATTTGAAATCCCCTGTGGAAATCAAAATCGCGTCTAAAACCAGCACTGCGACTAACATTCGTCAGCGTTACTGGTTAGTTTCTGGCTTACACAAGCTGGATGCGATGACTCGTATGCTGGAAGTGGAACAATACGACGGTTTGTTGGTGTTCGTACGCACTAAAACTGCCGCGGAAGAGTTAACCACTAAACTGTCTGCTCGCGGTCACTCTTGTGAAGCGTTGCACGGTGATATTCCGCAGAAACTGCGTGAACGTACTGTAGAAAAACTGAAAGCAGGCCAGATCGACATTCTGATTGCGACTGATGTTGCTGCCCGTGGTCTAGACGTTGAGCGTATCACTCACGTTGTGAACTACGACATTCCTTACGACACAGAATCTTACGTGCACCGTATCGGCCGTACTGGTCGTGCTGGTCGTACCGGTGACGCGATCCTGTTTGTGGCACCACGTGAACGTCGCATGCTGCGCATGATTGAACAGGCTACTCGCCAACCAATCGAGCCAATGCAGATGCCAACAGCGAAAGATATTAACAAACATCGTTTGGAACGCTTCAAACAGCAGATCCGTGAAACGTTGGACTCAGAGCAAGATTTGCAACCATTCCAACAGATCATCAATGAGTTCCTGGAAGATGAAAGCACTGATCCATTAGATTTGTGTGCGGCGCTGGCGAAAATGGTACAGGGCGACGAGCCACTGTTCATGAATGAAAAAGAGCCAGAGCCATTCCAACGCATGGATGACCGTAATGATCGTGGTGGTGACCGTTTTGAACGCGGTGGCCGTAACGACCGTGGCGGTGATCGCTTCGACCGTGGTGATCGCCCTGAGCGCAGTGAACGCCGTTCACGTGCACCAGAAGGCCCAACATCACGTTACAAACTGCATGTTGGTCACGAACATGGCGTGAAACCAGGCCAGATCGTAGGCGCGATTGCTAACGAAGCCGGTATCGACAGCAAGTTCATCGGCCATATCGAAATTTATAACGATTTCACCACTGTTGACCTGCCGGAAGGTATGCCAGCAGAAGTGATGAACACACTGAAGAAAGCGCGTGTTTGTCAGCGTCCGCTGGAAATCGAACTGTTCACCGGTGAAGTGCCAGAATCTGCGCGTCGTGCACGTCCATCTTTTGGTGATCGTCGTCCGCCTCGTGATGGCGCTCGTAACGAAGGCCGTGGAGATCGCCCATTCAGCAGCCCACGCCGTTCATCAGGCGACCGTAATGATCGCGCCCCACGTGAGGGTGGCGCAGGTGGTAAATTCCGCCGCGATCGTTAATTCGCACTGAACACATAATCGAGTCAAAAAACCGCACAGCTTGCTGATGCGGTTTTTTTTTCGTCTGTGGTTTAGCTCTTTGTTTTCCTGAAATAAAAAAGGCATGAAGATTCATGCCTTTGTCGTGTTTTTCGGGAAATTATATCGTTTTGTTTGCGATTAGTTACGTTGCAGTAACGCCATATAAAAACCGTCGAAGCCGGTTTCTGCCGGGCTGATGCTTTGATCTCGGATCAGCGAGAATTGCCCATCACACTCATTCAGGAATTTAGTCACCTGATGTTGGTTTTCGGCTGGCAGCAGGCTGCAGGTGGCATAAACCAGCTGACCACCGACTTTGACCATTTTGCTGTAGCGACGCAGAATGTCGGCTTGCAATTCCAGCAATACCGGTAAGCGTTCTGCGGTATCACGCCATTTGGTGTCAGGGTTACGTTTTAATACCCCTAAGCCGGAGCATGGCACGTCTAACAATACGCGATCAGCACTCTCTTTCAGACGTTTGATGGTTTTGCTGCTTTCAATCAGGCGTGGTTCGATATTGTGCGCACCCGCGCGACGGGCGCGCAGACGCAGGTTGTCCACTTTCCACTGTTCCACATCCATCGCTAATAGGCGGCCTTTACCTGCCATCAATGCGGCCAGATGCAGTGTTTTGCCCCCCGTGCCAGCGCATGCATCGATAACACGCATGCCTGGTTCTACCCCCAGGAATGGGGCTATGTGTTGAGAACCGGCATCTTGCTGTTCAAACCAGCCATCTTTAAAGGCCTGGGTGCGAAACAGTGAACCATTCGAGGTGACTTCCAGAGCACCGGGTACGCCAGGCACTGCTCGGGTATCAATATGTTCCAGCTGCAGACGGTGTTGTAGCTGTGTTTCATCACATTTTAATGTGTTGACGCGGATGTAGCGTTTAGCAGCATGCGTCAGTGCAGCACGTTCTGCTGGCCAAGTTTCCCCCAGTTGTTCCTGACCTAGCTGTTCCAGCCACTCAGGGCAACCATCCCACAAAGCGGGTTGTGCTTTGGCCAATTCACGACGGGCTTCGAAGACTTTGCTGTCACACAGATCGGCGGCACGCAAATTCGGTAATTGGCGGTTACGCAGCAAGTGCCATTGGCAGATCAGTGATTGCACGGCGATACCAGCTTGATCCATAGCGACATCAGCCAGAAATGCCAGCAGATTGAGGTGGCGTAAAATGTCGCCAACGGCGGAAATGACGTGGAGCTGTGCCGCTTCCGGCATGGGTTCTGCTTTAAATTCCTGCGCAGTTGCGCGATCAACTGGTGATTTATCATTTAATACGGCAGACAGAATGGCTTGGACTGAGCCGCATTCCAGCGGAGTTAGAGCGTAGGTGCGCATGGATAAAACCTGAATAGTGGGAATGTGAAGATCATAGAAGGTCACCTGCGCGGAGACAAGAAACATTAGCGCTTTGCAGGCAATATCACAGACTTGTGATTAACTGTTATGCAGCGCACAATATTAACATTGCGCATTAACGGGAAGAACAGAAAAATGGATATTGCGGATTTACGTCGTGAATACCTGAAAGGCGGATTGCACCGCGAAGATTTGCCTGTGGATCCGATGGTTTTGTTTGAAAAATGGCTGCGTCAGGCATGTGACGCTAAGCTGAGTGATCCAACCGCAATGAGCGTGGCGACAGTCGATGCCAATGGCCAGCCTTTTCAGCGGATGGTGTTATTGAAGCATTATGATGCCGATGGGTTTGTATTTTATACCAATCTGGGGAGCCGTAAGGCACAGCAGATCAAGGCTAATAACCATGTCAGCTTATTGTTCCCATGGCACACGCTGGAGCGCCAGATCCATATTACTGGTGTCGCGGAGCAATTATCGCCATTGGAAGTCATCAAGTATTTTCATTCCCGTCCGAAAGACAGCCAGATCGCGGCCTGGGTCAGTCAGCAATCGAGCCGGATTTCTGCCCGTAGTATGCTGGAAAGTAAATTTATGGAGATGCGCTCTAAATTTGCGAATGGTGAAGTTCCGGTACCGAGTTTCTGGGGCGGTTATCGTATTCGTTTTGATAGCATTGAATTCTGGCAGGGTGGGGCCCATCGGTTGCACGACCGTTTCTTATATCAGCGGCAGGGTGATTTCTGGCATATCGACCGTCTGGCGCCGTGATTTCGGTTTTATGTTGGAAAAAAGCCCACTGAATATCAGTGGGCTTTTTAGTCTGAAGCGCGCTAATACAACATGAGGGATTTAAAATCCCTCATGTTGGCATCTTATTTTTGCTCAGCGTCCGGTTTAGCCATGGCGGCTTTGGCCGCTGCCATCGCTTCCAGTGTGGCGGACGCCGCGGCCCCCGCTGCTCCTGCGGCAGTATCTACATTTACCACGTCACCATGCACATTTTTCAACGTCACTTCGACCTGATTGAATGCGATGTTGATACCGTGTTCAGAGAACAGATGGTCAATCCGGCGGTTCAGCTCATCCAATGCCGGGTTACGATCTCCCAGCTCTTGTACGAAGAAGCGCATTTCATGATCCAATGTGCTGGCACCAAATGCGAGGAAATAGACGCTCGGGGCCGGTTCTTTCATTACACGCGGGTTTTCGGCAGCAGCTTGTAGCAGTAAACGACGGGTTAATTCCAGATCGGAACCGTAAGAAACACCAATACGTAATACCACACGGGTAATCGTATCGCTCAATGACCAGTTGATCAGACGTTCAGTCACGAATGCCCGGTTAGGAATGATCACTTCTTTACGGTCAAAGTCAGTAATGGTGGTGGCTCGGATGCGGATCTTATTAACGGTGCCGGAAAACCCGGACACAGTAATGGTGTCACCGATACGCACCGGACGTTCGAACAAAATGATCAGGCCAGAGACGAAGTTGGCGAAGATTTCCTGTAAACCAAAACCCAGACCTACCGATAATGCGGCAACCAGCCACTGCAATTTATTCCATTCCATCCCGATGATTGACAGGGTCGAAATAGTACCAGTCGCGGTTAGCAGGTAAGACAAGATCGTGGTGATCGCATATGACGTGCCTTGCGCTAGTTGCAAGCGTGATAAAACCAGCACTTCCAACAAGCCGGGTAAGTTGCGGGTCAGGATGTAAGTCACCATGGCGATAACGCCAGCACCGAGCAGATCTCGCAAGCTCACGGCTTCCAGCACGGCATTGCCATCGGTGCCCACGGTATGATGCCACAACGTAATACTATCCAGATAAGCAATTACGGCGACCAGATCAGACCATAACCAATAGAAGGCACCAGCGAAGACTAACGTCAGTGCGACGGTAACCAGACGCAGCGTTTGTTCGTTGATCTGTTCCAAGGTGATCGGTTTGTCATCACTGACTTCAACACCATCAGCATTTTCTGCTCGTTGTTGATGTTGACGTTTTGCCAATGCGCGGCGATAAGCCAAACGGCGGGCAGCAACAGACAAGCCACGCAGTGAGGTTTCATACAACAGCACCCAGACTGAAACCAGATAGAAGCTGTCGATCAAACGCGCACTGAGTTTTAATGCGGTGTAGTAATAACCAAAACCTAACAAGCCGATCAGTATCAGTGGCACCAGCCCAAAGGTCAGCGCCGTGATATTGCGCCACAAGCCGGTTTGCTGGTTATTCGGGCGTTTACGTACGGTAGTAAACAGTTCGAATGACAGAAACAGCAAGCTGACCAGGCAGATAATTTGCCCAACCACGTCATTGGCTAAACGAGATGGATCTAATTCACCCAATGTGGCGACAAAAATCAGCGGTAACAGGGTGTACCAAATATAACGCAGTGCATTACGCAGATGCGCCACGGTTTGGGCATCATGGCCAAAGTGTTTTTGCGCCAAACCATCGGGTTTCAGCATGCGGCGCATTGAGCCAAAAGCCATATAGGCTAATGCCATGCGGAATGAGAGTTCACCAATGATCAGCGGCGTGGATAAACCGCTGAACACCAATGCCAGACCGCCACTCATGATCAGCAGTGCGCCGGGAATGGTACGCAGGAACACCAGCAAAATCGCTTTAGGGGTATGACTGTGCGTATCACTGCGTAACTGGCCCACTTCTTTGGCCAGCTTTTCAAAACGGCTCTGTATCGCTTGGCGTTTCCAGATCATGACACCGGCGATGATGAGCATCAGCAAAATCGCCGGGAAGACTTTCAGTGATTCCAGCAACCAGTTATTCAGATTGGCGCTGATATTGACGGCTTGCCATTGTGCCATGAGCGCGCCTGGTAAGGCGGTCAGCCAGGCCATATCGAGCGGTTTGTTACTGCTGACCCAGAAGATTTGCTGTTGTAAGGTGGATTGCAGCGTTTTACTGACGCGTTCGAGCTGCTGTTGGTTCAATTGTAGGTTAATGGACAAATTCAACTGCTGGCCCAGTTGTTTATTCAACTGCTCCAGTAGCTCACGACGACCATCCAGAGCTTCATTTAAGGTCGCCATCTGCTCTGCGGTTAATGCATCGCCTTTGTTTTTTTCCAGTAGTTTCTGGATGTATTCATTACGCTGATACAGTTGGTCACGTTGCTGGTTGACGTCAAACTGTGCCAAACGTAAGTCGGCGATCTGTTCTTCCGAACCACGCACTAAATTGGCATCGGGTAACATCTGACGTTGTTGATAGAGGATCTTCGACAGCAGCAAGCTGCCTTTCAGTACCGAAATTTGCTCGTTCAGGTTTTGTTCGGTCTGGGTGGTGCGATCCAGCCAGTTTTTAACTTTGATATTTTCCTGAACCAGCGAGTTTACACCTTGGGTGGCATCAATTAATTGCTGGCTGAGTTGTTGATTCAGTTTCAGTTCTTTTTGAATAAAGGATGGCAGTGCCTGGGAATTATCCGTCTGCGTGGTGCCACTTTCTTCTACGGTTTTTTCAGTCAAGGTCAGGCGTTTGTTACTGACTTGCTGTTGTAATAACTGCACCCAGTTATTCAGCTGTGCGATTTGGGCAGTCAGGAAATCACGTTGTTTATTGTAGAGATCTTGCTGACTGGTATTGTTGTCCAAATCTTTTTGGCGTTGCTCTTGTTGCAGCTGCAGAAATGCCAGTTCGGTGTTCAGTTTCACGCGCAGTGATGGGGTCATTTCCCCGTTATTTTGTTTCAATCCACTCAAACGATTGCGGATATCCTGCATCCGCTGGTAATCCTGACTCATCGCAGACTGCGCGCGTTCTGGCAAGGTTTGCAGGAACGTCAGTTGGCTGTTGGCATTGCCCAAATCACTTTGTGCACTTTGTAACTGGCTCAACAGATCGGTCAGGCGACCATCTAACTGTGTTTGTGTCAGACGACTGATTTCGGTTTTCAGTGCTTGAGTATCTTGCGCATCATTCTTTTGTAGTAATTCCAGCTGACGAGCGAATTCTTTCAGTTTTGCTGGTGCTTTGGTGAGGGATTGATCCTGATCTTTTAATTTGATCTTTTCTTTATCAATTGCATCTAAAAGCGTAATAGTTTGTTCGATATCGTCTTTTTGCGCTTTTTCAGCCACGGTCAACGTATCGCGTTTGTTTAAGGCAGTGAGTTTGTTATCGAGACTGGCGCGAGTGGGTAACTCTTGTTGCTGAGCTGCAAATAGAGTTGTACTGGCCAGAAGAAGAAGTCCGGATAACAGACTGCGGAAAAGAGGCTGTTTTTGCATAGTGGTGCTCACAGTTGGTCATTTGTTGTATTGATGTTGATGTGCTGTAACAGGCTGCATCAAACTTGCGCAAGAATATAGCAAAACGAGAGATGACGCACAAAAAACCGCTGCGTGAGAATAAAAAAACGCCGGTACAGAGTACCGGCGTTTTGAGGTTCTGGAACGCGAGCTGAAAATTACAGCTTGTGTACAGATGCAGTGTTGGTGGTGCCGCTTGGTACCAGAGCACCAGAAACCATAACCACGATGTCACCAGCTACCGCCAGGCCTGATGCCAGCGCTGCTTCTTTACCTTGCACGTAGAATGCGTCGGTAGAAGCCAGTTTCTCAACCAGAACAGGTGTAACACCTTTGGTCAGAACCAGTTGCTGAGCAGTTTTAGCGTTAGAAGTCAGCGCCAGGATGTTCGCTTTAGGGAAATATTTGCGAACTGCACGAGCTGATTTACCACCTTCAGTCGCAACAACGATCAGTGGAGCTTCCAGTTTCTCAGTAGTTTCTACTGCGCCACGGCATACTGCTTCGGTGATGCTCTTACGATCGTTAGCATTTTCGATAGACAGGTTAGAAGGCATAACTGGGTCAGTACGTTCACAGATAGTTGCCATGATAGAAACAGCGTTCAGAGGGAATTTACCCTTAGCTGATTCACCTGACAGCATCACTGCATCAGTACCGTCCAGGATCGCGTTCGCAACGTCACCAGCTTCAGCGCGGGTTGGACGTGGGTTTTTGATCATAGAATCCAGCATCTGAGTTGCAGTGATAACTGGTTTGCGTGCTTTGTTACATTTCTGGATCATCATCTTCTGAGCGAAGATAACTTCTTCAACAGGGATTTCTACACCCAGGTCGCCACGGGCAACCATGATACCGTCAGAAACTTCCAGGATTTCGTCGAAGTTGTCCAGACCTTCCTGGTTTTCGATTTTAGAGATGATCTGGATGTTTTCGCCACCGTGGGCTTTCAGGTGGTCACGGATAGCCAGAACGTCTTCTTTCTTACGGATGAAAGAAGCAGCGATGAAGTCAACGCCTTGTTCGCAACCGAATACCAAGTCAGCTTTGTCTTTTTCAGCCAGTGCTGGCAGTTTGATAGAAACGCCTGGCAGGTTAACACCTTTGTTTTCACCCAGGTCGCCGTTGTTCAATACTTTACAAACAACTTCAGTGTCAGTAGTAGAGATAACTTCCATACCGATCAAACCGTCGTCAACCAGCACAGTGTTGCCAGCTTTCAGGTCTTTAGCGAAACCTTCGTAAGTCACAGCAACACGTTCAGTGTTACCAACTACAGTTTTGTCTGTAGTGAAAGTGAAAGTCTGACCAGCAACCAGAGATACGTCGTTACCGCCTTCCAGTTTGATAGTACGGATTTCTGGACCTTTGGTATCCAGCAGGATCGCTACTTTTTTACCGGTTTCAGCACAGATTTCACGGACAGTCTTGATACGACCACCATGTTCTTCAAAGTCACCGTGAGAGAAGTTCAGGCGCATTACGTTCATGCCTGCTTCAATCATTTTAGCCATTACTGCTTTTGGCTCAGACTTAGGACCGATAGTACATACGATCTTGGTTTTTTTCATGGAAGGATAACTCCGATAGTTCAGGGATATAAATATGAGCAATAAATCTGGTGCGCATTATACAGAGAATCATGACATTTGATGATGTCATAACGGATTTTTCTGCGTTTTACTGATCTAACACAATAGTTTTTTGTGAACTTGCTGAAAATATTAAATCTTGGCTAAACCGTGTTAGCAATTTTCTGCTGATCATCAAATTATGTGGGGTTTGTCACATTGTCAGTTCTGTGTGACACAACTACCGTACATTTCAGGCGCGTTTTGTTTTTATAAAGCCATATTTTTCAATGCATTAAAATAAATTCACTCATCGGATTGATGTTTGCATCCTTAGATCACAAAGAGTCCAGTGTGATGAGGCAGCAGAATATGACCGAGAATAATTCAACAATGCGACAAGGATGTGGCAGCCAGAAAAAAGGCGGCGGATGCGGGAGTTCAAACGGTGCAGCTGGTTTTTCCATGGCTCAGGCAGAAAAAGTAGCGCATCACCCTTGTTATTCCCCTAATGCTCATCATAAGTATGCCCGCATGCATCTGGCCGTTGCGCCTGCGTGTAATGTGCAGTGTAACTACTGTAATCGCAAATATGACTGTGCGAACGAATCCCGTCCGGGTGTGGTTTCTGAACTACTGAATGTTGAACAGGCATTGCAAAAAGCGCGTGCGGTTGCGGCGGCGATCCCGCAGTTATCGGTCATTGGTATTGCTGGCCCTGGCGACCCACTGGCCAATCAAACCCGCACCTTCGACACACTGGAAGGGCTGCGCTCGGCATTACCTGATGTGAAATTGTGCGTATCGACCAACGGTTTAGCCTTGCCACAATCGGTTGATTCACTGGTCGCATTGGGTGTTGATCATGTCACCATCACCATGAATGCGATCGATGCCCATGTATCAGCGCAGATTTATGACTGGATCTATTTTGACGGCGTGCGTTACCGCGGCAAAGAGGGCGCGCAGATCTTGATTGATCAGCAGATCGAAGGCATGCGTAAGCTGATGGAAAATGGCGTATTGGTAAAGATCAACTCGGTGCTGATCCCCGGTGTGAATGATTTCCATTTGGCTGAAGTCAGCCATGCCATTCGTGATATGGGCGCTTTCCTGCACAACATCATGCCATTGATCTCAAAACCGGAGCATGGCACCTATTATGGTTTGAATGGCCAGCGTGAACCCACTGTTGAAGAAGTGACACAAGTTCGTGAACGCAGTGGCGCTTTTATGCCACAGATGGCGCACTGTCAGCAGTGTCGTGCCGATGCCGTGGGAATGCTGGGTGAAGATCGCAGCCAAGAATTCAACCTTTCAGCGTTGCCAGAACAGGCAAAAGATTACGCACCAGTGATGCAACAACGCACCAAAATTCAGGCGGCGATTGCCAGTGCCGGTGCTTCTGAAGATGCCGATGCGCGTCTGGTTGCTGTGGCGACACAGCAAGGAATGGCAATCGATCAACACTTTGGTCACGCCAAACGTTTCCATATCTACAGCGTTAACAGTGAAGGAGTGACATTAGTTGGCGAACGTCATGTCGCGCAATATTGTCACGGTCAGACGGAATGTGATGATCACGATGATGTCATGACTGACACTCTCACTTTATTGGCGGATATGGATGCGGTGTTCTGCTCTCGCCTCGGTTTAGGCCCTTGGCAGAAGCTTGAAGCAGCAGGGGTGCAACCGGTGGTGGATTATGCCTGGCAGCCGATCCGTGAAGCGTTATCAGCCTGGTGGCAATTACAACCCAAAGCAACCGAGGTGAAACTGCACGTTCGCGGGGTAGCCTAATGAGTTGTGTTATTACAGCAAAATGCGTGGGATGTTTCAGTTGTCTGGAGGTTTGCCCGAAACGGGCAATCCGAGAGCAAGAGCGGGTCTTTTCGATCTCGGTTAAGCGCTGCAATGAGTGTCAGGGGCATAGCGTCGGGCCGCGTTGTATCCAGATCTGTCCGGTAGAGGGAGCCATTGCTTATGAATCAGGCCATCCGGTGTGATATGCCATTACAGGCATCGCTGTTAACGACGACAGAACTTGTTTCTCCATCGCAATGGTTAAAAGAACTGGTGTGGCGTTATCAGGCAGGCATTAGCCAGCTGCCACGTTATATGGGCTTGGGGGCTGATGTTTATCATCAGCTTCTGCAAGTATGCGACACGCAGCCGGTGGTGATTGGTTTGTTGCAACAACAACGACAGACATTATTGTCGGAATTGCTGGCAATGCGTGAACAGGAATGTCAGGAGCTGGCGCAGTGGTTAACCGGTTATCAGCAACCGGATGCGGCACCAATGGCACAGATCATTGCGGTGGCGTCGATGGGTTTTAACCATCTGTGGCAAGATCTGGGGCTGGATTCCCGTCAAAGTTTACGTGAGCTGATGCAGTGCTGTTTTCCGGAATTAGTGGCGATGAACAGCCAGAATATGCGCTGGAAAAAGTTCTTTTACCGTCAGCAGTGTGCTTTGGGCGGGAACTATGTTTGTCGATCCCCTAGCTGTGATGAATGTGTCGAGCGAGCCAGCTGTTTTGCACCGGAAACCTAAAAGTGGTGCTATACCCAAACAACTTGGAATTGCAGCCAACACCGCTGCAACTTCAAGTAGGAAGGGTATAGAATCGGACGCATGATTTTGTGCGGATGGATATAGTCGTGCTGAGCCCCGATACTTTTCTATTGTTTCTGACTGCCTCATTGCTACTTTGTATTGCTCCTGGGCCGGATAATATTTTTGTACTGACCCAATCGATGTTGCGCGGTGTCAGCTCTGGTTTATTTGTGACATTGGGGCTATGCACCGGATTGTTGGTGCATACCTCTGCAGTGGCATTGGGTGTTGCGGTTATTTTTCAGCAATCACTGCTGGCCTTTACCATGCTAAAACTCTGTGGCGAAGCTTATTTACTTTATCTGGCATGGGGCGCTTTTCGTGCAGGAGCCAGTGGGCTTGGTTCGCTTAAAGCCGCTGCGTTGGATAAAACGGCACTTTATCGCCGTGGTATCGTTATGAATATCACCAACCCTAAAGTCTCGATTTTCTTTCTGGCGTTTCTGCCGCAATTTACCAACCCCGCACAAGGACATCTGACTTTGCAGTTACTGGAATTGGGCGCGATTTTTATCGTGTGTTCGTTGCTGGTGTTTGGGCTGGTGAGTTTATTGGCGGGCAAACTCGGCAACTGGTTCAATCAAAGCCCGAAAGCTGAAGTGATCATGAATCGAGTCGCTGGTTCGGTGTTTGCTGCGTTGGCCGTTAAATTATCGCTAACCGAGCGATAATTCATTCCCACAGGAGGTGCAATAGCGCCTCCTGCAGCTATGTTTGCATATTCGTTATATTCTTAGCATAAAATATCGAGTTAATAATAATTTACGCCTCAACCAAGATGTTTCTTGGATTTTCCTGCTTTATTCTTCCACCAAGCTCACGTATGCTTGCGCCCCTTTTTAAAGCTCAAGTTTTATTCTATTGTCATTCGCATCCAAGGATGGTTCATGCGCTCCAATATGGTTTGTTATCTGATAGGAAGTCAGAGCAGATAAGCCGTTGTAAATGGAGTTAATTTTGAAACAGACCATGTCACGAGGCGACCTGCTTGGCCTTGGTTTTATGACCTTTGCGTTTTTCCTAGGGGCCGGCAATATTATTTTCCCTCCAATGGCGGGTTATCTGGCGGGCGAAAACATGAGTTTCGCAATGCTGGGCTTTTTAGTCACTGCCGTGGGTTTACCACTGGCGACGATTCTCTCGATTGCCTTTGCGGGTGGTGGTTTACTGACCATGACCCGGATGTTGCCGGCATGGGCAGGAATGTCGATTGCTATTGCTACTTACATCATCATTGGCCCGGCTTTCGCGACACCGCGCACGGGGCTGGTGACTTATGAAATGGCAGTGAAACCTTTCATTGGTTCTTTTGACAGTCAGTTCACACTGACAGGCTTCATCCTTTTTTATTTTGGTCTGACGCTGTTCCTCTCGTTGAATCAGGGCAAATTGCTGGATGCGGTTGGTAAGATCCTGACTCCGGTCTTGGTTTTATTATTGGCAGTACTGGGGATCGCCGTTCTGGTCGCACCGCAGGGCACCATTCCTCCCATTTCAGCTGATTATGTTGCCCATCCGGTCGTGAAAGGTTTGCTGGAAGGCTACAATACTATGGACACCTTTGGCGCGTTGATGTTCGGCATGCTGATCATCGATGTGCTGAAATCACGCGGCATTGAGAATGTAAAACAGCAGACCCGTTATCTGGCTGTAGCCAGTGTGATTGCCGCCAGCGGGCTGGCATTAGTGTATATCGCACTGTTTCAACTGGGTGGCACAGCGGGTGGCATTATGACCAACCCGCAGAACGGTGGTGAACTGGTGGCAGCCTATGTTGCCTTGTTGTTTGGCCCGATGGGTTCGGTGGTGTTGGCGGCTATCGTTGGTCTGGCATGTTTGACCACTTCCGTTGGCCTGACTTCCGCCTGTGCTGATTTCTTCCATACATTGTGGCCACGGTTTAGTTATAAGCAATGTGCTGCGGTGATTGTGATTTTATGTGCCATTGTCGCCAACGTGGGTTTGACACAATTGCTGGTGATTTCGATCCCGGTATTGGTGGCGATTTATCCGGTTGCGATTGCATTGGTCGTCGTGACGTTCATGCGCAGCTGGTTCTTTAATCAAAGCATGGCATTTCGTCTGGTGCTCGGTGTTGCACTGTTGTTTGGCTGTCTGGACGGTATTAAAGCGGCGGATGTTGATCTCAGCGCATTGAATTTCCTGCCTTTGTTTGATCTGGGGCTGGCATGGTTACTGCCAACACTGGCAGCGATTGTGGTCAGTTTACTGTGGCGAGTGCCACAACAAGCAGCAGTCACAGCGGAATAATCTAACTCTCCGGCATTTATTCTGCGTAAGTGCCGGATTTCTCTTTTGTCACCATTCTGTTATTGATCGTTCAACGAACTGTCATTCCCCGTCGTTAGGGTAGTCATGAGACTATCTGGCGGGGAAGAATATGCAGTTTATTCAGCGTTGGGATCAAAAAACCAGTCAACTCTTCTTATCACACAGTTATAACCAATATCAGGCCCGCATTAGCCGCTTGATTTCCCGCACCGGTGATGGCCCGCTTTATCTGCTCATCGCTGTCATTTTGACGTGGAACGATGGTGTCCGGGGACATGATTTTTTCCACTGTGTATTAAAAGCGTTTGCTATTGAATTACCCATTTATTGGCTGATTAAAAACAGTTTTAAACGCGAACGCCCGCGTAATTTACCTGTATTTATTACCCCGTCCGATCGTTACAGCTTGCCATCTGGCCATACTGCGGCGGCTTTTTTAATGGCCGAAGTTACTTCGGTTTTTTATCCCATGATGCTGTGGTGCGTGTTTATTTGGGCCGGTTGTATTGGTGCATCCCGACTATTACTGGGGGTGCATTATCTGTCTGATCTGGTGGCTGGGGCCTGCCTTGGCTTATTGACGGCGTGGTTTATACTGCCTTAGGAATCATATTGATGCGAATTTTGTATGGTGTGCAAGGCACAGGGAATGGGCATATTTCCCGCTGTCGGTTAATGGCAAAAGCATTGAAAAATGAAGATGTGCAGGTGGATTACATTTTTAGTGGTCGGGAGGCTGACGCCTATTTTGATATGCAGGCGTTCGGTGATTATCGCTGCTTATCGGGTTTAAGTTTTGCCACCAAAAATGGCGCTATCAATCTTTGGTCAACCATCAATCAAAGTAAGCCATTGCAACTGTTGCATGATATTAACCATTTATCACTGTCTGATTATGATTCAATCATCAGTGATTTTGAGCCAGTCACCGCATGGGCAGCCAAACGACAAAATCTACCTGCGCTGGGCATTAGCCATCAGGCATCGTTTCGTTATGCCGTGCCACAAACTGGCAGTGACCCAATAGCACGGTTTACCATGCGAAATTTTGCTCCGGTACAACAAGCGGTTGGTTTGCATTGGTTTCATTTTGGTTACCCCATTTTGCCGCCAATCATCGAAAGTCTTAAACCTGCTAACGATAGCGGTGATATGTTGGTTTATCTGCCATTTGAATCACCGCATGCTATTTACGAGCTGTTATCGCGTTTTAAATCCACTCGTTTTATCTGTTTTCATCCTGATTTTTCGATCCCCGTGGAACAAAACAATTTGCGTTTTATGCCGTTAGGACGAGAGAGTTTTATTCAGGTTTTACGCGGCTGTAATGGCGTAATTTGTAATGCAGGTTTTGAGCTGGCGGCTGAAGCATTGACGTTGGGCAAGCGCTTATTATTAAAACCCTTACAAGGGCAGTTTGAGCAAGCATCGAATGCCATGGCATTGGAGCTGTTGGGGCTGGCGATCGTCATGCAACAACTTGATCCGGGACAAGTAAGACATTGGTTGAATTCGGAAAAGATTGGCGCAATTCATTACCCCGATGTCGCGTCAGCAGTTGCTGCCTGGCTGGCTAGAGGTCGCGTAGAAACCGTCATCGATTTGGCAGATCGTTTGTGGCGACAGGTAATTTTTCCTGAGCCAGTGATGGAGCGTATTCATGAATTAGGCTTAGGTGCTGATTTATCGAACGGTCAACTCATGCACGCGTAAAATAAATTCAATTTTTCATGCGGTTAGCCGTTATCTGATTTGGCAGATGGCGGCTTTTCTATTTGTGACGGGAGCTTGAGAGCTAACAGTAATTCGGCAAAAATCGCAAATGGGTAAGGTAAGAAACGGTAATTTTTGCCGCTTTATTGACGGTTTAACGTTGTGAAACGTAAGTATGCGGCAAAACGGTTGGCTAATTGTAAAAAATGGCCTATTTATTCCATAGTAATAGCGCTTGTTCCCTTGCTTAATTCCTTGTTATTTCTGCCTATTTACATAATCTAACAAAATCTCACTGTGTTTTACTATGATATTGATTAATAACAATATTTTCTGGCCGATACCTTGCTCAGGTGGTCTTGTTGAATAGGCGCGTAGCCATCTGCGCTGCCTGTTTAACAAGCACTCCGTTCGGGGTAATAACCAGTTTGCCCGTGAATCATTACACGGTATTTGCCAGGAGAAAGATTATGTCTATGAGTATTTCGGGGTCCACGTCCCTAGCATCGCTGTTTCAAACCAGCAATACATCCAGCAGTCAGCAAGTTAATGGTCAACAAGGTGATATGCCACCTCCACCGCCAAAAGGTGAGAAAGGCGGCGGTTTAATGAGTGCATTGAGCGATGCCTTATCAAAATTAGGTATTTCACTGAATGGCACCAGTAGTACATCGAGTACATCGAGTACCTCAAGTACAACTAGCACTGCCAGCGCATCCAGTACCACTGGCACATCAAGTACCTCTGCTACCTCCAATACGGATTCCTCTAGCACCAGTAACGCTGCGGTGCAGGATTTTATGCAAACACTGATGTCCGCTTTGCATGAACAAGGAAAATCAAAGTCCGGGCAGGGTGGTGATGGCGATGGTGACGCGGATGATAACGGCACAGCGGCAACAAGCAGCGCATATAAAAAAGGTAATCCAATGAAAAATGATTTGGATAGCCTGATTAGCCAACTGACCAGTTCCAGCAGCTCTTCAACCTCGAACAGCTCATCCAGCACCACCTCTGATCTGCAAACTAAATTCGCGGCGATGGTGTCGAGTTTGGGGGGCGATTCATCATCTGCTTCACTCGGTGATTTTTTACAAAACTTCTCCAGCAGTCTGTCAGAACACTCTTCTCGCCAAGGTAATATGGTCAGCACTCAGGCTTAATCATCTAAAGTGATAATCATCTGGAACAAACCGATGATTATCACTTTCACTTCATTTTTCATGACCTGTCCCGCGTTTTTAATTCCTCTTCGCCTGTTAATGTATTGTTGGATATATAGTTGAAACTGTCCTGAAGATGCGTTGCCTGTTGGCGCAGCGCTAAAGAATCGTTAGGATAGAAGCCCTATTGCGGCAAGCGGATGATCTCTTCCACCCGAATAGGTAACTGATTGCTCTGTCAGGCGGGTCGTAGCGCAAGGCAAAAAGCAGGTTACCGGGAGCCTCCGCAGCCCGTTAGTTGTCTGTTAAGGATGAACAGCGTGGCAGTAAGTCCGCCCTTTTGGCGGCAGCGCGAGCAAACTTCAAGTAATTGAGACAAGCCTTGGAGGGCTTAGCATGGAGATGTTATCAGGCGCGGAAATGGTAGTACGAGCGCTCGAAGACGAAGGGATAGAACATATTTTTGGTTATCCTGGTGGGTCTGTGCTCGATATCTATGATGCCCTTTTCGAGAACAGCAAGATTGAGCATATTTTAGTCCGTCATGAGCAAGCAGCGGTGCACATGGCCGACGGTTATGCCCGAGCAACCGGTAAAGTGGGTGCAGTATTGGTCACATCAGGCCCTGGTGCGACCAACTGTATCACTGGCATTGCCACCGCTTATATGGACTCCATTCCCCTGGTTGTCCTGTCAGGTCAGGTGCCGACCAGTCTGATTGGTAATGATGCGTTTCAGGAAACCGACATGATCGGGATCTCCCGTCCGGTGGTGAAACACAGCTTCCTGTGTAAAGAAGCGGCAGATATTCCTCAGGCGATCAAAAAAGCATTTTACATCGCGTCGACTGGCCGACCAGGCCCAGTCGTGGTTGATCTGCCAAAAGATGTGCAGAACCCAGCGATTAAAGTGCCGTATCAATATCCAGAAGAAGTGCATTTGCGCTCATATAACCCGACCAAATCCGGCCATAAAGGCCAGATCAAGCGGGCGGCGAAATTGCTGGCAGAAGCCCGTAAACCGGTGATGTATATCGGTGGCGGTGCGATCGCGGCGAATGCTGACAAACAAGTGATGCGTATTGCGGAACTGTTCAGCTTGCCAGTGACTTCGACGCTGATGGGCTTGGGCGCATTCCCTTGTTCACATCATCAGTTCATCGGCATGCTGGGTATGCACGGCACCTATGAGTCAAACAACGCGATGCATCATGCTGATCTGATCCTGGCGGTGGGCGCTCGATTTGACGATCGCGTGACCAACAATGTCGCCAAGTTCTGTCCTGATGCCAAAATCATCCACATTGATATCGACCCGACTTCAATCGCCAAGATTGTACCGGTTGATGTACCGATCGTAGGTGCGGTTGATACCGTGCTGGAGCAGATGCTGGATGCTATCAATGAGATGGCGCTGGATACTGATAATGATGGTCTGGCTGATTGGTGGGAACAGATCGACGGTTGGCGTGCGCAACGTTGCCTGAATTACAAGACTGAAACGGCGGTGATCAAACCACAGCAAGTGATTGAAGCGCTGTACAAGGTGACCGAAGGTAACGCAATCGTGGCGTCTGACGTTGGTCAGCACCAGATGTTTGCAGCACTCTATTATCCGTTTAACCGCCCACGTCAGTGGATCAACTCAGGTGGCCTTGGCACCATGGGCTTTGGTTTCCCGGCTGCAATGGGGGCTAAGCTGGCATGTCCGGATCAAGTCGTTTGTTGTGTGACCGGTGACGGCTCCATTCAGATGAATATTCAGGAATTGTCGACCTGTCTGCAATATGGCATTCCGGTGAAGATCATTGCGCTGAACAACCGCTCGTTGGGGATGGTGAAACAGTGGCAGAAGATGTTCTACGGTGGTCGTCAGAGCCATTCCTACATGGATTCGTTGCCTGATTTTGTCAAACTGGCAGAAGCATATGGTCATGTAGGTATTCGTGTGGATCATCCTGATGATCTGGAAGGTGCGCTGGAACAGTGCTTTGCATTGAAAGATCGTTTGGTGTTTATGGATATTGCCGTTGATCCGGATGAACATGTTTATCCTATGCAGATCAAATTTGGCGCCATGAACGACATGTTCTTGAGTAAAACGGAGCGTACCTGATGCGACATATCATTTCTGTCCTGCTGGAAAACGAAGCTGGCGCTTTGAGTCGTGTCGTCGGTTTGTTTTCGCAGCGTGCTTATAACATTGAATCATTGACGGTAGCCCCTACCGAAGATGCCACTTTGTCTCGCATGACCATTGTGACCAGCGGTGAAATTCAGATCATTGAACAGATCACCAAACAACTGCACAAACTGGTTGATGTGTTGAAGGTCACTGATATCACCGACGGTGCGCATATTGAACGTGAAGTGATGTTGGTGAAAACCCGTTGTGCGGGTGCTTCTCGTGATGAAGTGATGCGGATGGCCGAGATTTATCGCGGTCAGATCGTGGACGTCACGCCTGAACTTTACACCGTACAATTGGTGGGTAGCAGCGATAAGCTGGATGCCTTCCTGAATACGTTGGCTCAGGTCACGGATATCGTGGAAGTGGTTCGCAGCGGTGTTTGTGGCATCGCGCGCGGCGATCGTTCACTGCATGCTTAATTGATCTGTAAAGAATGCAGATATAAAAAACGGCCTCTATTGCAGAGGCCGTTTGTTTTTGCGCGACAGCGATTAATTACTGCTGATCTGGAATTGCCCAGTCAGCGATGACAAGCGGTTAATCGAGTGTTCTGTGTCATTAACGCTTTGCGTGAACTGTTCCAAAGCGGACTGCATGCCGACCGTAACATGATGGATGCTTTCGGTTTTTCTGGCATGTTCCTGACCTTGTTCGGTTAGCCCTTGGATGGTCGCCAGCAGTTTTTCCACAATCTGATTATGTTCACGCTGGTCGTCAGTCGAGCTCTCTGCCAACTGTAAACCGGCTTCCATATTCGCCATACTGACATTCATGATCTCGACCGCATTCGTAGCTTGTTGCTGAACGGTTGCAATCATCTCTTCAATTTCATTGGTCGATTGACTGGTGCGGGCGGCCAAATTGCGAACTTCATCTGCCACCACGGCAAACCCTCGTCCTGCTTCACCCGCGCGGGCAGCTTCAATGGCCGCATTTAATGCCAATAGATTGGTTTGTGCCGCAATCGCCTGGATCACACTGACAATATTGCCGATCGCCTTTGTGCTTTGGTTTAACTGTTCAATGGTTTCGGTCGATTCACTGACTGTGGTGCGAATATCACGGGTACGCGCTGAAACCAATTGTAACTGCTGACGTGCATTTTCTGCTTGCTGTTTCATCGCTTCGCGCATTTCGTTGGCGATATCGTTAGCGGCATCTAATTGCTGCATCTGCATTTGCAACGACGTTTGTGTTTCCTGCATTGCATGCATGACATGATTGGTGGCCCGCACAGCCGCCGTATTTTGCTGCTGCATGTCGCCATTATTTCGTTCGAGGATGCGGCTGGTGGCGATCACCTGACCTAACACGCCATCGAGATGATCGATCATGCTGTTGACCCAGGTGGCCATCATGCCGCTTTCATCGTTGTGAGCTTGTTCGCGAGGAATTCGCATACGTAGGTTACCACCACCTTCCACAATCTGCCGCAACAAACTGATGGTATCGCGCAGGCGTGAAGAGAGCGGTTTACTGAGTAAACTATTAAAAGCCAGCACGCCAAGTAGCTGTAAACCCAGATAAATCAGGATGGTGATCAGGGTGTTAGGTTGCAAAGTGAAGTGTAGAAGTGATGCTAATAATGTGGCACTCACGGCGGTAGTTAAATAACCGCCAGTGAGTCGCTGACTAATAGAGCGATAGCGATAGGCTTCTTCCAAATCGGCTTCACACATCATTCCCCAGATATCGGGCGAGCCTTGCAGCTGAAAAGTCACCCCTTTACCAATGACCGGAATGTAGCGGTAGTCAGAATAACCGGGGTAACTGACAAATAAATTTTGTCCGTGACGAATGGTTTCCCGCACACCGGGATGTAACTGACCGGTCGACGGGTCATTAAAAATCAGCTCAAATTCGGTATGGTTTTTTACCTGCACGACACCGAATGCGGTTTGTACGCCATCCTTCAGGTTATCACCGCGGGTAAATGCCCGATCTTCAAAACGTGAACGGGAGAGGGCAACACCTTGTGGCAATGAAGGATCAAAATTGGATTTCACCATGAACAGGTAGTTATCACCTGATTCATGAAAGATATGGCCGGCTTCACGTTGAATTAAATCGCCAACTACATCATTGGGCACCCGAGCACAGAGATAACCCATCAACTGACCATTTTGTTGCAATGGCTGGTAAAACATCAGTGTCACTGCATCATGAAAGGCCGATGTGCTGGCTCCCAGTGATAAAGTGACTGGATCAACGTACGGGCCATGTAAAAACGGTTGTTTTGCCGCTTGTTGTAAAATTCGGCTGTTGACCGTGGGGGCCGAGCGTCGGTCGCGCGAACTATGCAGTAATTCACCTTGTGAATTGAGTACAAACAGTTCACTACAATCGGGCAGTAGATGATTTTTTTCTTTTAAAACAGAGTCAGTAAGTGTTTCTGGTTGCAGGCCACTATCTGCAATGCTGGATAAGATCCGCCATTGGTGTTCTGCCCATTGTTGTAGTAGGTTAACTCGATAATTTGCAAAGTTTTCAAAGGCATTTTCCATTGCCAGATAACGATCGCGGTTTAAGAAACAGGCCCAGCGCATAGCTAATTTACCTGTTTTACCAAACCACGGACGCCAATGTCGTTCCTGCGACGACAAAGTCATACGGTTACTCTTCAGTTCCATTGTTACAAGTCCTTTGTAAAACCCACCTGAATCTATATTTATTTTTTTAGAATAATTATTATCAAAAAATGTTCGCTACAGACTATATATTCATCTTTGCACGGTTTGGATTAATTCTTGTAAACCATACTGCTTTTACATTGAGAAAGTTTAATTTATACCGGGTAGGGGATTACAGAGCGCAGGCATTACTAAAGATACAGCGATGATATCGTGTAAGGTGTCGATTTGTTCGCCAGTTAAGATTAGCTACGGCTATTTTCTATTGACAGTTTTATGAGCTGTCCCTATTATCCGTGTCGCTTCCGTTATATGGTTGCATCCAGCATTGTGGGGTTATAGCTCAGCTGGGAGAGCGCTTGCATGGCATGCAAGAGGTCCGCGGTTCGATCCCGCGTAGCTCCACCAAATTCTGATTCATTTCAGATAGTAAATACCGAATTTCGGGGTTATAGCTCAGCTGGGAGAGCGCTTGCATGGCATGCAAGAGGTCCGCGGTTCGATCCCGCGTAGCTCCACCAAATAAAAAGGCCCGTCAGTGATGACGGGCCTTTTTTGTTTTCGGCAATAAAATTTTTTGGCAAGAATTAATGACCCGTAAAAGGCTTACGGGCCAATATGTTATTCGTCTTTACCCAGATGAAATGCCGGTAACGAGAGATGCAGGAAAATCGCGGGTACTCGTACACACAGCAGACTGAGCATGCTGGCAAACATAGAGGTAACGTGGCCCATGCCCCATTCCAGCAGAACAACATAAATCGAACCACTCAGCAGACATGCGGTCACATAGACTTCTTTACGTAACACCATCGGAATTTCCCGCGCCAGAATATCCCGCACCACACCACCGGCAACCCCCGTAATACAACCCATGATCACGGCGATGATGCCTGAGGTGCCATAACTCAGCGCTTTTTGTGCACCGATCACCACGAACAAGGCCAGCCCGACAGCATCCAACAGTGGTAACACATACCAAGGCCAGCGATGCTGCACACGGGCGACTCCCATACCAACAACCCCAGTCAGCGCAATGGTGAGCAGATAATGCGAGTCTTTGATCCAGAATACAGGTGTGGCGCCAATCAGCAGATCTCGGATCGTACCGCCACCAATCGAGGTTACTGCTGCTAACACCAGCACACCGATAATATCCATCTTCAAACGGCCTGCCACCAACACACCGGAAAAGGCAAAAACCACGGTACCTAACAGGTCGATAAAGTAGATCAGATTGTCGATAAACGCAGGTTGCATGATGTTCTCAAGTTACGATGGGATAAAAAGCCAATTGTAAAAGTTATGTTAACTTTGCTCAATTGACGGCTTGCATAGAATTTGCCTGTGCTTTGCTGGCGATTTCAACTTTGCTGCACATTTGTTCAATGCCCAGCACGATCCGTGGTGATAAGCGGTGTAACCAATCGGCATTTAACAAATACAGTTGTTTGTTTTTCACCGCGCTCAGTTGCGGCCATTTCAACCAGTGTTGCAGATCACTGCCATGCTGAGTGGCAAAGATCACTTGTGGATCGGCAGCCAATACCGCTTCTTCCCCTAATTGTGGATATGGCGCTTTACTTGCGGCGAACGGGTTTTCCGCGCCGCACATGGTCATGATTTCCTGAATAAATGAACCATTGGCCACGGTGGTGAGCGGCGGATACCAGAGTTGGTAAAAGGCTTTTATTTTAGGGCGTTGCTGGCTTTGTTGTCGATAGATCGCAAATTTCGTTTCTATTTGAGCTGCGAGCTGATTCGCTTGTTCGTGATGGCCGGTTTTATCACCTAACAGACGTAATTCCGCCGGTAAATCATCCAGATGCTGTGATTTCAGCAATAACATCGGAATACCCAATGCCTGAATTTGCTGCTGCATCAACGCCTGCGTGGACCCCCAAACGACGACCAGATCGGGTTTGACGGCCAATAAACTTTCGCTGTTCAGGCTTTGGTAATTCGCTACTTTGGGCCGTTTTTTTACTTCATCCGGATAGTCACTGGCTTGATCGGTAGCGATGACCTGCTTACCCGCACCAATCGCGAACAACATCTCGGTAATATGTGGAGTCAGACTGACAATGCGTTGTGGTGCAGCGAAAACATAAGCAGGTAATAACCATAACGTCAACAAGTAACCAAGCGACCGATTACGCCAGATGAACATAGACATACCATCCATATATTGCCGCCAATGATAACCAGCACAACCAACCTAAACGGATCAAACGTTGGTAGGCCAATAACAGAGATGCTGATGTCGGTTCTTGTGTGCCTCCGATACGGGGATAACGGATTTTTTCACCCTGATAAAAACGCGGGCCACCGAGACCGACTTTCAGGTTGGTGCCATAGCCACTGATGAGCATTCCTGTCGTCAGCGCAGGCCAGTAGCGGCATTGGCGAAACGCATTTTTGACGCCGGAAAAACCATGTGGCAGGAAAATTTGCAGTAAAACCAAGATCAGCACAGGAATGGTATTCAACGTCTGTAACATCCGTGCGCTAAATTCCCCGAATAGCTGGTTAGCCGCCAGTTTCATGTTGCAGCTTTGTGCTAATAACTGGATCAAGCGACAAAACAGCGCGCCGTGAATGCCCAGCAACAGATAACTAAACGCCACGGTAAACCACTGACTGAGCAGGCGTAGCATACTCATCTCGATACCGGCTTTACACACACCCATACTGCTCAAGCTTTGCGTGTCACGTAACACCCAACGGCTGAGTTGTAGACGCGCCAAAGCCAGTTTGTTTTGTTGTAACAATTGGTGCACGGCCAGCAGACACTCTTTTATAGGCTGACTTTCCAGTAACCAACTGAGTAACAAGGTATCAAACAGCATTTCCCATGGTGCCAGATTACGGATCGACCAACTGGCAATCAAACTGGGGATGATGACGACAAACAGCAGTAACAAACCGGCCAGCCATTGCTGTTTCGGTGCGGCTTGTTTTGGGTTAACGCGGCGCACCAGCCGCTGCAACAGCGGTATTAATGCCGATGGTTTCCATCGAGCAGGAATGGGCATCCAGGCTTCCAGCAATAACGCCGCCAGTAAAATTACTGGCGGTGCATGTAATGCGGTTTGAACCCAAACAGGGATGCTCATGACAACTGGTTCAGCATAGCGACAATCATGGCCGATGAGTTTTTCGCTGCCACTTCCAGATATTCTTCAAAGGTGCTTGGCGATTCCGTACCGGCAATATCAGACAGTGAACGGATCACCACAAACGGCACTTTGAACTGATGACAAACCTGGGCAATCGCGGCGGCTTCCATTTCAACAGCCATCATGGTTGGAAAGGTTTGGCGCAGTTGTGCGATACGTTGCGGATCGCACATGAATTGATCGCCGGTACAAATCAAACCAACACGGCTTTGCAGATCAGGGAATTGATGCATCACCTGTTCTGCCACGTCGATCAATTTACGATCTGACGCAAACGCAGCTGGTTGTTGTGGCAACTGACCTGGTTCATAACCAAAAGCGGTGACATCCACATCGTGATGACGCACATCATTGGAAATGACCACATCACCCACATGTAATTCTGGATCAAAGCCACCCGCAGAGCCGGTGTTGATCACGCAATCGGGCGCAAAACGCTCCAGTAAAATGGTGGTGGCAATGCTGGCTGCCACTTTACCAATACCGGAGCGCGTCAAGATCACCTGATGACCGGCTAATTCACCGCTGTAAAATTCGCAACCTGCGACAGTGATGGTTTCACGATTTTTGATCTGTTCACGCAAAATGGCGACTTCCGGCTCCATTGCGCCGATGATTCCTATTTTCATCACTACCTCAAAGAGTTCGCCATGCTGTGATGGCCAAAATATGTTGTGGTTGATCATAACAATATCCACCGGCAGTGACGAGCCTGCAGCGATGCGGGATGGCCGCTTTTCCCCTACAATAGTGGGCTAATGTTCAGGAGTCGTCATGCAAATACATTTTTTGGTCAATACCTTCGGTCAGGATCTCCTTCAGCGTTATGGTGAGAAGATCCACAAACTGACGTTGCATGGCGCGTTCACCTGCCCCAATCGCGATGGCACGCTGGGTAAAGGCGGTTGCACTTTTTGTAATGTCGCCTCGTTTGCCGATGAAACTACTCAGCAACTCTCTATCCGCGAGCAACTGACTGCACGGAAAGGGGAAATTGTTCGGGCGCAGCGTTATTTAGCCTATTTTCAAGCATATACCAGCACTTATGCCGAAGTGGCTTACCTGAAAAAAATGTATGAAGAAGCGCTGCAAGTTGCCGACATGGTCGGGTTGTGTGTCGGCACGCGCCCGGATTGCGTGCCCGATGCAGTGCTGGATCTGCTCAGTAATTATCAGCAACAAGGCTTAGAGATCTGGCTGGAGTTGGGTTTACAAAGTGCGCATGCGGATACGTTAAAGCGTATTAACCGAGGGCACGATTATCAAGCCTATGTCGATGCGGTGGAACGCGCGCGGGCACGAAATTTGAAAATCTGCACCCATCTCATCATTGGTTTACCGGGCGAAGGGCTGGCCGAGTGTCTGGATACGTTGCAACAAGTGGTTGCGACAGGCACAGACGGTATCAAGTTACATCCGCTGCATATTGTGGAAGGTAGCACCATGGCGAAAGCTTGGCGTGCGGGTCGTCTGAATGCGTTAACGCAAACCGAATATGTGGCGATTGCGGCCGAGATGATCCGGCATACACCACCGGAGGTGGTGTTTCATCGAGTGACCGCCTCCGCCCGTCGACCTACCTTGTTAGCCCCCGATTGGTGTGAAGGGCGCTGGAGTGTGATGATTGAGATGGACCGTTATCTGAAACAACACGGCGGACAGGGCAGTGCGCTAGGCCGCGCCTTTCAATTTCCAAGCTAGGAAGCGCGTGCATTACCCGCTATGCTGATCTGGCTTAGTTTTTTCGCCACGAGCATAGGAATGGGATAGCGCAATGCGACAAATCAAAACATGGGTGCAGCTTTACGTCGACTGGATCACCCGCATCGGCATCATTCGATTCAGTCTGTTATTGGCATTCTGCATTATTTCTATTGCGGTCGTGATCCAAGGCACTATCACGTTATTACTACGTGGCGTGGTCGATGTGGTCGATCTGGTGCGCTCGGTCTTTTTTGGTCTGTTAGTTACGCCGTGGGCCGCCTATTTTCTGACTGCCGTTATTGATGAATTGGAAGATTCCCGGCGTCGTCTGACCGATATGGTACATAAGTTACAGGTCATGCGTGAACGTGATCAGGCTTTGAACCAGCGGCTGCACAGTAATATCAGCCAATTAAATAGCCAGATCGAAGAAACTCGCCGTGCCGAAGCCGCACGCTTGCGCGTATTAAGCGAGCTGGAAGCCGAAGCTATCCAGCGTGAAAAAGCCCAGAAAGAGCTGGAAGAACAAAGTGCCTTGTTGCGCTCATTTCTCGACAGTTCCCCCGATTTGGTGTTCTACCGTAACGAACGCGAAGAGTTCCTCAGTTGTAATAAAGCACTGGAAACACTGCTCGGGCGCAGCCGCAACGAGATCATTGGTCGCACGCCGTATGGTGTTTACGAGCCGCAAATGGCAGAACAAATTATCAGCCATGATCGGGAAGTGTTTGAACAAAATCGCCCGATCACTTACGAGTTATGGTTCCCTTATCCGGACGGTCGTCGCGCCTGTTTTGAAATGCGTCAGGTGCCGTTTTTTGCCGCCCATGGTGAACGGCTCGGGTTGGTTGGCTTTGGCCGCGACATTACCGAACACAAGCGTTATCAAGATGAGCTGGAAAAAGCCAGCCAGGATAAAACCACTTTTATTTCGACCATCAGCCATGAATTGCGCACCCCATTAAACGGTGTGGTCGGCTTAAGCCATATTTTGCTGGATACCCCGCTCAATGATTTACAGCGCCAATATCTGAACACCATTCATCTTAGTGCCGTTACTCTGGGCAATATCTTCAACGATATTATCGACCTCGACAAAATTGAACGTCGTCGGCTGAAAATAGCCAACAGCAAAATCGACTTGCGTGTGTTACTGGCCGATCTACAAACTTTAAGCAAACTGATGGTGGAAGCCAAAGGGCTGTATCTGCATTTCGATATCGATGGTGACGTCCCGCATTGGGTCATGGCCGATGGCACGCGTCTGCGCCAGATCTTGTGGAACGTGCTCAGTAATGCGGTCAAATTCACGGCGGAGGGTGGTATCACTTTCGGGGTGCAGGTTTCCCCGACGGAAGATAACAAAGTACACCTGCGCTTTGATATAGAAGATACCGGTATCGGTATTCCGGCACACGAACAGCAAAATATTTTTGCCATGTATTATCAGGTACCGGGCACGAAACGGGCCGTTGGTACCGGCATTGGGCTGGCCATTACGCAGCAGTTGGTTGAGGCGATGGACGGCACGATTCAGGTTGATAGTGAGTTAGGGCATGGTTCCTGTTTCACTATTGAACTGGATGTTGCCGTGATCGATGACAGTGTAGATGAAGCCGAGGTGACACAAGCCACAGCCATTGCTGACTTGCGTATTTTGCTGGTGGAAGACATTGCGCTGAACGTCACTGTGGCCACTGCGATGCTGAATAAACTCGGCCATCAGGTGGATGCCGCCATGACCGGCTCGGAAGCGTTAGAAAAATTCCAACCGGGTCGTTACGATCTGGTGCTACTGGATATTCAGCTGCCGGATATGACGGGGTTTGATGTCGCTGACGAATTACGCCGTCGTTATCCTGAACAATTACCGCCACTGGTTGCCTTAACGGCGAACCTGATTAATAACCAGCAACAATATCAGCAGCACGGCATGCAATCGGTGATTGGTAAACCGCTGTCGTTGGATAATCTGCGCAAAACCTTGAATGAGCTTTTTATTGTTTGCTCTCTGCCGGTAGAACCAGTGCTGACTGACTCACAGGAAAAACATTTGCTGGATATTAATTTCCTGCAGGATTTCACCGGTGTTGTCGGTTGCGATGTGATGGCGTCAGCGATCGATTTGTTTGAGGCGTCAATGCCGGAGTATCTCGATATTCTGAACAGTGCACTGACGGCGCGCGACAAACAAGGCATAGTGGAAGAAGCACATAAAATCAAAAGTGCGGCGGGTGCGATTGGTCTGAAGCGGATCTATCAGCTGGCCCAACAAGCTCAATCGCCCGATCTACCGGCCTGGCAGGAGAATATCCACGATTGGGTGGAAAGCATCAGTGCTGAATATCAGGGTGATTTGGAACGGCTGCGTCACTGGCTGCAGCAGCAACGTTCTCCGGTACAGGAACATCAGGAATAACCGCCAACATGAAGGAAACGGTTTATGCTGCATTATCCGAACTTGCTCCAGCCTGAACGTTATTATCCGGTCGAACCACAATCTTTGCTGGTGGCTACTGAGTTGGATCGAACCCGGATCGTGCAAAGTGCACCGGTGCGGCGTTTGCAGCAAAAAACCCAGGTTTTTCCGCTCGATGTTAAAGCCTCGGTCCGCAGCCGGCTGACGCATTCATTAGAAGTGCAACAAGCGGGCCGGCAGATCATTTTTGCTATTCGCCAAATGCATCGTACCGATTGGGTCGAACAGGCCGTCACCAATCTCATTGAGATGTCTTGCTTATTGCACGATGTCGGCAATCCGCCGTTTGGTCATTTTGGTGAAGCGGTACTGCGCGAATGGTTACATGACGAGCTGGATAGTTTATTCGCCTCTGCGATATCTGCCCCCGCCAGCGAACAATGGCAAAAAGTGCTGGCGCCGGATCTGTGTAGTTTTGATGGGAATGCGCAAAGTTTGCGCCTGGTCCACTCCCTGCAACGGCTCAATCTGACGTTAAGTCAGCTGGCCTGCATTATTAAATACCCGCGCGTGATTGATGAATTGGTGATGGCGACCGAAGGTAAGGTTGGTGTATTTATCAGTGAGCGGCAACTGATTGAACGCATTCGTGATGTACTGCAACTACCTGCCGGAATGCGTCATCCGCTGGTCTTTATCATGGAAGCCGCCGATGACATTTCTTATAGCATCGCAGATGTTGATGATGCCGTTGATCGTCATTTGCTGACCTTAGATGCGGTCATTAAATTTCTGACCGAGCAGGTTGATGATGAAACCCGCCACTATTTAAAACCGTTACTCGAAGCAGCATTACAAGACGAACAGGGATTTTTCCCGCATTTTCGTTATCTGCTGACCAATGATTGGGTACAGTTGGCGGCTGAGTCTTATCTGCTACATAAAAAAGATATTTTGGCCGGACATTTCGTCGGGCATTTATTGGAATGTGATCATCCGGCAATTCATGTGCTAAATGCACTGAAACGTCTGGCACGGCAATCGATCTTTGGTCAACGGGAAGTGGAAAGTCTCGAATTGTCCGGTTATGCCGCTATGCGGGGGGTGTTGCTCACCTACAGTGAACTACTGACGTTGCCAGCACCAATATTCCGTCAATTATTAAGCGGGGAAGGGCATCACCGTTATCAACATGCGTTGCGACTTTGTCATCGGCTTTCTCGCCGGCATGTATTGGCTTACCAAAAAGCCACCGATACGCCAGATCCCTTTTTTCAACGGCCAGCAGAACAGGAATGGTATTACCGGGTACGTTTGTTACTCGATTTTATCAGCGGTATGACCGACACCTATGTGCTGGAAGAGTATCGGCTATTAAATGGCTGGGTTTAAACTACAGCACTGACTTTTTAGCCAGTGCTGTATCCGCCTTTATTGTTTAACTGGCCATGCAGCGAAAACTTTTGTTATCAAAACTTTCACTGACATCCTGATTCAATATCGACAGCAACAGAATGGCACGCAGTTCACCATCCGGTTCTTGATAAATCGCCTGCAGACCTTTGAAGGGCCCGTCCTCAATGAGTACTTGCTGACCGTGTTTCGGTAACCGGCTTACCACATCGCGTAATTCATCACTGTCTTCATTGCTCATCAGTTGATAGATCAACTCAGAAGGTACTTTGCACCACTTTTCACCATGCCCAATCACGCGGCTAATACCTCGGGTTGAGCGAATTTTCATCGGTGAAAACTCGTCAATATCCACATTGATAAATAGATAACGCGGGAACATAGGCTCTGTTTTCTCGATCATCTTACCGCGTAAAATTTTGCGCGTGAGCACCAGCGGGTAATAACTGTAGATACCCTGATTTTGCAGATGTAATTTGGCCCGTTCTTCTTCTTTCGGGTGACAGTAGGCCAGATACCAGTACTTCTTCATTCTGGCTCCTATTTATTATTTTGCTCTTATGTAAACCACGATACAGGGCAATCAGCTCGGAAACTGATGGTTATATCCCGTAATCTTTCTCAATTTATCGTGCAGAAAACAAAAAGGCCAACACAGGTTGGCCTTTTTAGCGGTTTGCTTTACAAAAATTAACTAAGCGTTTGTTTCTTGTTCTAAGTCAGCACAGAAACGATAGCCTTCACCGTGAATAGTGGTGATCAGTTCCGGTGTGTCTGGATAATCTTCAAAATGTTTGCGGATCCGGCGAATCGTCACGTCCACAGTACGGTCATGTGGTTTCAGCTCGCGACCGGTCATTTTCAGCAACAGATCAGCACGAGTTTGGATCTGGCCCGGATTTTCACAAAAATGCAGCAACGCACGGAATTCAGAACGTGGCAGGCGATAAGCCACGGCAGACGGATTGATCAATGAACGGCTGTTGATATCCAGCGTCCAGCCATTGAAGCGATAGGCAGACACATTACCGGCAATAGGCTCTTCAACCGGATCACCACGGCGGGTGCGTCCCAGCAGGTTGCGGGCACGGATCGTCAGTTCGCGCGGGTTAAATGGTTTGGTCAGGTAGTCATCCGCACCAATTTCCAGCCCTAAGATACGATCGACATCGTTATCGCGACCAGTCAGGAAAATCAGCCCCATTTCGCCTTTTTCCCGAATTTCACGCGCCAGCAGCAAGCCGTTTTTTCCAGGCAAATTGATATCCATGATCACAAGATCAACTCGCTGATTGGCTAATGTATAGTGCATTTCGTCACCATTATTGGCTTCCAGAACATGATAGCCTTCCGCTTCAAAGATACTTTTCAGCGTATTTCGTGTGACGAGTTCATCCTCAACAATCAATATCTGTGGTATTTGCATGGAAATTCTCTGCGTTAAATGAAATTGTGTTAATTTTAACATATTCGCTGCATTCATATGACAGTAGATCTGTTTTTTCAATGTTATTAACAATACCTGCCAGCCTGGCTCACAGACTGCGTTTGTTAATCGCCATGAATGGTCTGAAATCGCGAATTGTTACAAAATTTTGTTGACAGAAATGTACCTGATCCGGTATTGGTATGTCACTATTTATGCGAAGTCTAATTATGCTATTTACTATTGCTACCCGCACAATTATTACCATTACCGGCACCACAATTGGTGGTACTGGCGCGGGCTAACGCATAAATAACACAAACAATTATCGAAGCCCGTCCCCTAACCAGGTACGGGCTTTTTCGTTACAGGGAGATGTATATGCGTGTACTTAAGTTTGGTGGTTCTTCACTGGCAGATGCGGAACGATTCCTCCGGGTTTCCGACATCGTTGTGAATAATCAGCAACAGGTTCAGGTGGCATTGGTGTTATCGGCACCAGCCAAAGTGACTAACCTGCTGGTGGCGCTGGTTGCTCAGACCAGCAAAGGTGAAGATGCCAGTGCAACACTCGCCGATATTGAAGGCATTTTCACGCGTCTGATCACCGGTCTGAAAACACGTTATGCCAATTTCGCTGACGAAGTGCTGATGCAACGTCTGCAGCAAGAGCTGGGTACGATTCGCAGTAAAATGCAGGGCATCCAGTTACTGAACCAGTGTCCGGACAGCGTTCAGGCATTGATTTTAAGCCGTGGTGAAGCGTTATCTATCGCTTGTATGGAACAACTGCTGCTGGCTCGCGGTGAAAAAGTCACCCTGATCAATCCGGTCGAAATGTTACTGGCGGAAGGGAGCTTCTTAGAATCTCACGTCGATATCGATGTTTCTCGTGCCCGTTTTGCCGAAAAGCCGGTCAATGAAGGGCATGTCTACCTGATGGCGGGTTTCACTGGCGGTAACGCAAAAGGCGAACTGGTATTGTTGGGCCGTAATGGTTCTGACTACTCAGCAGCCGTGTTGGCGGCTTGTGTGAACGCTGATTGCTGCGAGATCTGGACAGACGTAGATGGCGTTTACAGCTGTGATCCTCGTCTGGTGCCGGATGCTGTATTGCTGAAACGCATGTCATATAAAGAAGCGATGGAGCTCTCTTACTTTGGCGCTAAAGTACTGCACCCACGTACCATCGCCCCGATTGCCCGTTTCCACATTCCATGTCTTATCAAAAACACCTTTAACCCACAGGGTGAAGGCACTTTAATCAGTGCTGATCACGGTGATGATCAATATCCGGTGAAAGGGATCTCCGATCTGTCGGGTATCTCAATGATCAACGTCAGCGGCCCGGGCATGAAAGGCATGGTCGGCATGGCTGGCCGTATGTTCACAGCAGTTTCCCGTGCTGGTGTATCGGTGGTGTTGATCACGCAAGCCTCTTCCGAATACAGCATCAGTTTCTGTATCCACACCTATGATGCTGAAAAAGCGCTGAAAGTGCTGAATCAGGAATTCGAGCTGGAATTACAAGCTAAGTTGCTGGAAGAGATCGAGATCCGTCATGATCTGGCGATCCTGTCACTGGTAGGGGATGGCATGCGTACTATGAAAGGTATCGCTGCCCGTTTCTTTACTTCACTGGCGCAGGCTTCCATCAACATTGTGGCCATTTCGCAAGGTTCCAGCGAACGTTCTATCTCCGCAGTCGTTGGCAACAAAAAAGTCACTGAAGCGATCAAAGCGTGTCACCAGAACCTGTTCGGTACCCAACAATTTATCGACATCATTCTGGTAGGGCTCGGTGGTGTAGGTGGTGCGTTACTGCAACAGATCCGTCGTCAACAAGCGGTATTGAGCAAACAGGGCATCGGTCTGCGTGTGGTGGGTCTGGCTAATTCCCGTAAAATGGTCTTGTCAAAAGATGGTCTGGATCTGGCTAACTGGCAAGCGGCGCTGGATGTGGCGACCGATCGTTTCAATCTGCAGGCTATCAAACAGCTGGTGGATGACAGCCATTTGATCAATCCGGTCATTGTCGATTGTACTTCGGATGAAACTATTTCCGGTCAGTATGCCGATTTCCTGGCTGCGGGTTTCCACGTCGTTACACCAAACAAAAAAGCCAACACCAGTTCTATTCAGTACTACCGCGAGCTGCGTCGTACTGCTCAGGCCACACGTCGTAAGTTCCTGTACGAAACCAACGTCGGTGCGGGTCTGCCGGTTATCGAAAACCTGCAGAATCTGATCAAAGCTGGTGATAGACTACAGGCCTTTAACGGTATCCTGTCCGGCTCACTGTCGTTTATCTTCGGTAAACTGGATGAAGGCAGCAGCTTCTCGGAAGCCACTTTGACCGCCAAAGGTAATGGTTTCACTGAACCCGATCCGCGTGATGACTTAAGCGGTATGGACGTGGCGCGTAAGCTGTTAATTCTGGCGCGTGAAGCGGGTATGCCGCTCGAGCTGAGCGACGTGGTAGTGGAACAAGCACTGCCACCAGGATTTGACGCTTCTGGTTCTACCGATGAGTTTATCAAGCGTCTGCCAGAAGCCGATGCATGGTTCCGTGAACGTGTTGCCGCTGCTAAAGCAGAAGGTAAAGTATTGCGTTACGTCGGCAGTATCGAAAATGGTCAGTGCAAAGTGGCTATTAAAGAAGTGGACGAAAACGATCCGTTATTCAAAGTAAAAGATGGTGAAAACGCATTGGCGTTCTTCTCTACCTACTATCAACCGATCCCTTTGGTCTTGCGCGGTTACGGTGCGGGCACTGAAGTAACAGCGGCAGGGGTCTTTGCAGATCTGCTGCGCACCCTGAACTGGAAGCAAGAGGTATAATTCATGACCGTAGTAGCATACGCTCCGGCCTCGATTGGTAATGTCAGTGTTGGTTTTGACGTATTAGGTGCCGCGCTGGCACCTATTGATGGTGCTCTGTTAGGCGATCGTGTTGAAGTTTCCGATCACGATGCGCCATTTGCGTTGAGCTGTCAGGGTCGTTTTTCACATAAATTACCAGCAGAAGCAGAAAAAAATATCGTTTATGACTGCTATCTGGGTTATGCCGCCGCACTGAAAAAACGTGGCTTAAGCATTAAACCACTGCGAATGGTGCTGGAAAAAAATCTGCCAATCGGCTCCGGTTTAGGTTCAAGTGCCTCCAGTATTGTTGCTGCACTGGCGGCATTAAATGCCTTCCATGATTATGCGCTGGATCAGACTGAAGCCTTATTGCTGATGGGCGAGCTGGAAGGTCAAATCTCCGGTTCAATCCATTATGACAACGTCGCACCGTGTTATCTGGGCGGCCTGCAATTGATGATCGAAGAAGAAGGCGTCATCAGCCAGTCGGTGCCAACGTTTGATAACTGGTATTGGGTCTCTTGTTATCCAGGGATCAGCATTTCTACTGCAGAAGCGCGTGCTATTCTGCCGGCACAATACCGCCGTAGCGATTGCCTGACTTACGGCCGTCGTTTGGCTGCCTTCGTGCATGCCAGCCATACCGGTCAGGAGAAACTGGCTTCAGCGATGCTGAAAGACGTTATTGCTGAACCATACCGTCAGGCATTAATTCCTAAATTTAACGAAGTGCGCCAACATGCTGCCATGTCGGGTGCACTGGCGACCGGTATCTCCGGTTCTGGCCCAACTGTCTTCGTTGCGATGACTGATAAGCAACAGGCATTACGTATGAAAGAGTGGCTGGAAGCTAACTTCATCCAGAATGAAGATGGTTTCTGCCATGTCTGCAAGATTGATCGTCAGGGAACACAAATTACAGGACAAGGACTATGAAGCTTTACAACATCAAAGATCATTCAGAACAGGTCAGCTTTGCGCAAGCCGTGAAACAAGGCTTGGGCCGTGGTCAGGGTCTGTTTTTCCCAGAACAGATTGCGCCGTTAGCCGATGTGAATGCATTGCTGGAGAAACCACTGGTAGAACGTTCAGTGACTATTCTGAAACACTTGATCGGTGATGAGCTGTCACAAGAAAAACTGGAACAGATGGTAGCGACGGCGTTCTCTTTCCCGGCACCACTGGCAAAAGTGGCTGATAACACTTATGCGCTGGAGCTATTCCACGGCCCGACATTAGCATTCAAAGATTTTGGTGGTCGTTTCATGGCGCAGTGCCTGACTGCCTTCAGTAACGGTGAAAAAATCACTATCCTGACTGCCACTTCTGGCGATACCGGGGCTGCGGTAGCGCACGCCTTTTACGGTCTGCCAAATATTGAAGTCGTGATCCTGTATCCAAACGGCAAAATCAGTCCGCTGCAGGAAAAACTGTTCTGCACGCTGGGTGGCAACATTCGCACTATCGCGATTGAAGGCACGTTCGACGATTGTCAGGCGATGGTAAAAAATGCGTTTGATGATGAAGAGCTGAAAAAAGCGATTGGTCTGAATTCAGCCAACTCTATCAACATCAGCCGCCTGGTAGCACAGATCTGCTATTACTTTGAAGCGATTGCGCAACTGCCTAAAGCTCAGCGCGAACAAGCGGTCATTGCCGTTCCGTCTGGCAACTTCGGTAACCTGACGGCTGGCTTGATCGCGAAAGCATTAGGTCTGCCAGTAAAACGTTTTATCGTGGCTACTAATGCTAACGATACCGTACCGCGTTATTTAGCTGAAGGCACTTGGTCTCCTAAAGAAACCGTGCCAACCCTGTCAAATGCAATGGATGTCAGCCGCCCGAACAACTGGCCGCGCGTTGAAGAGCTGTTTAAAGTTAATGGTTGGGATCTAAAAGAGCTGGGTTACGCGGCGCGTTCTGACGAAGAAACTCGTGCCAGCTTGAAAAAACTGCATGCGGCAGGTTATCTGTGTGAACCACACGGTGTGATCGCGTGGGATGTACTGCAATCACAATTAGCGGCTGATGAAACCGGCATCTTCCTGTGTACTGCTCATCCTGCCAAGTTCAAAGAAAGTGTGGAAGAGATCCTGAATGTCACATTGCCATTGCCAAAAGAGTTGGCTGATCGTGCTGATCTGCCACTGCTGTCGGCGTTTATGCCGGCTGATTTTGCCAAACTGCGTGAGTTTCTGTTGGCGTAAATCATTTGGTTTACTGCACTGCACTGCAGTACAAAGACCCTCTTCGGAGGGTTTTTTTATGGCTGCGATTTACGGAAATGAAAATGCCAGGGTAGAAAAATCAGCGGTAATTGAGGTAATAAAAAAGCCGACTTTGCAGCCGGCTTTTTTTAATAACCTAACGGGTTATTATTTCTTGATGCGCAGTACTGGGCTTTCACCCAGAGTCACAGGACCAGACAGTTTGGTCATTGACTTCACGTCATCCATGTTAGAAATAACAACTGGAGTCAGTGTTGATTTTGCATTGCTCTGCAGGAATGCCAGGTCGAACTCAATAATGGTGTCGCCTTTCTTAACCTGCTGGCCTTCCTGCGCGATGCGGGTAAAGCCTTGGCCTTTCAGTTCAACAGTATCAATACCGAAGTGAACAAACAGTTCGATACCTGAATCTGATTCCAGAGAGAATGCATGATTCGTTTCGAAGATTTTACCGATCACGCCGTCACAAGGAGCAACCATTTTGTTGCCTGTTGGCTTGATAGCAATACCATCACCGACGATTTTCTCAGCGAAAACCACGTCTGGTACGTCTTCAATCGGTACAATCTCACCAGACAATGGAGCAAAAATTTCGATACCGGCAGTATCCGTTGCACCGTTGTCAGAAGAGACCATCTTCTTTAAAAAATCAAAAAAGCCCATGGTTTAGCTCCTGAATAATTATGTTGATCAATACGATTCTATCAGACTGCTCTGTTCTTCACAAAGTACTCATCTACAATCGCTTCAACCTCAGCAGCTGTAGCTGATGCCAATGCACGGTCAGCCAGATCTTTCGCAACAGCATAGCTGGTGCTACGAACCAGTTGTTTCACACGCGGGATAGACATCGCACTCATTGAGTACTCATCCAGACCCATACCCAGCAGCAGCACGGTAGCGCGTTCATCACCCGCTAACTCACCACACATACCAGTCCATTTGCCTTCAGCGTGAGATGCATCAATAACCTGTTTGATCAGGTTCAATACTGCTGGAGACAGTGGGTTGTACAGGCGAGAAATCATCTCGTTACCACGGTCAACCGCCAGTGTGTACTGAGTCAAATCGTTGGTACCAATACTGAAGAAGTCAGCTTCTTTCGCCAGATGACCAGCCATCACTGCAGCAGCAGGCGTCTCGATCATAATACCGACTTCGATATTTTCATCGAAAGCGATACCTTCACTGCGCAGCTCTTCTTTCAGCTCTGCCAGTTCAACTTTCAGTGCCCGGAACTCTTCTACAGAGATGATCATTGGGAACATGATACGCAGCTTGCCGAAAACGGAAGCACGCAGAATCGCGCGTAACTGAGTGTGCATGATGTCTTTGCGATCAAAGAAGATACGCACAGCACGCCAGCCCAGGAACGGGTTCATCTCTTTCGGGAACTTCATGTAAGGCAGTTCTTTGTCGCCACCGATGTCCATGGTACGAACAATGATTGGCTTATCAGGCATGGACTCAGCCACTTCTTTATAAGCCTGGAACTGTTCCTGCTCAGATGGCAGAGAATCACGATCCATGAAGAGGAATTCGGTACGGTACAGACCAACACCTTCAGCACCATTACGGTGTGCACCATCCATATCTTTCAGGGTGCCGATGTTAGAGCAGACTTCTACCTGGTGACCATCAGTGGTGGTTGCAGGTAATTCACGCAGTTTAGCCAGCTCTGCTTTTTCTGCCAGGAATTTAGCCTGAGCAGCTTTAGTTTTGCTGATAACTTCGTCAGTCGGGTTGATATGTACCTGATTGTGGATAGCATCCAGGATCAGGAAATCACCGCTCTGTACACGTTTAGTAACGTCGTTAGTACCTACAATCGCTGGCAGTTCCAAAGAACGGGCCATGATAGAGGTATGAGAGGTACGGCCGCCGATATCAGTTACGAAACCACGCACGTAGTTCAGGTTGATCTGAGCGGTTTCTGATGGAGTCAGATCGTTAGCAACCAAGATCACTTCTTCATCGATAGTGCTCAGGTTAACAATTTCCATACCCAGTACGTTTTTAACCAGACGATTGCCGATATCACGGAAATCGGTGGCGCGTTCGCGCAGGTATGGGTCATCCAGTTCTGCCATCATAGAAGCGTATTGCTCAATGGCTTGGTGGATTGCACGATCAGAACTGAACAGTTCATCGCGGATCAGGGTAAGAATATCCTGTTCGAGTTCTTCGTCCTCGAGCAGCATGATATGGCCTTCGAAAATAGCCTCTTTCTCTTCACCGAAAGTCTTACCAGCCATTTCTTTGATGGCTTCCAATTGTTGTGCAGACTTGGTGCGAGCTTCGTAAAAGCGAGCAACTTCGCTATCAACCTGAGAAGAAGAAATTGGAGTCTGATTGATAACAATGTGTTGTTCTTTCAGCACCAGGGCCTTGGCAAATGCAACGCCAGGCGATGCCAGGATACCAGAGATCATAGCCGTACCTATGTTGTTGTGTTAACAGGGATAAAAAGTGCTAATGGAGAAAACCGGATTATTCCAGTGTATCCATCAGGGCAACCAGTTTATCTACCGCTTTCTTCTCATCGCTACCTTCAGCACGGATAGTGATAGTGGTACCTTTAACCAGACCCAGAGTTTGCAGTTTGAACAAGCTCTTCGCGCTAGCAGATTTACCGCCGCTGATTACAGTTACTTCACTTTGAAATTCTTTAGCTTCTTTAACGAATTGCGCAGCAGGACGTGTGTGCAGACCGTTTTCAGCAGTAATTAGTACAGACTTCTCGTACATTTGTTCACCCCAAATTAAATAAATCCATATTGTTGAGCCAGCTAAGGATACCATCGACCTGCTGCGGAGATAAACGATTTTGCATATTAAAACGTTACTTTTTGCATAATGTTACCGAGTTGTTATTGATAAAATAATAGCTTGTAGTATTGGCACTGCTGCCTCGTTAACCAAAGAGTCAATGTTTTGAGGCGACTGCAGCATAAATTGGCGGGAATAGGTAAAAGTGATGTACACCACAATGAAAAAGCACGCCGAAGCGTGCTTTCAATGTAATGCGTAAGCGTGCGTTTTTACGATTGCAGCTCTTGTTCGGTGAAAATACCTTGGAATAACACGCTAGACAGATAACGTTCACCAGAACTTGGCAGAATGACAACAATAGTCTTGCCTTCAAACTCTGGTAATTCTGCCAGACGATTTGCTGCTACGACTGCGGCACCTGAGCTGATACCAGCAAGAATGCCTTCTTCTTCCATCAGACGACGCGCCATAGCAATCGCATCATCGCTGGCGACTTTTTCTACGCGGTCCAGCAGTGACAGATCCAGGTTGCCTGGAATGAAACCAGCACCGATACCCTGAATTTTATGTGGGCCCGGTTTCAGTTCTTCACCGGCCAGTTTCTGGCTGATCACTGGTGATTCTGCTGGCTCTACAGCAACAGAGATGATCTGTTTACCTTGTGTTTTCTTGATGTAACGGGAGATACCAGTGATGGTACCGCCAGTACCTACGCCAGCTACAACTACATCAACCTGACCATCGGTATCATTCCAGATTTCTGGACCAGTGGTTTTTTCGTGGATTTCCGGGTTGGCTGGGTTTTCAAATTGTTGCAGCAGCACATATTTATCTGGATCTGAATTAACCAGTTCTTCGGCTTTAGCGATGGCACCTTTCATGCCCAGTGGGCCTTCGGTCAGCACTAAGTTAGCGCCCAACGCTTTCAGCAATTTGCGGCGTTCCAGACTCATGGTAGCCGGCATAGTCAGGGTGATGCCATAACCACGTGAGGCTGCGACAAATGCCAAAGCGATACCTGTATTACCGCTGGTTGGTTCAATAATTTCTTTGCCTGCTTTCAGGATGCCTTTTTTTTCTGCGTCCCAAATCAGATTGGCGCCAATGCGGCATTTAACGCTGAAACTTGGGTTGCGGCTTTCAACTTTCGCTAATACATTGCCTTTACTGACGCGGTTCAGGCGAACCAGGGGAGTGTTTCCGATGGTCAGTGAGTTATCTTCAAAGATTTTGCTCATGTTCGCTCCTGCGAGTAGGTCTTTATTGAAAGTAGGTTAATCCTAAAAATCAGGATAGGAAATGCTGTTTTGTTATAACCATATGTAATAACAAGATATAGCCTGCTATTTGTGCCTGTCAGCTCCAGACTGATTAAAATAATCTGCGCATGCTATTTTCTTTTAGGCATAATTAGCATAATCAGAAGGATAAGATTATAGCTTACCCCTGTTATTTCACCGATGTGAACAGGGATAAGGAGGAAATAATGCGTGGCAAATTTATGTCAACGGCAGCAATTTTGTTGTTGGCATGGAACAGTGGTAGTTTTGCAGTAACAACTGAACTACGGGCACCAGCGCCAAAATCAGGCGTGGAGACAGGCACTTCATTGCCATTACCTTCCGTGGCAGTCCGGAGTGAATTGACTCAGCAACTGATGGAAGTTGCCATGGCGGGGATTCATCCTGCATTTGCAAAGAGTTGGTTACAGCTGACCAAACAACCCGAATTGGCTAAAAATCCGGAAACCTATTTCCAGATCTATAGTCTGCTACATCAGTTCCGTCATCAGTGGCATGAGCTGGATGGCGATTCCCGTGAGCGTTTTCATTTCAAGAATTTTAATCCGGTATTATCTGCTGCAGAGCGTAATGAATATATCGCGTTATTACAGCGACCGGATGTAGATCGGGTCATGAATAAGTTACGGCCACAGACAGAAAATTATTTATCTTCCCGACGTGTACTGTTGTCCTTATTGGATGAATCAAGAAAAGCGCCTTGGCCAAATTTACCTGATTTAAAAGTGAAACCAGGTGAATCTCATGAAGCTTTACCGTTAATTCGAGATGTTTTATTGCGCAGCGGCGATCTGCCAAGCGGGCAATTAACGGCTGAACAGCTCAAACTCACCACCTATGATGATTTAACGGTGCAGGCTATGCAGCGTTTTCAGCAACGGCATGGCCTTGATGGTGATGGTGTAATTGGCCGTCGTACACTGACGTGGCTGCGTCTGCCGCCCAAAGTTCGTGCTGTCATTTTGGCGCGCAGTATCTTGCGCAGTGATTTGCCGCAACAGATTTCATCACAACGTCACGTGTTGGTGAATATTCCTGAATATCGACTCCGGGTATTGGATGGTCAGCAAGAGATTTTCTCCAGCCGCGTTATTGTGGGTCAGGTGAAACGCCAGACACCTATATTATCCAGTGAAATTTCAAGCATTGTTGTGAATCCGGCTTGGCATGTACCTGCGCGTATTTTGCAGCAGGATTTAGTACCAAAACTGGTTAAAGACAAACATTTCCTCGATAAAGGCCAGTTTGAAGTGGTGGATTCACAGGGCATGAAAGTGGATCCAACGGCCATGGTTTGGGATGGTACGGAAGAGAATTTCCCTTATCGCTTACGGCAAAAACCGGGTGATCATAATGCACTGGGTCGTTATAAATTCTATTTGCCTAACAACGATGCAATCTACCTGCATTCCACTTCGTCTCCAGGCTATTTTAAGCGTGATTTGAGAGCGCTCAGTTCTGGTTGTGTGCGGGTCGAAGAGGCGGATAATTTTGCGAAATTGTTGTTAAAAGGCTCAAAATGGAATGTCGATAAACTGGATCAAATGCTGAAAGAAGACACCACAAAGTGGTTGGCAATGACCGATCCGGTTCCGGTTTATACAGTTTATTGGCGTAGTTGGGTCGACAAACAAGGTCAGTTGCAATTCCGTGATGACATTTATCAGTTTGATGATGATGCTAAAATGGCGAATAGTGCAGTGATTGATAGTTTAGTTGATCATACGTAATTGGCTGAAATGTAATAAAAAACGGGGACTATCATGTCCCCGTTTTTTATTGCTGTTTGGAATGGATTATTTTTTCTGATCGTCAACCCACATGGCAGTGCTGGCGCAAATAGCCATCGGCATCAGGAATAAATTCAGCAAAGGGATTGAGCCTAATAACATGATCAGGCCGCCGAAAGAGAGGTGTCGCCAGCGGTTTCGGGCCAGCTGGTTTCGCATGTCAGGAAAAGTGATTTTGTGATTGTCGTAGGGATAATCACAATATTGAATCGCCATCATCCAGGCAGAAAATAATAGCCATATCCATGGCGCTAAAAATTGCCCGGCAACTGGCACGAAAAACAAAATAGCGCAGAGTAATGTGCGCGGTAACCAATATTTAAGCTTTTGCCATTCGCGACGGAAAGCATGATGGATCTCCTGCCAGAGTGGGCGCTCATCGACCCGATGTGTATCGGAGGCCAAATATTGTTCCACCCGAGCGGCTAACATGCCGTTAAACGGTGCGGCTATCCAATTGGTCACCATGCCAAACAAAAAACTGAATGCAAATAAAATAGCGATCACGGCTAATGGCCAAAGTAAAAAGGTCAGCCACTCCAACCAACTGGGTAACCATGCTGTTAAGGCATGCATGGCAATATCAAAGCGATGAAAGAGTAAATAAAAGCCGGTAGAGAACAGTAATATATTGATTAACAATGGAACCCAGACATAACGTCGGATGCCGGGTTGCGTCATCAGGTGTAATCCCTGAAGCAGGTAACCAAAAGCACTAAGCGGTTGAATGTTTACCATTATTATTTTCCCAGTAACGATACTGATTGCGACTATTACAGATAGACTGTTATTTTGGTAGGGTCGGCGAAGGGAGATTTTATTTAAATACGCTATTTTCTGTGAATAAGCGTTGTCAGCCTGCCCGGCAAAACGGATAATGTGAATCAGGAACAATCACTTATCGTTTATTTATGTGAATGTGTGATTGGATCAATCAAAGAAAGCAGCTCAATCTGTCTTGAATAGTGTGTATATCAGGGGCGATTGACATGGTTTCTTACCAATGTGTTGAGCAAATGGCTGCGAGCGGGAAATTGCGATCGCATATGTTCCACATCGGTAAAGGGAAGATTGATAACCAATTAAATAGAATAGAGCAACGACGATGCAGGATTTGCGAATAGTACTGGTTATAGTTGGAGCACTGGCGATTGCGGCGCTGGTCATCCATGGCTTATGGACAAATCAACGAAATAAACGGGCACAATTAAAAAATTCACCGCCAAAGCCAGTTCCAAGTAAACGCGGCCCTGAAAGTCGGGATGTGGATGGCTTTGATGCCGATGGTATTGGTCAGGTTCGGGTTGTCACTCCACGGAATAGTGCGCTTGGACGCGATGCTGAACCGGTTATCTCTTCTGTTCCGCAGTTTTCTGCCGGTGATGAAGATGAAGCTAAAGTACCGCCAGTACAACCTGTACAAGAAGAAACTCGAATTGAACCGCAGGTTGAGCCGCGTAAAGGGATCTGGAAAGATGTCTACGTGATCAATATTGCGGCTCGAGACGGTTCATATATTTATGGCCGTGATTTAAAACACGCATTGCGTATTCTCGGTTTCCGTTTTGGTGAGATGGATATCTACCACCGTCATCTGGAAATGGATGGTCAGGGTGAAGTGTTATTTAGTTTGATCAACATGATCAAACCAGGCACTTTTGATCCAAGTAAAATGGATCGACTGATGACGCCAGGGGTTTCGCTGTTTATGCAGTTACCGGCTACCGGTCGTGGTTTGGCACACTTTGATTTAATGCTGAAAGCGGCAGATAAATTAGCCAGTGAAGTTGACGGTCTGTTATTTGATGCAGCACGTCAGCCATTGAGTGAGTATTATTTGACGCAATGTCGCGATGAGCTAAAAGCTTACGATCATCAGTAAGTGCTACAATTGATTAATCTTAAGTGCGGCTTCGGCCGCATTTTTTGTCTGTGGATCTGAACGAATATCATGAACGAAATCCAGTCACGTATGCATGCGCTGCAACAATTACTTGAGCGTTACAACACCGAATATTATTTGCATGATGCGCCTTCTGTGCCTGATGCAGAATATGATCGTTTGATGCGCGAACTGCGCGAGCTTGAACTGGCGAATCCGCAATGGCTGGATGCGAATTCGCCGACACAGCGTGTAGGTGGTGCCGCATTAACGACATTTGGTTCGGTGCAGCATGAACAACCAATGTTATCGCTGGATAATGTTTTTAATGCGGAAGACTTGGCCGCGTTTGGCCGCCGAGTACAGGAACGATTATTTCGTAATGACGCGATCACGTTTTGTTGTGAACCCAAGCTGGATGGTCTGGCCGTCAGTATTTTGTATGAGCAGGGCGAACTCGTGCGCGCGGCGACCCGCGGTGATGGTGTCACGGGTGAGGATATTACACAAAACGTGCGTACCATTCGGGTGATCCCGTTACGTTTGAGTGGTGAACAGATCCCGGCCCGACTGGAAGTGCGTGGTGAAGTGTTCATGCCGAAAGCCGGTTTTGAGCGTTGGAATGAACTGGCATTGGCGCGAGGCGACAAGGTTTTTGCTAATCCGCGTAATGCGGCAGCAGGTAGTTTGCGTCAGCTTGATCCCGCTATTACTGCGCAGCGCCCGTTGGCTTTTTATGCGTATGGCATTGGTGTCGTTGATGAATTAACGGAATTACCAGCTTCGCATTATGAGCGCATGCAATATCTGAAACAGTTTGGTTTACCGGTCTGTGATGAGATCCGTCAGGTCACTGGTGTGGAAGGTTGTCAGGCATACCACGATGCTATTTTAGCAAAGCGTGATGCGTTGCCATTTGAAATCGATGGTGTGGTGTTTAAAGTTGATGCGATTGCGCAACAGCAGACGCTGGGATTTGTCTCACGGGCACCGCGTTGGGCCGTGGCGCATAAATTTCCGGCCCAAGAAGAGCTAACGCGGCTCAACGATGTTGAGTTTCAGGTCGGGCGTACCGGTGCGATCACGCCCGTTGCGCGTTTAGAACCCGTGCAGGTCGGCGGGGTGACGGTTTCCAATGCAACATTACACAATGCCGATGAAATTGAACGCCTCGCGGTCAAGATCGGGGACTGGGTTATCGTGCGTCGAGCTGGGGATGTGAATACCACTATCCGCAAAACCACCAGTAATTTCTCAAATAGAACAGACTATCGCGTTGCAACAACCGCGCAGCATAATGGGTAAGCATCATGTCAGATCTTTATTTTAACAAAAATTATTTAGTCATCATTGAGAAACTCGGTTTAGGTAGTGATGTAATGAATGTTGCAGAGGCTGCGTTCAGAGATCAGACGTTTGATAATCTTTCTAATGAAGAGCTTGTAGCTAGTTTAATGATTGCTAATGCTTTGTATCGAGCTGGTCACCCAATTGTTTCCGATGAAAGATATGATTTCTTAATATCTTTGCTTGTGAGTAAAGACCCTAATAACGAATTTCTAGCAGCAGTTGAGCCTGAAGTAGTGTTTGAAAGTAAAACAGTACCTTTGCCTCAAAAAATGTTGTCGACAGACAAAGCATATTCGTTTAACGAAATAAAAAAATGGGTTGATAGAATTCTTAAAGCAGCAGAAGAGCTTCAAATCAGTTTAGATGATGTAAATATTCGCGTTACACCAAAGCTGGACGGTTATGCAGCTTATGATGATGGGCAAATATTATATACCCGTGGAGATGGTCTGAAAGGACAAGATATAACTCGTGCGTTTAATCGAGGGCTAAAGGTAGCTGCTGAGGGAGAACGAGGATTAGGTCCTGGTGAAATAGTCATCAATAAAAATTACTTTGATGAAGAATTAAGTCAGTATTTTGAGAACTCACGAAATATCCAAGCAGCTATTATCGCCGAAAAGAAAATCGATGAAAAAATACAAAAAGCAATCGATTTAGGACAGTGTGTATTTTATCCATTTTCATTGATTAATAATTGGATAGGACATTTTCAAAAGTTTTTAAGTAACTTTGATTCAATTATAGAGAGCATCTGGAATTCCATTGAATATGATGTCGATGGTGTTGTTATTGAAACGACAAATGACAAAATCAAAGAACATATGGGAGCAACTAGAAAATTTCATCGTTGGCAAATTGCATTCAAAGTAAATGAAGAAGCTGCTGAAGTGGAAGTCTTGAGAGTTATTCCTCAAACATCCAGAACAGGACGTGTATCACCAGTCGCAGAATTAGTTCCAACAAAACTTAGTGGTGCAACAATTAGCCGCGCTACTGTTCATCATTATAATATGGTTAAAAACAATGGCATTGGGACTGGAGCCGTTGTTAAATTAGTTCGCAGTGGTTTAGTTATACCTAAGATTGAGGCCGTCATTAAGCGAGTAGAACCTCAATTACCAGAAACATGTCCAAGTTGTAATACTCTTTTGCATTGGAGTGGTGAGCATTTAATTTGTGATAATAAAAATTGCCCTGCTAGAAAAGAAAACACCTTGATCCATTTTTTTAAAACATTAGGCAATATTGATGGTTTTGGTCCAAAAGTAATTGAAAAGTTGCACCTATATGGGATTGACCAAATTCATCAGCTTTATGAGTTAACTGAAGAACAGCTTATGAGCTTTGGTTTTGGTGAAAAAACATCACAGAATTTAGTGGAGCAATTAAGAGCAAGTAGAGAAATTGAAATTGAAGATTGGAGGTTTCTCGCTGCATTTGGAGTGAATCGTTTAGGTGGTGGTAATTGTGAAAAACTACTTCAACATCACTCACTTATTGATTTATTTGACTTAACTGTTGAAAACATTGTTTCGATCGATGGGTTTGCTGAACTAAGTGCAGTGGCTATTGTCGACGGCTTGGAAAATATAAAAGCTGAATTTTTAAAAGTTCATAATTTTGGTTTTAATTTATCTAGGACATCGGCAAACATTGGCGCTGAAAAAATTGATTCTCCGATCACTGGAAAGATAATTGTATTCACAGGGAAGATGTTGCAAGGTTCTCGTGATGACATGGAAAAACAGGCAAAAGCATTAGGCGCTAAACCTGCAAAATCAGTTACTGGTAAAACTGATTATCTTGTAGCTGGTGAAAATGTTGGGGAAAGTAAGATTAAGGCGGCTACGGACAAAGGAATTGCTGTATTAACGGAGCAAGAATATTTAAATATGTTGTCATCTAGCTAGGTTTTGGATTGCAAAATCAAGTTGATCGTTTATTCAATAAATGATGTTGATTGGCTCTGACTGGATTTGATGTTTCAGTTTAAAAAAGAAGAGAGTTATCTGTTTTGGTGTGAGGGTTTATAACTTTAACTAAAACAACATTATAGGTAACTCTCATTAATTGTTTTACTATTGATAGCTATAGAAATAGTATGTGGAATCTATTGTTGATAGTTATATAAAAATTAGTTTAATTTAAATATGGCGATGATATTTTTTGCATGCTACATTTAATTGTATTTAATTTTATAGGTAACTTTCCATGTCCGATTTCCTGAGAACATTTCTAAACGCCCGTAGCCTGAAAGCAACTACTCGTGAATTAACTTTAGAACAATTAAATGAAGGTTATGACAAGCTAACCGCGATTGTAGAAGAGCGCCGGGTTCAAGAAGAGGCTTCTCGTAAAGGCCAAGAAGAACGTCTGCGTAAGATTGAAGAATACAAAGCATTATTACGATCAGAGGGCATCGACCTTGCAGATTTAGTTGGTGCAAGTCAACCAACTGAAAAGACAAGCAAGCGCGAACCACGTCCAGCAAAATACCAATACACTGATGCAGAAGGTAATGTTCAAACCTGGACTGGCCAGGGCCGCCAACCAGTACCTATCCGCGAAGCAATCGCACAAGGCAAAACATTGAACGATTTCTTGATCTAACTTATCCAAATTACTGCGTGTATTTAAATAGTACATGCAGTTTTTTGCATGCAAATAAGCTACCATCTTAGCTTTATAGACGGTGATGTTTGCAATTTTTTATTATTAATAAGTGAATAGTATAAAGTTCTTAAGCGGCTAAAATTAAATACACATCTTTTAGTTTTTGTGAATATTTATCATCATCTAAACTTTTAATTAACTCATCTAATGCGGCAAGTAAATCGTTTTTAATTACACCATCATTTCTTAGTTCATGGCAAACAGATAAAAACACATCTACGTCAGCTCGTTTATTAACCGCATTTTCGAGTTCATAGAACATATAAGTTTACCAAAAGCAAATCGACGCAAGGATAGTACCAAACAAAGCCAGTGTTGCAAGGGGCGCTCCTCTTCGATGTTTAATCAAGCTTTTGGTTAAAGAAGGAGTTTGGCATATGGGATCATTCGCGAAGCGGTTTTGTTCTACCCTGGTAAGCCGGAATAAACCCATATTTTCTCCTTATGCGGTTAATACATGGAGTTAGTCCAGCGATCATTCCATGTGGCAGCGCTAACCAGTGAAATTTTTAACTCATTGAGAACAAGTTGATTATCTTTTCCCGATAATCGCCATTAACCATCAAGTGGTTCATTGATACGGTATCATGAACTGTTGGGCTGTTGTTATTGAGTAATACCAACGTATCGACGGACTGTGTAGTTAGAATATCTTCACCAGAATCATGCGTGTTTCGACCAGATTCTTGAAGTAAATTTTCATTATTTTCAATGTGATCATCAACAAATGATGGCTCAGGAACATCTCTCAATACAATATTGTATTCAGGAATATCGGTGTTTATACGTTGAGCATATTCACGAAGCGTAAAATCATTTAGTACGTACAGCCAAGCAGTTTGTGGCTCATGTTGAGTAACCCGAATGATCCGGCCGAGGACTTGTCGGAAGTATAACTCTGTTTTTACATCGCTGAGATAGCAGCACACTTTCAGTCTTTTTATATCCGTACCTTCGCTGATCATACCGACACTGACAATCCACTCTTCTGATCCATTCCGGAATTGTTCAATTAATTCCGACGTGTTGGCTAGTGTATAGTTAACTATTATTGCGGTTGTGCCGAATTCATCAATGAGGATTTTTTGTAATTCAACCGCATGTTCAACGGAAGAGGCAACTACTAGTCCTGCTGTTTCTGGTGAGTCTTTTCGTAGTTCAGATAGTTTGTTGTGAGCTGTTTTAAGCGCATAGCGCATGACCTGGTCATTGTTAATCAGATCTGAATATTTAAGATCCGTATTGTTGATCAGGTCTTCAAAACTTGAATAGACCTTATGGGTTTCATTATATTTGGTGACACCTATAGCATCATTATCAATCAAGACGATTTGAGGTATACAGCAAACATGATCTTTAATGGCCTGTTGAAGGCCATAAGTGTAATTACAGATAATTTGATTATCTGCACTGGTGTACTTGGATAATACAATTGGTAAGTTGTCAGAACGCCAAGGTGTCCCGCTTAACGCTAATGTATAAGCTGCTTTGTTCAAGATCCGCAGTAATATTTCCTCTCCCCATGCATTCGCGTTTTCGAGTTCGTCACCAGCACAATGATGGATCTCATCCAATACCACCAAAACGCGATGATTTTCTAGTAGAGTCCAAAAATCATCGGCTAGAAAGCGCAATTTATGGAAGGTAAATGATTCACCAACCGCACCTAAGCTGCCATTAAATTTAGCTTTCATTCGGGCTGAAAATGTTTTTCTAATACTGCTGGCTATCTCTTTTGAAGGTGAAAAACATAGCACAAAGTCTACTTGCTGTGCTTGATACATCGATCGTGCAATTTCCGCTGCTACTATCGTTTTACCTGCACCCGGCGTAGCCAAACACAAAAAATGTGATGAAAGCTGATAGTGTTGTAATGCTTGTTGCGCACATTCGAATTGCCAGTGACGTAATTTCATTATTTTCTTATCAATCCCAAAAAAATGTTATCAATTGCTTCAACCTTTCCAGATAGTTGCGCTAATTCATTCCGCATCAAGGTATAACGTGTTTGTTCCTGCCAGTAATACTGGGGGTCTCTGCCGACAAAGCTCCTGTAGATTTCGATTTCACCCATTTTGATGTTGATATCGCATAGATAAATAAGGCGTTTTTGGGCTAATTCAAACAAGTCATCCAAGGGATAATCTGGTGTCAAATAAACATGGTCAATCAGGTCATGAGTAAGAAAAGAGACGCATTTGAATTTTGTAGTTTTCGTATAAATCGGTTGAAAATGAGCAAATGTATAAGATTGGTTCAGTAAGCCAGCTTCAACGAGTTGATTCAGACAGCTTTTCACATGACGAGCGTACATGCGTATCGTCAATGGCCGTAATGCATCCACGCTATTCTGTAGTTTTCTAGCTAGTTGCATATCAGTAAAGTTGTCGAAAGTTATGTCTGTGATAATGCCAAATAGTGGTCTGGGAATAGAAATCTGCATATTACCTCGCCAAAATTCTTAAAATAAACCCATTCGTGGTCTGATCAGACCACGAGAAGTGTACCGCATTTGAGGTAACTTCGTCTCTATACTGAGAGGCGAAAATGACGAAAGAAGAAGAAGAAGCGATCAAGAAGCTATTTGGCGAAGCCCTGAGGTCTAAACGAAACTCGCAAAAATTGTCTCTTGCGAAGTTAGCGCTAATAGCGGAAACGGATGCGAGTTATATTGCAAAAGTAGAGCGAGGAGAGATGAATATCAGCCTGACGTCATATGTTAATTTGGCAAAGAGTCTTGGATGCTCAATGCCAGATTTTTTTGATAATGAAAAAAATAACTAATTGTTTTAATTGGTTTTTTAGCTCTGTTGTACTAAATAGACTTAATTAGAAATAAATTAAATGAAATGAAAGTCCTTGTATTGGCGTGCCAGCGGGCGCTGACACTTTTAGTGTAACTGTGATTTCACATACACAGTTATCAGTTTTAGCTGTGGTAGTACAAGAGCTAGTCAGTCAGGGCACGTATTTAACGTTTGTATCAAAAATTACATACAAAATTCAAACTGATTATTACAGTCAGTTCACGCCATCCTATCAGTACAGCGGTACTGTTGTTCTGGTGAAGTCTTTTTTGATCACTCCAATCAGTGCGGTGTAGTTCTTTATCAAAAACGTCAAAGTAGTAAGAGAAATTTACTTGTTGGTTAGCGAATAATAAATGATAATACTGTGTAAATATACAGGTCACGCTAAAAAATGACAGAGTTACAAATAAAAATATTGTTAGTAAAGTACTTTCTAAAGAAGTATGAAGATTTTGTCGTTGGGTCTGAGTTTTCTTTCCAATTTGGAGAAAGACGGGCTGATTTAGCTTTATTGAATTTTGGCTATTTAACTGCGTTTGAAATAAAGGGGGCTCGTGACACTGTATCGCGATTAGGTTATCAAATTGAAAGCTATAAAAAATTCTTTGATTTTTGTTTTGTCGTATGTGAACAAAATAACTTAGCAGATGTGAGAGATGCAATACCGAAAGAAGTCGGTATTTTGCTAGCTGATTGCAATGGTATTAAGCATATTCGCCAATCTAAATGTTTCAAAAGGCATGATAAACTGATATTAACTAGTGTCTTGAGTGTTCAAAAGTTAAATGTTTTAGCAAAAGGTACATACCTGAGATCTAAACATGACCTATGTAAATTTATTTCAAAAAACAATTCCTTAGAGTTTTTACGAAAACTGTCTAGAGATGACTTCATAGAGAAATACGGAATGGTTTCAAGACTAATGAAACAAGAAACCACTCTTAGTTTGACTTCAGACGATATATACACTATTACAAAAAAAGCTCCTTCGCCATTAAAAAAGCGAATCACTTAATTCTCTTAACCTTAATAAAATTCGACTTTTTATATAGTAGTTCATACGAATAGATATCCAGAATGCGGGGCTTATCCCCGAAGGGTTATTAGCTGCGGCAGCTAGAATTTCCTCATCAGCCCATACACCAAGAGGTATATAAGAGTCTGTATCAGAAATAGTATGTTCAGCTGCTCGAACATAACCACCATTGTTTCTGCGGTATCTTTTGTATGCAAATGACTTTCCATCAAGTGATGCTATATCAATTCTAGGAACGAAAGTACCTCCTTTCATTTCTATCTGTTCAGTATTGATCGAAGCGTAGTCACCATATTTAATAGGAAATTCAGAGATAATTCCTTGGTATATATCTTCCTCAAAAATTTTAAAACTACCGGCAATATCTTCACCACCTACTTGGGCAACACTTGATGGAAAACTAGAGCAAAGCATTACTACATCTTCAATTTTGCTCCCAAAGCTTTCAGTGCCCGAGCACGCATCAAGAAAAGTAGCGACTACATCACTAATTGGTTCGGCTCTTACAGATTCAGCATCAAGAAGTACATAAAGTTTACAGTCTTTGTTTAAATTACTTATTATTGGATTCAAATAGCGCTTAATATCTTCGCCAATTAAGTCATATGGGAGCCTAACAGCGAGAGATTTAGTTCTAGATGATGCATTTCTGACAAAATGCTCTACATCAGAGAACTCACCGTTATCATCCTCGTATAAGTGAACCATCGGAATAATGTTCAGTTCACTATGAAGATCAAAGATAAAGTACTGCCACTCTTTAAAGCCATCATATTCTGACAAAAGTTGTTCTATTTGCGGATTACTATATTTTTCATCAGTACTCAAATCTAATATAAATGGTCTGCCTTTTTGAATATCGGCAATTTGTTTCATTCTACGATATATATCACCATCAGGCGCCTTTGTAGTTTTTCTTGATTTTGTTAACTCATAAATTGGCAATATTTTCGCGAAATCATCATCATCAATGTGCTCGAAACAGCGAAGCTCACTATCTCTAGTTTTAATTATTGGAAAATATACGAATTCGCTCATAGATTATGCCCATCGTAACCCAAAACTTTGGCTCGAATTCGAACCGCATGAGACGATACTTGGAAGTGTATAGCTACGTCCTCAACTTTTGATGATACATTTGCAATGAAGTTATTAAAAGCATCCTTAGGCATTAAGAGTGAGGCCGCAAAGTCATTCGCTTCGGCTTCCATCCAATTAGTTTCCCCATTTCTGAAGAAGGTTGTATCCTCAAAACAATCACTATTTGCAGCGTGACGGATACAATGCGCAATTTCGTGAGCAATGGTAAATCGTTGTCTATGGGGATGATGTAATGAGTTAACAGTCATTATCCAATTACCAGTTTTTTTATCTTTTTTAAGTGCGCCTGATTCTTCGTCTTGCATTGGTTCATATCTAACAGTAATCCCAAGATGTCTTGCCAATTCAGATATGTTAACCGGGTCTATTTCTAAACCTTTATCCACTGCTAGTGCTATCAGATGCTCAGGAGTAGATAGATCTTCAAATTCTGTAGTTACTTGAGTTTTTCTACCAGATTTCCTTACAAAAGCCATCTATTATTCCTTTTTGAAAAGTCGGTTATCTTTTCCTTCTATTTCGGAGGTATCTAATTCAGCAATACGTTCCGAAATAACTTTTATTTGCTGCCGCAGAGTTTGATTTTCTCTTTTCAGTAGTTCCAGTTGCTCAACTGTCGAATTGACATCTTTAAGTGAGTTTTCAAACAAAACCGCTGTAGAGTCAAAGTCTTCTTTCACTATACTAAGTCGCACTTCAGTTTCAGCGGCTATTTTTGTATAAAGCACATGATTAAAAGCATCTCCACTCATGTATTTTTTTGTTGTTTCTTCTGCTTTTTCTTCTGATGTGCTCTTAATGTAAATGACTGATATTGCAGCAATTAAACCATTAATTGCTATAAGGAAGGCAATAATAGTTTGATAAAAGCTAGTTTGAAATGACCATACATCTTTAAGACTGATTAGCGTTCCACTTTTAACTAACTCGCTTACCATGTAAGAAGTGGGCAGATCGTTAATGTTATCAGCGTTAGCGAGTGTTACTGAGTTCGCATAACCAAGGTAAGATAGAAATGACGGTAATGGCAAAAATACAAATAATGCTAATAATACAATGCAAAAAACAAGACATGTAATAAAGCTCACAAACATTATCGTTTTGGAACTGCTAGAACTAGATGTGGTAGTTATGTCTGGCATGCTTCTATAAGAATAGGCTACAATTTAGCCTATTATACTATATGACTATTTATTAAGGGAATAATAATAGGAGGAGTAATCTATAAGCATAATTTCGAATTTTTAGATTACTGATGTATTAAAGCAGGAATGTAACTTAAACTTACTATGAGCAAATCTACCTCAGATCCCGAACCTAATGTGTCAGTTTGGAAATTTTTCTGAACCATATGTATTGTATGTTAGAAATCTTCTTATTTAGTTAGGTGTACGAAATTTATCGATCCCGAAATCCTCTCCGGGTAGTTCTTGATCTTCATCAAACATAACGGTATTTCGTCTATGCTCTTTTAACGCAGCCAAGGCTACTTTAAAGCAGTTCTCACATAAATCTAAATGGTAAGCAATGCCATCTTCTTTTGAGCCATATCCCCAAGATGCTTTCAGCTGGCCAACTTCTTCAAATATATGACCATTGGTCTCGATCATGAGGCTGCTTCCACACACATCACAAACACGATCGACTACTGCATTAACAAGCTTCATTTGATGGTGCTTCATGTGATACCTCTATGGATGAAATGTTTGAACAGCCACTATGCCAGTATACACTTTGTGTTCATTACTAAAATTTGTTTAATTAGGTGAGGTTGAATGAAAGTTTTTAGATGGTTTTAATTTTGAATGGGACTGTTCTCTACTTTTTATCTAGGGATAGTTTAAAAAATAGAGCCATAATAATATGGTTTTTAATTTATTGTAAATTGGTTTTATTTTTAGAATAAAACCAATTTACATAGCTAGATCCTATTCATTAATGTTTTTAATCTTCTGAAGTATATGTTCAGAGTGTGTACCATAAATCGCTTGAATCCCATTCCCTGCAATTACAACAGCAGTTGCACCACTTTCTTTCAATAGATCTTGATTGACTTTTTTAGGGTCGATTACTGAAAATCTAAGTCTGGTGATACATGCTCCGTAATTTGAGATGTTTTCTTTTCCGCCAAACCCTAAAACAATATTTTTAATGTTTTCATCACTCAACAGATCTAATTGATTTCGTTTCGATTCAGTTCTACCTGGAGTTTTTATGTCGAAAGTTACGATGACTAATCTGAATACGATGAAATAAACAACAAAGTATATGGAACCAATAATTGGGATAAGTTTTGCGTTTGTTGATAGAGGATAAAGAGCAATATAATCAAACAGTCCTTGGGAGAAGGATGTTGAATATTTTACTCCTAATATTTCCATAACGGCATATCCACTACCTGCAAGGATGGCGTGAATAATATACAACAATGGAGAAGTAAGCATGAATGTAAATTCAATTGGCTCAGTTATCCCAGATACAAAAGCTGTAATGGCGGCAATTAACATGCCTATTCCAATTTTGTTTCTAGAATCTTTATTCGCGGATCTCCAAATTGCAACAGCAGCGCCTGGAAGACCAAACATCTTAAACATATAGCCACCGGCCATATGACCAGCAGTTGGATCTCCTGCTAAAAATCTTGGCAATTCACCATGTAACACATGACCAGAAGCCGTAGTGAAATCTCCAAAGCCAAGCATAAATGGCGTATTCCATATATGGTGAAGACCTAATGGAATTAGTAATCTTTCGACTAATCCGTATATGGCAAAAGTTATTGCAGGATATTTATAAACAACAGAAGAATTAAAGTTATTTAAAAAGGATAAAATAGTTGGCCATACATGTGCAAAACTTAGGCTTAGCGGTAATAAAAACAAGCCACAAATTATAGGGACTGAACGCTTACCAGAAAAAAATCCTAGAAATGATGGAAGTTCAACATCCTTAAATATATTGTAAATTATTGATGTATATACACCGACAACAATACCAGCCAAAATTGCAGGTTGTGCTGCATTCACTGCAATTGAAGTGGTTACTAAAAAGTTGAAAACAAAAAAACAAAATATATTACATACTACCGCAGTGGTGTCATTTTTCGTAAATTCAAGGACGATACCAACAGAAACTAAAAGTGGGATTAGCGATAGAATAATTCTAGCTGATTCTACATATAATGTTGAATTATATTCTGGAATATAGGTTGTAATTAAATAATTCGCAAAGATTATTAACGCAGTAACTGGTAGCACACATAATGGGACTACTTGAGCTCTACCTAACCTTTGTAGTATAGGAAATAATTGTTTCATTTTCACTCTCTATCAATGTAAGTTTCAGCAATCAATATATTCGTTTGGGAATGGTTGGAATCATAATCAAACTGCCCTAATGATTTAGGAAATTATTCATTTGTAAAATGGTTTATATCAATGGCTTATATCTGAATTGTCGATACCTTCGTTTGTTTTTATGTCTGCCACATGTAATTCATGTAAATCAATTTTTAAAAAAATCATTAAATTTCAATGTGTTAAATAAGAAATGGATTCAGATGTATTAATTTATCATGGCATTAATACTGTTCATTTTTGATAGGATTAGTAAGGGTTACACAAAAAACAAACAACATTTTATTCAATATATGAACAATTGATCACAAATTCATTCTTTATTTGTTGAATGTTTATTTTTGTTTTGTAATATGAATACCAGAGACAATCATTTAGTTTTTAATAAAATTACTATTGATGTCCTTAGTTAATTATTTTATGTGTTAATGGAGGAGTTATGTTTGATAATTATCTCATTCGTCCGGGAAGTTTGAAAAACGAAACGGTGAATGGCGAAGTGGTTGGTTTTTCACTTGCGGTTAGACATGCAAATTATCGTGGATGCTTTCTTTCTCTACATAATGGTTATTACTTATCAATTGATGGTATCGAATACCCTAATGCGCTTCAAACCTTTGAAATCAACGGAAAAGAACCACGTTGCTATGAAGAACTAGCACACGCAGTCTATGAACACTGGGATTATGGCGACGACGGTATTCTGCATGTATCGTTGCCTGGCGGTTTACAACCAGGAAAGCATGCCGTGTTATTTCAACAATCAGTTCTTGCTGCTTATGGCTATTTGCCTACGGATGAAGAATGGGTGAAAAATCCCCCAGTTCCGGGCAAAGGTGCAGGATCTGATAAAACGCCACACGTGGTGAAATACGAACTGATTGTTGAATAAGGGGAATTAGAATGAAACGCGGTGTATCACTTTATAGCTATCAGCAATCTCAATTCTTTAAAGAATCAAATTTAGCGTCACAACTTAACGAAGTTGCAAATAATTTATATGGTGCTGACGGTATTGAACTGATTGATGAGATGTCGATCAAATACCCCGTGCCTGACAAAGCATTTATGCAGCGCTGGTATCAATTAATTGATATGCATGGCGTTAAACCAGTTGCCATGGATGTGAGTATGGATGTGTTGCAATTTCGTACTCATGTCATGGATCACGAAGAATGTGCTGAACGCCTGAGAAGCGACATTAAACTGGCTAAAATGCTAGGATTCAGCATTGTCCGAGTATTATCTACAGTTCCACTGGACGTTATGGTGAGAGCGTTGCCGCTGGCAGAAGCTCTGGATATCCGTATCGGTAAAGAAGTTCACCAGCCTATGGCGCTAGAAGGTAAGCAGGTCAGCGAAATTGTTGAGTACTGTGAGAAAAACTCAACTCGTCATTTAGGTATTGTGCCTGACTTTGGTATCTTCGGCACGCGGCCTTCAGAAGCAATGTTGTCATGGTTTGAACGACGAGGTGCAAATCCTTTAGCTTCTGAGGCTGCGGTGAAACTTGCAAGTTTAGTGAAAACAGATCCATCAACTTTCAATGTCGCTAATCAGACCGCAGGTAATGTTCGTGCCGCATTCGGACGTTTTATTGCTACGGGTGAATGTGAACAAGGTTTAAAAACCTGTTTTAATGCAGTGAAGGCACTGGCGGAATCGACCATCGAAAAACCGCAGGCACTAGATTACACTGTTGTGGCGGAAGGACTAATGTTATCCAACACGTCAGCTGAGACTATGCGCGAGCTATGCCCGCACATTACTCATATCCACGCCAAGTTTAACAATATGTCTGAAATTCCTGGTAAGCCTGGACAATATCAAGATATTGCCATCGATTACGTTTCAGCTATTGATGCATTACGTCGTGGCGGATATCAGGGCTATCTCAATTCCGAATATGAAGGACAGCGGTATTTCCAAGATCGCGGCCGTGAATTCATGATGAATGAGTTTGAACAGGTACGTCGTCATCAGGAAATGCTGAGAAGGTTGATTACAGCATGAATACTAATTTAGACGAACTTAACGGCGAACAAATTGTAGCCTTCGTCGGCACCTACGGTGATAAAGAAAATCACCCCGGTGGAATTTATACTTTGCATGTTGAAAATAAAGGAAAAAATATTTCTGTAGCGCATAACATTGAGTCTCCAATGCTAGCAGGATATTTATCTTTTGATAAAACAACCAATACGCTTTACTCAGTTGATGAGCGGAAAAATGATGGGCGTGGCCCAGTGGAACCAGCTGCAAGTGTAATGGCATTCTCTGTTACCCCAAAGACAGGGAAATTAGCCTTTATCAACAGCCACATTGCACCGGGACCACGTCCAACTTATTTGTCACTTGATAGTGAAAATAGACGATTAGTTACAGCCAATCATGGCGACTTTGATCACGTAGAGAAAGTTGTCTTTAAAAATGGTCAATGGGTTTCCGAATACGTCTATGATGATTCGACTGTAATTTTATATTCATTGAATCAAGATGGTTCTATCGCCGGTATTTCTGATCTGGTTGTTTTAACAGGTCATGGCAAAGATCCAAACAATTCAAAGCAAGCTGGCGGACATGCTCAGTCAAATGCACATGCTCATAGTTCTGTTTTATCGCCAGATAAAAAGTACCTTCTTGTCTGTGACAAAGGTACTGACAAAATCTTGGTATTCCGTATTACAGATAAATTGAATCTAGTGCATGAATATCAATTTAGTGAAGAAATCGCGCCGAGACATTTAGAGTTTTCAACTGATGGTAATAAAGTTTTCCTTACACTAGAATTATCTTCTCAAGTGGCATCAATGAAGTTTGACCAAAAATCTGGTGCTTTAGAGTTGATTGATATTATTTCTTCTGTGAAAAAAGACTTTAAATCCCTGAATGAACCAGCTGAAATTCGATTACACCCGAATAACAAGTTTTTATATGTTAATAATCGGGGTGAGGATTCATTAGCTTGGTTCAGTATCGATGCTGATTGTAAGTTGAAGCTGATCGATAATGTCTCACTGGCTAAATCTATACATCCTGGTCTTGCAGCAAGAAGTTTTGCTTTTTCACCAAGTGGTGATTACTTATTGTTAGCTGATCGCCCTGCAAATTTAGTTAAATGTTACTCGGTAGATCCTGAAACTGGAGCATTGAGCTTTATTTCATCTGTTGATGTACCTCAACCTGCATTTGTCGAATTTGCATCGTTATAATTTTACGGCAGCATTACGCTGCCGTTCTTTTAAGTTAACTAAATGAAAATATCAATTATTGGTGCCGCTGGCGGTATAGGTCAAGCGACTGCTCTATTGATGAGCCTTAATTTTAATAATGTAGAACTGAGTCTATTTGATATTGATGATTCTGTTCACGGTGTTGGATTGGATCTAAGTCACATACCATCTTCTGTTCGCGTTAACACATATTCTGGTTATAAAAATATAAATGATGCAATAAGTGAAAGCGATATTATCGTTATTACTGCTGGGATAACTCGAAAACCAGGAATGGATCGTAGAGAATTGATATCAGCAAACGCAAAAATACTTTATCCGATCATAGAAGCAATAGCATTAAATTGTCCAAAGGCATTTATCTGTCTTGTTACGAATCCAATTAATAGTCTTGTTCCACTTGCTGCTCGTATTTTGTCTAAATTTTCAATATTCGATGCCAAGAAATTATTTGGAGTGACAACACTCGATGTACTTAGAGCAAAGAGCATTCTTGAAGATAAACTCAATATTAATGTGAATTATGAAGATTTTTATATAATGGGTGGGCATAGTAAATCGACAATATTGCCAGTCGTAAATGATAAAATTTTAAAAAAAATGGATTCATCTTCATATGCTTATGATGATTTTGTGTCAGATGTTCAAAACTGCGGTGACGCAGTCGTTAAGGAAAAAAGAGGACGGGGATCAGCAACACTGGCTATGGCAACAGCGGCTTTAAAATTTGTTAAATCTCTTTGTTTAGCTATTGAAGGACAAGAAGACATTATTGAGTGTGCTTATGTGGCAACTACGAACAAAACGATATCACCTTTTTTAGCAGCTCCGCTTCATCTCACAAAAACTGGCTGGGATTCAATTTTAATTGAGAAAAAAATAGAGCCTAAAGTTGAAAGTAAATTGTTAGATATACTGGCAATACTTTCTGATGATATCAGTCTTGGCGAAAAAGTGTATGATTTGATGTCATTATCAACTGATATCTCAAATCACAAGTCATTAGCAGTCAAATGTTAGGTGAACTTAGTTAACTCTGGAAGGCTTTTACTTGTTTCCATAAGCATGGCTCTAAGCCATTTTATGCCTAAATCATTTGTTCTGTTTTTATGCCATTGTTGAAGCATTTCAATTTTTTTAGTATCAACAGGACATTTTAATATTTTAATTGGAAAATATTGACTGTAATAATTTGCAAATCTTTCATGAACAGTCGCAATCAAATTTGTATCAATTATTTGATGTATTAACATACTAAAAGATGATGCTACGACGTCAACTCTTCTATGATAGCCTGCATTTCGAATGAATGATTCATCAAGTGCCCATCCTATAATTTTACTAAATCTAGCAACAATGTGCCCATTAGATAAATAGGTATCTAGATCCAATTCGTTATGCGCTAAAAAACTATCTTTCCATACAGCACAGATGAATTGATCATCAAATACTAATTCTGAAGGATGACGAGATGATACTAATTCGCGTGGAGTTATTATTAAGTCTAGATACCCTTTTTCTAGGTATTCGCTAATCGGTTCGTCGATCATCGACGTTATCTCAAATTTTATATGTGGTGCAACTTTTTGTATTTTAGCAATTGCTGAATGCAAAATAACGGCAGCTGATGAGTCTGATATATTGATCCTAAATGTACGAGATGAACTTTCTGGGTCAAAGCTTTGGTTTCTATCAACTATTGCTTCACATTTACTAATAATTTCATGAATTTCGTTAGTTAATTGTTCAGCAAACGGAGTCAATTCCATCCGCTGGCCTACTTGGATTAAAAGATTATCGTTGAAATAATCTCGTAGTCTAGCGAGGGCACCGGACGTTGCTGATTGACTAAGATTTACTCGTTCACCTGTCCGTGTAACATTCTTCTCTGTTAATAATACGTCTAGGATGATTAATAAATTTAAGTCTAAACCTTTAAGATGCATTTGTTACCCCAGTTACGGCTTAAAAATTGCTGTGTTATAACAGTAATCAATCGATACAAAAATTCAAATCATTTAAATATTTATTATTTTATGCGATTAAGATCACTTTTATGTGGTTTTTATGCGCATTTTGCTACTTGAGTGCTGTAAGTTCTACTCTATGATAAAGCAAATCATTCAATTGTTCATTAGGGGGTCTTTTGGTATCGCTCAATCGTGTAGGTAAAACTGGCAGTCAACAGGCAATCATTGATCTTTTGAGGATCAGTGGTCCACAGACGCAGGCATCTATTGCAAGATCTACAGGTCTGTCTCCTGCCACAGTTAACAACGTAATACAGTCTCTAAAAGAGACGGGTATTGTTGATGTTAATAAAATTAATGGTAGGGATACAAGTGTATCTTTAGTCTCTCGCACCGGTATTTTAGTTTCTATCATATTGGGTCATAACGGTTTCACAGTATCAATTTTCGATTTTGTAAAACAAAAACGTATTAATTTTGAAAATCCATGTATCGGTGAGAGTTTAGTTCGCAACACTCCGCATGACTTAGTGAAATTTTTAAATAATATAGTGAAAGACAATATCCACTATGAGAATAAAATATCAGGGATAGTTGTCGGTGTTCAAGCGCCATTAAATACTACAACTGGCGCAATTCAATCTTGGGCCATAAATAGAATGCCAGCATGGGGTGACATATCTATTGGTAATTTTATCTCAGATCATTTCAATGTTCCTGTTATTATCGAAAATGATGCAAATTTAGCAACTTTAGCTGAATGGACGTGGGGGGCCGGAGTTAAAACTGATAATTTCATCAATATCACATGTTCGAGTCAAGTTGGTGGCGGTATTGTTCTCAGTGGTCGAATATTTAAAGGTTCGAATGGTATGGCTGGTGAGTTTGGCCATATTGTAATTGATCAAGAAGGACCTATATGCTTTTGTGGTTCAAGAGGCTGCTTATCTTCATTGGTGTCGGAAAGAGCATTAGTTAGAAAGCTTAAGCTTGATAACCATTATCAAAATGAAATTTCTCTCCAAGATATAATTTTATTGGCGAAAAAAGGTGATGCAGCCTGTCAACGTTTAATTAGAGAGGCTGGAAATCAGATTGGCTTTGCTATTGCCAATATTGCTAAAATCTTTGCACCAGAAATGATTTCTATTGGTGGTGAACTTTCACTAGCCGGTGAGTTGTTATTTCAAAGCATCCAAAACATATTAATAGAACAAAATCTGGAAGCTGTTTCTCCCTCTATATCTCTTGTAGCAGCTAAATTTGTCGATGATGCAGTGATGTTAGGTAGCGTTGCATATTTTTTATCTGAAAAAAACCAAGGTATAAGTGAACTTCCTATGTGGATGATAAAACAAGATAAAATATATAATCAGATATATGCGTAATAACATAAGAGTTTACTGACTTTTCATTTCTATAGTTTCAAAGTCATCACCAACTCTTGCATTTTTTAGCCAATTCACATACGCAGGTACTCTAGCGTCGTATTGCGGTGGGGACCAACTGGCCATATCATCATTTGATAATGGTTTGTAAGGTCCCATCTTCACCTCAAACAAAATAGTATTTGGTTCATGACAAACAACGGTGTGCCAAGTGTTGCTTTCTATTTCGACAGCTTTTGTAGTGTCACCTAGTAAAACTGTATCTGTTATTACTCCTTTGGAGTTAAAAACAATGAAATCACAACTACCTGATACAATCATGATATATTCCCATGTGTTTTTATGCCTATGAGGCTTTACGTATGTATCAGGTTCCATTGCGATAAATAATTTATGAACTATATCATCATGGCTTTCATGTATATTTAAATTAGTCCGCTTTCTTTGGGATTCTTTTGCCTCAAAAGTAAGCTCAGTCAAAATCTGTGATCCGATAACAATCATTGCAGCTCCAAAAAAAGGGACTAATCCTGTTTAATTAAACTCGCCCAGCTCGAAACTCATCGGCAATAAATTTGCACGCTCTGGCTGTAATAGCCATCATAGTCAGTGTTGGTCCAACAGTTCCGCTTGTTACAAAGCAACTCCCGTCAGTTACAATGATATTATCTGCATCCCAACATTGGTTGTAACTGTTTACAACGGAATTGGATGGATCTGTTCCCATTCGTGCGCCGCCACTTTCATGAATAGCTGCACCAATGCCGACACTTTTCTTAAATGATAATTTGAATATTTGTCGTAATAACCAAGACTCTTTAGGTAACAATTTTATATCTTTGTCCAAACCTAAAGGTGTCCCTGCAAAATCGACTTGATAGCCACTTTCCAAAACCATTTCTTTTATATGAGCTAATTGGGTTGTCATTAGCTTGATATCATTTTCACATAATGTGCAGTCAATATGCGCTGCTGGCACGCCCCAAGCGTCTTTTTTCCGTGGATTTAATGAGATGCGATTTTCTTTTCGCGCTAACATTTCACCGAACCCCATCAGCCCAAATTGTGAAGGTTCTTTATCTGGAACAAATCCACGGCCAATTACACCTTGATACCCAAAACCTCGGATAAAATTGCGGTTAGTAATATTTCCTAGATTTTCATACCGAGGGATATATATACCGCCGGTAGGTCTACAGTATGGGTCTTGAGGCACAGTGTTATCAAATTCCCAGCCTTTATTATCAGGAACAGAACCTGCAATCAGGCTTGGAGTTTGTTCAAAGAAGTATCGACCAAGTAAATCACTTGAATTGCCGATCCCATTCGGATGTTTTGACGATTTAGAGTTCAATAGTAGACGTACTGATTCAATTGCTGAGGCACAAAGAACAACAATACGTGCATTGACGTTGTTTCTTTCTTGACTACGTCTATCTATATATGTGACACCTGTAGCCTTACCTGTTACTGGATCAGTATTTATTTTCTCTACAACTGCGTCTGCTCTAACTTCGAGCAAGCCTGTGGACAATCCAGCGATCACACCCAACGGAACTCGTTTTAGGTTGGGGGCGGAAAAACGCCAGCTGATCACTTTCCGGCCAGGGTGCATGTTTTCTACATTGCTTTTAAATTTTTTCTCAGGAGTTGTAAGGATTGGATCTGATATGTACTTACCATCAGGTAAATTTTTAATATTTTCTTTAGTACCGTAAACACCCAAAAATTCTTCAACCTTATCGTAATAAGGTTCTAAGTCTGCATAAGTAATTGGCCAATTATCTCCATACCCATCAAATGACGCGGCTTTGAAATCATAATCAGACATTCGCATCAATACACGACCATAAGTGTGTAATCGACCACCTAATTGTCTACCACGGATCCACAAATAATATTGGCCACTTGGCGTCGTATACGGATTATCCCAATCATTAACAAAAAGATGTTTATATTCTTTACTGATATAGGTTGCTCGTGCTTGCAACGGTTGTCCTGTGAGCGTGATTACTGCACGTTCTAGTACACCAATCTTTTTTACTTTTTGGTTTAGTTCTGGTTGTGCTGGGAAATCCTTTTCATCCAGGTAAGGACCAGCCTCTAACAACAATACTTTTAGACCTTGTTCTGTAAGTTCTTTGACTGCTATGCTGCCTGAAGGTCCGGAACCGACAACAATCGCGTCGTACATTGTGTTTTTCATTTTTGCCTCTTTTACGTCAAAGTTTTTACAATTTCTTATTAACTATAGAACATCCGATTAAATCTTAATTTTTAACCGGATGGCTCTATTTAACTCAATTGATGCCTAATAATTTACGAATGTCATTAATGTCGCTGCCAGTATCAGCAAAATCATCAAAAGCACGATCAGAGACGTTAATTATGTGATTTTTAATAAACTCACTGCCTTCGATAGCACCATCATTTGAGTTTTTAATACAGCATTCCCATTCCAATACAGCCCAACCGGTATATTCATATTGGGTCAGTTTTGAAAAAATTGATTTAAAATCAATTTGTCCATCGCCAAGCGATCTGAATCGACCAGCTCGATTTAGCCAAGGTAAATAGCCGCCATAAACACCAGTTTTACCGTTTGGAACAAACTCAGCATCTTTGACATGGAATGCTTTAATTCGGTCATGGTAATTATCGATGAAAGATAAGTAGTCGATGTGCTGTAAATGTAAGTGGCTTGGATCAAATAGAATATTGCAGCGCTTATGTCCATTTACCGCAGCAAGGAATCGTTCGAACGTTGCACCATCGTGGAGGTCTTCACTAGGATGCAATTCAAAGCAGACATCAACACCATTTTCATCGAAGCAGTCGAGGATCGGCAGCCATCTGTTTGCCAGTTCCTGAAAGCATTCTTCGAAAAGTTGCTTATTGTGCGGCGGCCATGGATATAGGTACGGCCATGCTAAAGAGCCAGAAAAAGTGGCATGAGAAGACAGACCTAAATTCTTTGAGGCAACCGCAGCGTTTTTCAGCATCTTAGTTGCCCAATCTTGAGTCTCTTTCTTATTGCCTCTTACATGAACAGGTGCAAAACCACTGAAAGCTTGCTCATATGCTGGATTAACTGCAATAAGCTGACCTTCGAGATGAGTTGATAATTCACTGATCTCCAGACCGTATGATTTCAGAAGTCCAGTGATTTCATCACAATAAGATTGGCTTGTAGCAGCAAGTTCCAGATCAAAAATGTGCTTGTGATTGCATGGGATTTGAAGTGCTTTATAGTTCAGATCTGCCGCCCATTTGGCGATAGATTCAAGCGAGTTGAACGGTGCTGTATCGCCGATGAACTGTGCTAAAAAAATACCTGGACCTTTTATTGTTTTCATCATGAACCTCGTAAGAAAACAGAAAAAGTAATTACACGCAGTTGAGATTCAATTGCGTGTAATCATTTACATTAGAATTCCACTACAGAGCCTGTTGCGGCTGACTTATAGATCGCTTCTAAGATTTGAGTAACAACATAAGCCTGTTCTGGCGTAACAACTGGGTCTTTATCGTTTTGAATGGCATCAACAAATGCAGCCAATTCAGCATCAGCAACGCGGAATGGTTCACCACCGATGTCCATTGGACCTGGGCCAGAAATAACGAGTGGATCGTAGTCGAACAACTCACCATATTTAGCTGTGTTGAAAGTTACAGTACCAGTACCGTTAACCGCAGATGTAGGAGCAGCAGCGCCATCACCGACTAATTCTGCACCAGCTTTAGTTCCACACAGGGTAACCTGTCCTTCACGTGGTTTTTGGATGTTTAATGCCCAAGATGATTCAAGGAAAATTGTGGCGCCATCTTCCATTTTGATAAAACCAAATGCAGAGTCTTCTACATCAATTTTTTCCGGGTCCCAAGGGCCGAACAAATTGCCTTCGTAGTTGTCTTTCATTTTGTGGAATACAGAACCAGATACCAGTTTTGGTTTGTAGTTGTTCATTGTCCACAAAGTAATATCAAGAGCGTGAGTACCGATATCAATCAGTGGACCACCACCTTGTTTTTCTTTATCTAAGAATACGCCCCATGTTGGTACAGCTTTACGGCGAACGGCGTGTGCTTTTGCAAAGTAAACTTCGCCCAAATCACCATCAGCACTTGCAGCTTTCAGGAGCTGAACATCTTTACGGAAACGGTTTTGATAGCCAATAGTCAGCTTTTTGCCAGTACGTTTTGCCGTATCAAGCATTAACTTGGCTTCTTCTGAAGTCGCAGCCATTGGTTTTTCACATAAAACATGTTTGCCCGCTTCCAGCGATGCAACAGTAATTGGACAGTGTGCGTTGTTTGGAGTTAGTACGTATACAACATCAATAGATGTATCACTTAATAACTCGTTGTAATCCAGATAAGTTGTTGCACCAGGTACACCATATTTTTCTGCGGCAAAGATGGCACGACCCAGTTCAAGGTCACAGAAAGCAACCAAGTCAACTTTGTCTTTTGCTTTAGCAAACGCTGGGAAGTGTTTAGCAAGTGCAATACGACCACAACCGATAACGCCAATTTTAAGTTTACTCATTATTTATTCTCCAAATTAATTTAATAAATGGTGAGTTATTAAGCATCAATGAATAAAAAATTAACTTTCAACTCCGAAAATTAATTTTAGGCGAACAATAAGTTCTATCCATTGATGAAATATCTATTAAATATTCTTAAATTGGAAATGGGTTGTATGGATACAAGGTATCTGACTTGTAGATACTGATTAAAGAAATAACATGATGGGTAATATATGTGATCTAGATCACACGGCAATTACTAAATTTGTGCTTTTTTCATAAAAAATAAAAAACGTCAGATGTTGAATAATCAAGAATTAGATGTCTTTAAGATTCGAATGATTGAATGGTTTTTTTGTTTGATCTGTCTTGTTTGATATTAACGTTTACTGGTTGTAAATGCAATTAATGTAATAAAGTGTTGTTTTTAAAGTGTTTTTAGTAAAATTAGGAGGATTTTGATGGTTTGTTAATATTCAATTAATGAATGATAGATCACAAAAATGTCATATTGGAATTGAATGTTTAAATGATTTGGATTTATTTTGTTGTCAACGCATCACCTAGTTGTGATTCAGATGGATAACCTATTTGGGGTCTATTTATCTAAGGAATAAATTTACTGTGGGAAACATTGCTATGAACGATAGTGCACAATCACGGTTAAATTGTGATCAAACTCATCAAATAGAAAGTCCTGTAAAATTCATTTTTGCAAGATTAAGTACATTAATGTTGGCTGAGTTTTTCGTATTTGGAGCCTGGTTCGCAACGTTAGGTTTAGTGTTATTTACTGTGGGTCAATCGAGTATTATTGGATATGCATATATGTTATGCGCGGTTGCCGCAATAGTGTCTCCACTGACTCTTGGTGCGATTAGCGATCGATTTATTTCATCTGAAAAAATTCTGGCATTGCTCCATATTATTGGTGGTGGAATCCAATTGGCCCTACCATCAGTAATTGCATCGGGAAATAGCAATAAAATTTTACTGGTTATATTCCTGTATATGTTCTGTTTCCAGCCAACATTGGGTTTAGTTAACTCGCTATCCTTTGAAAATCTCAAAGGAAAACCAAATGCATTTCCGTTCTTACGCGTGTTTGCAACCGGTGGCTGGGTATTAGCCGGTCTTTTTATTGGTTGGTTAGGATATTCTTCTTCAACTGGAATTTTCACTGTCGCAGGGATATCAAGCATTTTATTAGGGTTGTATTCATTTACTTTGCCATGTGCAACCCCAGCAGCAAAAGTTGCTAATGAAAAATCCAGTCTGTGGGATGCAATGGGTGGACAATCATTTAAGTTATTCCGTAACAGAAGCTTTTCTGTCTTGATGATTTGTGCATTGCTTACCTCTATTTCTCTTGGATTTTATAACACATTTGCATCTAATTTCATTGGTGCATTGGGGATCCAGAATGTAGCAGGTGTTTTATCTCTAGGGCAGTTGTCAGAAGTTATCTTTATTATCAGTGTTCCATTTGTTATTAACCATATTGGTATGAAATGGTCATTGTTAATAGGGATGATGATGTGGGGGTTACGGTTTGTTCTATTTATTATGTCTGCAAATGGTTATTCGCAAACAAATGCAATCGTTGGTGTGGCATTACATGGAATTTGTAACGATTTCTTCTTGATCATCAGTGCTATGTATATTGATCGCCTAGCTCCTGTTTCTTTGAAAGCTCAAGCTCAGAGTTGGTTAATTATTATGATTTCTGGATTTGGTGCTGTATTTGGTTCTGGGATCGCAGGTTCAGTGTATGGTTCAACAGTTAAAACTGATTCAGTGGCAACATGGACTAGTTTATGGATGATCCCAATTGGTATTGCGATTGTTACATCTATTATTTGGGTCATAGGTTTTAAAGAAAATAAGTCTGAAATTATTGATTAATATTGATTTTGTAAATAAGAATTAACAAACCTCTGTTGTGTTAGCATTAACCAAGTAAGTTCGATAATTTAAATTTGTGGTGCGAGTTTAAATTCGGGGTTATTTGGTTCTTTTTAATAGTGATATTAATTATCTCTATGTAAATAATTTGTCTGCATTCGAATTCTTATTTATTAGGAAGGGACGATTGCAATCAAATAAATGGAAAATCATCACCTCACAAGGAATTAACAATATGAAAAATCTAAAGAATAAAGAATTTGAGTTTAATAAACTATTTTTTACTATCGCACTAGGCGGTGCACTTATTTCTTCTGCCGCAAATGCTGTTGATTTTCACGGTTATGTTCGATCTGGAATTTCAGAATCAACAGGTGGTGGCCAAGAAGCTTGGCTCGCAAGTAAATTAGGCCGTTTTGGTAATGAAACGGATGGTTGGTGGGGGATGAGTTTTTCTCAAGACATCGTTAAGACCAACGATGGAAAATCAATGGCTGTATTTAGTAAATTGGAAGGTGATACACCTCTAACTGGTACTGATGATTGGACCTATGGCGATATATATGGCGGAAATGGCCATATGGGCTTAACCGAGTTTTACTTAACAGCTAATGGTTACATACCTGCAATCCCTGAAGCGTCTTTGTGGGTTGGTAAACGAGCTTATGGAAATCATGAAGTGCAGCTTCTTGATTACAAACCTGTTTTATCTTCTGGTAATGGTTTTGGTATCGATGGGATCAAAGCTGGCGTTGGTGAATTATCAGTTGGCATTAAACGAAATGACCAAAACTCATCATCTTGGACAACTACATCACAAACACCAGTGTATGATAATACTGGAACGCAGAGTGGTTATATAAATTCAACGACATCAAATTCAACCAAATTTAATGTTGATTATGTAGATGTTCGTTATTCAAAAATTCCTTTGGTTTCTGATGTCACTATGGAAGTCATTGGTCAATATGCTATCGTAGATAAAACGGATGAACAGAAACAACTGATCTCACAAGGGACAATCTATGATGCAGAAAATTCATTTATTCCGACTGTAATTATTAGCAAACCAGTTGGAAAAGGTTTCAATGAAACATACTTTCAGTATGGTCAAAAGCGTTCAGCTAATAACCTAGTTAAACTTGGTTATAACGATACATATACAACTACATTTGATGATAATTACTCTAATGCTAATGCATATCGTATCATCAATGATGGTGAGACATACTTATCTGATAATGTGGTAATGGCTCATGCAATTGCATATTCTGCTGGTAGCGACATTACCCCTACATTAGAAAACGTACACTCATTTAACGTGGTTGCACGCCCTGCCTATATTTGGACACAAAACCATAAAACAGCTGTAGAACTTGGTTGGTTTAAACAAGTAAATACTGTAAGTGGTGTAGATAAAGAGGAAATGGGTAAAAAAGTTACCCTGGCTCATATCATTTCTGCTGGTCCAAGTGCATTTGCTCGTCCTGATTTCAGATTCTATACCACATATATCAAAGCTGATAAAAATGAAATTGATAATATGACTTTCAATAATGGTAAAAATAGTCAAGTAAGCTTTGGCGTTCAAGTAGAAGCTTGGTGGTAATGTTATAAAGATTGCGTTTTTAATCGTCATTTCCCCTCGAAAGAGGGGTTTTTTTCATGTGAAATAATGTTTTTATTCATAGTTGTGGTGATTAATGGTTGGTTTAATTTTTAGTAAAAATGAATTCGACTCTATTGGGAAATTACTATCAAACAATCCATTAGATAAAATCACTATAGTCGAATTGGCAAAAACTTTTAAAATGTCTACAACTAAATTTTATACTACATACACAAGTAAAGAATCGTTATTCATAGATTATCTGTATGCTTTAAAAACAAAAATCATTGATCAATATACATCAGAAGTAACACATGAAAAATTAGAAGAATTATTAGTGTATTTATTGTTAGATAAAAACATTCAGACGATGGTTGATATATTTAATAGACATTATTCTTTCGATATGAAAATTAATAGATTTGTAAAATCAGTCGAGACGTGGCTTTCTGATTATATTGAAGTATGTATCTCTAATCATATCTGTGAAAGTGAGCAAGATGCTAAGTTGCTAGCTAGAATATATCTTTGTGCATTAAAGGGTATTAGCAGTGAAAGGCCATTTTTTTTAAAAAATGAAGAGTGTTGTTTGTCACTGGTTTCGTATTTATCAAAAATGGCATTATAAATAACTGTTTAGTGTATGGTTTAGTTATTCATAAGGCTTAAGATAAATTAATTAAATATTCATTCCCAATGAAAAATTACATGATGATTTAATCTTGGTAACATTTTTGTGGATGCTTGGTATTTGTTTTATCAATGATAGAAAATCAATTATTTGTTATATCATGATAAATGCTGGAATGGCTAATGATGACTATATTTTCTTGTTGTTATCTGAGTTCGGACACATGATGATTAAGATCAATTGCCAATTTCTTTGATATTTAAATCGATAGCCGTACTTCATTTTTAGCGCTTTATCTTTAATGTGTGATTCTACTTATATGGGGGAAATGAAGATGCGTATCGATGTAATTAAGCCAACATGACATTTATAACACTAGGGTTTTATGTTGTGTGTAAAGTTAATTCATAGATTTAGTTTTTTATCTTTGTAGTTTGAGGGGGCTTTATGTTAGTTTCACTAAAGATGAAATCGTTAATATTCTCTTGTATATCAATTGTAGTTGTTGGCTTAAGTCTTTCAGTTTATAATTTTAAAAATATTAGTAACACGATAGAAGAAAGTGTTAACCAGCAAGTAGATACTACTGGTCAATTATTATCATCATCTATGGAGTATTGGCTAAGAAGTAAATTTAACGCAATGAATTCATTTGTCGATATAGATAGTGATAAGCAACATATAACTAATCTAATAAAACAGATAGAGGTATCAGGTGGATTCTATAATGTGTTTTTAGCTTATCCTGATGGAACTCAAATAAACTCCAAACATGTCCAACTAGATCCTGCACATAATGACCCTCGTGAATGGCCATGGTATCAAAATGTAAATAAATTTAAAGAAGATATTTTTGTATCTGATCCAACGCCTGCTGCTGGTACTACTGATTTAGTAATATCAATGAGCAAATCAATTTTTAATTCAGGAAGATTTGTTTCGGTTCTTGGTGTTGATGTTCCTATTCATGATTTTATAAATCAATTAGTACACGTTTCTATCCCAGGTAATGGTTATGCGTTTATGGTTTCTAATGCTAACATTATTACCGCACATCCAGACAAAAACTATACATTAAAGAATATTGAATCTCTATTACCATCAATATCAAACGATCTTCAGAACAATTCTGAGCACTATCTTAGGTATGTTCATGATGGTAAAGATTTACGAGTATATAAGTATGCAATAGGAAATACTAATCAAACAATTTACTTTATTGCGGACAATAAAGCATTAAAGGAACCATTGTATCATCAATTGTTTATTAATTTATTAGTACTTCTTTTTGTGGTTTCAGTTGTTGTTGCTGTTTATTATGTTGTGTTTTCAAAATTATTTAGTCCATTAACTCAAATTCATAATCAACTAAGAAACATTGCAAATGGTACATGCGATCTTACGAAAAGATTAAATGTTGTTACAAATGACGATATTGGTTTGTTGTCATTAGCTTTTAATGAATTTGTAGAAGGTCTTCAATTCTTATTGTTGGACATATCAAAAAATTCAAATTTATTGGAGTCACAATCTCAAAGTACAGCGGTAATGAGCAACAATATTCAACAGTTACTTTTTGACCAAAACCGAGAGATTTCTGGTGTCGCAACAGCTATTTTAGAAATGTCTACAGCTACAGCTAATATTTCAGAATTAACAAATTCAACAGCAGAAATCACTTCATTTTCAGTTGTTGAATGTAAAGATGGACAAGATATTTTCAGTAAAACAGCTAAATTAATCACTAATTTAGACTCTAAAATCAATGAAACGTCATCTATTATATCTAAATTGGAATCTCATACTAAAAACATAGATAAAATATTACTTACAATAGAAAATGTTGCAGATCAAACTACTTTACTAGCTTTAAATGCAGCTATTGAAGCAGCTAGAGCTGGCGAACATGGACGTGGATTTGCTGTCGTTGCCGATGAAGTCAGAGTGCTATCTCAAAAAACATCTCAATCAACATCAGAGATACAGGAAACGATCAATGATCTGAAATCAATTACTGTATCAGCTGTTAATTTAATGACAGACTGTACTGAGCTGGCTCTATTTAGTGTAAAGGATATTGATACATTAAGAAGCGTATTAGCATCAATTTTAAATACTTTTATTAAAATTAATGATATGACAACTCACATTGCCACAGCAGCAGAAGAACAAACTCATGTCACTGCCGATATAACAAAACAAATTTCATTCATCAGTGATGTTGCAAATGATGCTTCAAATTTGGGTGATGAATGTGGGAAAACATCTAATTCTATGGCTGATAGGGTAAATGAATTAAAATCCCTAGTAGCTCGTTTTCATGTTTAATAGAGATAAGGGGGATCCCCCCTTATCTCGGCATCATTAAATACGCTTTGTAATCATTGCTTTGTTTTGCATTAACTTTATCTGATTTTGATTTGTTATCATTATTCTTATCTATAGATAAATTGTTTTTCATATTGAAGTATGCCAGCAATTCTTTTTTTAAGTTGATGTTGTTCATATCAATCGATATTTTCATTATGCTATGTAAACACTCCGAAACTAATTCAAAAGACCAATAGTCCTTTGTGTTTTCTGCTTCAACTACTCCGTTAATAGCAATTTTCACTTCTTCATTATCAAAAATAAGTTGTAATAACTCATTGTCATCAAATTCATTTGAATGTCTGACGTCCAAAATGGTTTTATCTTTGAATTCGTTTATGAAATATTTTATGAAATGCTCTGATAGAGCGTACTCTTCCATATATTTAACTATTATGTTTTGACTGTTTTTGATTTTTAGTAAATTAAATAGTCTTTTCTCGTTGCTCATAATAATCCATCCTTAATTTTTTAGTTATCCTATTTGTTGTATGGGCTCAGTGTAGGGCCACATACTAAACTATCAATAAAGATTTAATTGGTTTAAAAATACCTTGCCATTATAAAGCAAGACTCATTTTCTATAAATGTTTATTGAAATACTCATTGGGTTTTTTTGAGAATGATTAGTAAAGTTAATTATAATTAACCTATTAGCTAAAGTAATTACTTCAACAAAATCAATACATAGTGGTTTTACTGAGGTTAATGGCAGGTAATGTGCCTGCCATTAAAAGTTTAGACATGGAATAAATTATTGATGTTACCTATTTTACAATTGCTGGTTCCAGTGCATTACTTTTTTCTTCAATCCGTTTTTTATGATAATTCACAATCATAATTGACAATGAAGCTATAACACCAGGAATTGCAAAAACAAGGAACCACACTGTAATTGACACGTTTGCAGTTAAAAGCATACCACCAACGATTGGGCCAAGCATTCCTCCAATCCGACCAGTTGCATTAGCGAGGCCAACACCTGTTGTTCGAATTTCTCCTGGATAATATTGTGAAGTAAATGTATTCATTAAAGAATGAGCAGCAAAAGCAAATAGTCCGATCAATCCAACAAACATATACAAAATAATTAAGTTTGCTTTTATTCCCATGCAAAACAAACTAATTGAACCCATTACATATATGGCTGGCATCAGAACTTTAAAACCAACTTTATCAACAGTTGTTGCCCAGATTATAGTTCCAATCAAAGTTCCAAGATTTAATACGATTGAGAATGTTAAGCTAGAACCAAGAGCAAAGCCATTTTGATTCATGACTTGTGGTAACCAAATATTTACTCCATTTATAGTTAAAAGGCCACAAATGTAAATTAAACTAATCAACATGGTTCCAATAAAATATTTCCCTCTAAACAGATCTAGATACGAAACTTTTCTGTTGTTATCACCAAGTTCTGTTGGTTTTTCTAAATTGTTCGATGTTTTATTTAATGTTTCTTTGAAATTCAGATCAATTTTATGCAGTATATTGTGTAGTTTTTCGTTTTGATTGTTTTTTGCTAAAAAGCGAGCAGATTCAGGGATTAATTTAACAAAAACAGGAATTAAAAGTAATGGCAAAAATGAAAACCATAAAACAGGCTGCCAGCCATATTCAGGCATAACATGCATTGCAACAAATGGTGCTAGCATTCCTCCGATTTGATTTCCACAAATAGCAATTGCAACCATTTTAGCTTTGTTAGTTTTAGGCGAATATTCTGTTAGTAATGAAATAACAATTGGTGTAGCACCGCCGCTACCAACCCCAGCCATAAATCGACATATGCCAAACATTAATCCTGTTTTGGTAAACGTTGCTAATACAATAAAGAAATTAAATATAAAAATGGATACAATTAGTAATTTCTTTACACCAAATTTATCTGCTAACAGGCTCAACACTACTGCACCGAACATCATTCCGAACATGGCTGAACTACCGATAAAACCAACCTCTGTTGGACTAATATTCCACTCTTTAATAACCACAGGAACTATTGAACCAAAAACAGAAAGTTCATATCCAGAAAAAATAATAATAAAAGTGCAAGCAGCCAATAAAATTTTATGAAATTTATTGGTTTTACTTTGATCTAGAAATGCATTAAGCACGTTTTGATTTATCATCGTAGTTAATCTCATAATGTAAAATTTAATACTCTTAATTAAGTGTTTTTTAAACATCTCTATTAAGTATGAATTTACAGAAAATCACATCATAACTATTTTAAAAATATAAAAGCGCAATACACCTTATGCAAACTATACGTATAATTAAAGGGCTTAAAATATAATTAACAAGTTGTATCATCTAATTGCTTGATTGAGGTAGTACAACAAATTTTATTAAAATCACCCACCTCTATTTGTTTAAAAATATTTTTTGTTGTACAACTAAGCTGTTTTAATTTATAGCGCTCAGATATAAATTAAATCGCTATGTATTGTTGGATCAGAAATAATAGCTCGCATTTAGTGCAAGTACATCCGCGCTACCATTCATACCACCAACAGATCGTACATAGGTACTGTCTTTATCTAATAGGTTAAAGTAATAATCCGCATACACTTTGAATTTAGGATTGAAAAAATATGCCACACCCACTTCAGCAAATTTTGCTAGGTCAGCATCACCACCAGTGAAAGTTCCACTTGCGGCTAAATCTTTTCCTCTTGTTTGCACATATCCTAAAGAAGGACGAAAACCAGAATCAAATTTGTATTGTGCAATGGCTTCAAAATTTTCAGTTTGTTTAGCAAACCCTGCGCTACCACTAGATCCTGTACGTGTAGTATTTTGGGTCTGAGCGTAAACAGTAGCTAGATATATTTTAGTGTTATCATATTTTATCCCAGAGGCCCATGCCTGTGCTTTATCGCCTAAACCATCTGCTTTCTGGTCATGAGTACGGTTTGAATCACTATATGCTCCAATCAAACTAATACCATTTCCAATATCATATCCCAACGAAATACCAATACCTGTTCCATTTGAAGTTTTCACGTCACCATATTCATTTTTACTTTGATACTGAACACCGTAATTCAGTCCTTTTGCTGGTCCAGCAGATTTTGGACTACGATATGTCAGCACACTATTTGCTCGGCTGGTCATAAAATTATCATTGTAATTGCCGCCCCAAGTCATCGCCGAATGGGAGGGGGCTACATCAGTAAATGATTCTGCATCATATAATATGCCGTTGCTTCGCCCATAATCGATAGAGCCTACTGATTTAGATTTTACCCCTGCAAACGCTTGACGAGTTTCAGTTGCTTGACCATATGCTGCCGTATTCTGATAAGCTCGATATTCCCAGAAACCATATCCGGTTAAATCATCGTCAATCTTGGTTTGACCATTAACGTTAACTCCTGCAAACCCGGCATCTTTATGTGAGTTATCGCCTGAGAAAGCGTATTTACCTTTTGCTATGAGCTTGCCTGATACATCTACTGTGTTGCCGTCCTTGTCATAAACAATTGCCGCATTAGTTGCACTGGTCGTAAGAATTGATAGAATTGTTAGGCAGCATAATTTAAAAGAAAACTGATCTTTCCTTGTTTTCATTGATATAAATCCTTATATGATAATTTTTAAAGATAATATAAGTCTAATATTCATTTTTTAAAAAATGAAGTATTAAAAGATTTCAATTACCGTTAAAAAGAATTGTTCATTGTGATAATTTTTTCAATGGATGTTGTGTTTTTTTGTAAACCACTTTTACATATAATTACCTCGAATTTTAATGTATTTTAAATGATGTATTCATCAGTTAAATATCTGTTGATATAGAAAACTGAATACCAAATTAGAATAATATAAAATATTGCATGTATTCAATCGCGAATATCGTGTTTTGTGATCAAACATTCACAATCCGAATGATCAGGCTTGATTAAAGCAATGTATTGAACATTAAGCCCTCTAAAATAAATAATACATAGTGTTCCGAGTGTTGCTGCATTGAATGATTGAATGATTGAATGGTTGAGTGATTGAATAAGACCTGGCATTTCTCTTGTTTTTAGTTGATGTTCTATGCCTGTGTCTTGAAGTGGTAATTTCTATGGTCAAAGTTTGCATTATCATCCAACTATATATCTGTTTTGTGGATGCTAACTATCCATGAAAACAATTATTAAATTCTACCTATTGATAATTTTTATTTCAGTAACAACTGAATGCCAAATTTTGTGTGATTTCTATCTAAATTTTTAGCTAGACCAGTGTATAAGAGAGTTTTTAGATATGAGTTTTATTGTTCTACTTTATTGTTATGAAGGTTATATAATCACTCAGTGATTAAGGTGAAATATTGTGAACTAGGCGGGTATTTGAAAATCACTGCAAGGCTTGTTTGAATCGAGACTATAATCGTTCGTCTTCTTATTATAAAGATGAGGGCGGTTCGATGGTGAAGTGAGGGGGCTTAATTAGCCCCCTTGAGCATTAGGATTTATGTTATACCTGATGAGCTTTGAGGTTAACTAATTTACGAGTTTGGAGATTAATCAACAGGAATGAAATTGCTGCAATAAGACCAGTTCCAGCAAATACCATGAACCATCCCATAACTGAAACTTGGTTTGCCATCAAGAGACCACCTACTGTTGGGCCGAGCAACCCGCCAATTCTTCCTAAAGAGTTTGGCAAACCAATTGCCACGGTTCTTAAGTCATCAGGGTAGTGTTGGGCGATAAACGCATTAACGAGCGAATGAGCTGCAAACAGGAAGAACCCAACAAGAGTAATCAATACGTATAGAACTACAATGGTAGATTTCACTCCCATCAGTAGCAAACAGACTGAACCAATAAAATAAATACTTGGCATTAATACAACAAAACCCTTTTTATCTGCCACTGATGCCCAGTAAATTGCGCCAAAAACAGTACCGGCACATAAAAATATTGTAAAGGCAATACTAGAACCTAGTGCATAGCCAGCATTTGTCATGACACCTGGCAGCCACACAATAACACCATTGATGAAGAGAAGCCCCATGATAGCAATGACACAAGCTAGGATTGAAACTAGCGCGTACTTCTTACCAAATAGATCTCTGTAATAAACTTTATTAGACTCTTTTTCCGCAGTGAAATTACTAATAGCAGCTTCAACATTTACACTTGAACTGTAGTTTGCATCGATTCTATGCAGTACTTTCTTCAAACCTTCTGCGTCTTTATTCTTCAGCATAAAAAGAGCGCTTTCAGGCATGGTTTTTATAATGTACGGCAGCAATAAAACAGGCACGAATCCTAACCAAAATACAGGTCTCCATTGCCCAAATTGGGTTGTAACATAAATAGCAACAAAGGAGGCAATAATTGCGCCAAATTGATTACCGCATAATGCGGTGGCAACGGATTTGCTTTTATTTGACTTTGGAGCGTATTCAGATAAAAGAGAGATCACTAGTGGGATGACGCCACCAAAGCCAAACCCTGCAACAAATCGTAAGATTGCAAAGATTTTTATTGTCGGGGCAAACGCTTGACTAAAGGTCCCTGCACAGAAAATCATAACCGCTGCAATCAATACGCGTTTAATACCAAATTTTCTTGAGGCAACACTTAAAACTAGAGCTCCAAACAGAGAACCAAATTCTGACAAACTACCAACATAACCAAGTTGATCCCAGTTTAGGTCGGTCCATTCTTTGAAAAGCATAGGAATTACTGAGCCATATGCAGGTGCTGCATATCCAGTAAATGTGATTAGAAACACACCTAAGATAACTAGGCTTGTATCAAATCGACTAAATTGTCTTGAATCAATAAACTTAATAATATCATTATTCATATGATGCCTCGTAGCAGCGTTAAAAAACTTGTTTTACAAGAATTATTTCAAATCCATTTGTGAACCTGGCGAACAAAGTTCTCTGGGGGCATTTTTATATATTTCAGCATACTATCCTCCAGTTGTTTCTTAACAAATTGTAGGATCTTCAATGTTTTAAGAAGATGGATGGTTTATGCAGAAATAACGCAGCAAAGCGTGTATTCTGAAGTTGATGACGCCATGAAATAAAATTCATCGATCTTATCGATGTGTTTTATTGGTGCTAATTTTTCATTATTAAAATGACGAAATCTGACCAATTTTATTTCATTAATTTTGCTGGTAAGTTAATTCTTTAAAATATGTCTTAAACAGCCATTCGATAGTATTTTAGATGCGGGAATACTGTAAAATCGATTTTACAGATACTTGGTATCGTTCCGGTCAATAGAATGAACAGAAGAATTTGATTGTTTTGCTTAGTTTACGTTTATACCATAATAAAGTGCGCTTTGTCACATATTTGATGAGTAAAGTTTCACTTTTACTTATAAATGGAATAATAAATATCTTTTTATGCGTTTAATTCTATTAGATACATTGTTTATTAGTCTATCGATGGAAGTTCATAAATTTATTCCAGTTCTAATGTGTTCAATTCAGATTGTATCCATTAGATGACGATCATTTTAAGCAATGCTCACCAAAAACTATTAACTTTTGCCGTGTAGTGATGAAGTGAAATTGGCTGCTATCTTTAAGTCGTGCCATGGTTTTACTTCTACTGGATGGGTATCAAGCTAAGAAGGAGCCATCAAAACGAGGTCATCCATGACAATTGTCCGACGCAAGTACTTCTCTGTATCCAAGTCCGAAGCCTAATAGGTTTAATTCATCCCGACCTCCCATGCTCTTTAGCTGAGATCTGAGTACTACTCTAATCAAGCAGAAAGTCATGAGTAATCAGGTAAATTAATGCACATAATGACATTAATTTTATGATTTTATTAGTTTTTACATGACTTTGTCGCTGTAAAGCTATATGCATCGATTTCCAGGAAAAAGTGCTACTTTACTGCGGATAGTTTTGAACAGTACATAGAACATAACAGTGATAGAACAAGCGTTATAGCGCTGGCATAAAAAGTACCTTGGTATCCAGAAGTATCAAATAATAATCCTCCCATGGTTGAACCAATGCCGACAGATAGCTGAACGATAGCTACCATTAATCCACCACCAATTTCAGAATCATTCGGCATTGCATCAGCAAGCCATGCCCACCACCCGACAGGCGCTGCGGTAGCAACAAATCCCCAGAGGCCTAAAAGAATTATAATTGCGATTTCTACATGCGCTGAGCAGACTAACGCTACTGCAATGAGTGCCATTAATAGCGGGATCCCACAAAGCACTTTATATAGGCCGAACCTTAAAAATCCACCAATCACGGTAGTCCCAAGGAACCCCATTACTCCCATAACTAATAAAATAAGTGAGAGTTTAGAACCTACAATGTCAACGCTGTGTTCTAGAAATGGACGAATATATGTAAATAGACAAAATTGCCCCATAAAGAACAGACCTGCTGCAATAAACCCAAAACGATTTAATGGCTTGATGACGACTCGGAACATGCCTTTAATGGTGGGCTGATTTTCTTGTTGCACAGTCATTGATGGCAAACAGATCCATTGCCATATAAATGAAATTAAGGCGACAGGAATCAAGCATAGAAACGCGCCTCTCCAACCAACGTAATTGCCTAGATAGCTACCTAATGGAGCAGCAATAACCATAGCGAGTGCATTCCCACTATTAAATATAGTTAATGCTTTAGGTACTTGAGCACTTGGAACAAGACGGATAGCAGTTGCAGCAGACAGCGCCCAAAATCCCCCAATGGATATACCAATCAATGTACGTCCTATCATATAAATGGCATATGAAGGTGAAAGCGCAATCATTACACCAGACATCAGCATTAATGCAGTCATCCAAAGTAATAATGTTCTCCGATCAACATTTCCAGCCAAAATTGATATCAACAAGCTGGCGATCAGCGCCGTAGCGCCAGAAATAGATACTCCCTGTCCAATTAATCCTTCACTCACCTTGAATGTCATTGCCATAGGAGTAAGTAAACTTACTGGCATAAATTCAGAGGCAACCAATACAAAAACACACAATGTCATAGCAAGAACCCCGCCCCAATAAGCCGTTGTCTCTTGGTCTATCTCTTGTGATGCAATTTTTGTTTTTGAATATTCATTTATAGACATAATTTAACTCACAAAAAATTAATATTATTAACCGTGCTGATGATGATTTCGCTACAACATTTAGGATGAAAATGTTGTTATCTATTTCATGTGTACATTAATTAATATAATGACAACATTCTGTGTTAAAATAACTAAATTATAACCATGCGTATTTTTTCTTGCTGAATATGTAAGTGTTGCTTCATTAAATGGCGAAAAAATTGAATAGTTGTTCATTGCATTAGTTTGAGTAAGCAAAGCACTAATCATTAATCGCCAAATTATAATAAAAACGACTATCAGTTTACAAAATACAATCCCATGTTTTCGTAATTAATTTGAGTGATAACCTAACTTGATACATTTATCTGTTTGGTTACAAAAATAAAACAGTCAATTAAAAAACAAAATTCGATAGTTTGTCACAATCCTGTAAAGATACTTTGATATCCAGATTTGATTCTCATGCTGTTTGTGAATGAATTCATAATCACTCGAATGTCTACCAAATCAACCTAATGACATCACAATAGCAGTGTTCCTAATTTTCATCCAATTGCTAGTATGGATACATAACATTTGTATTACAAATTGCTCTATGTGTTTTCTTAATATAATGATTAGTTTAATTAAACTTAGCATTGTTCAATGTGGTTATCCTATTAATCAATTCTATAGCCTCTTGAACAGCCATTTTTCTGACATCTCGTTATCTATGGAGGGTGCGAAAAGTTCCAATTTTGTCGAATAGATAAAATTTAAGTCCAACAAAATCAAGTGATTAAAAATAGCTACTTCTTGGTCTGAGGGCTTATTTGCATATTCCCTAGATCCAGGCTCATATGCCATTTTTTGCCAGTTGCGTTCTTGTATTAGCTTTATAGCTTCTTTATAAACGGCTTTTGTCGTCATCATCATTTTTTTGAGGCCGATGTTACGGTGTCATAACATGGATCTGTTTTGGATAACACCGGACTGTATTATTACGTTCAGGAGGCACTCCGTCAGGGACATTGATCAGCTTATGGGGTAGGGAATCGCCATCTACCTATGATTGGAGCTGGGAGGTCTATGAAATAGTAGGTATTTATTGCATAGGGGCGGACTATAGCTTTACCTCGATTCAACAGACAGTTTGTATGTTCTACTCGTTCTGGGGAATTTTTTGAGTTAGAACGGCAGCAAGCAGACAATAATGCTGCCATATTATAATGCTCTGCGTGAAATTTATTACTTTATGTGAGACTTTATTCCTGATCCACATTACTTACTCTGTTTAAGTTTGTTAGTGCAAATTTAATCTCTTTAATTGCTTCTTGGTCATTTAATCGGCCCTGTTCATTGAGAGCTACAAGTTCGTTTATTCGGTAAAAAGCAAGCCGCTGTGGAGTATTGTTTGTAGATGGAATATGATTTTTAGAAGCTAGATCACTCATTGCAAGATGGACGTATGTGCTCAGACTCCTCTCATTAGCATGAAGGGTTAGTTTCATTACAGCCTGTGCAGCTACCTTTAATAAATTTGATAAATTCCCCTGTTCCTTCAGCTTATCAATTGCTTCTGCAATACGGTATGTTATGAATCTGTGGCGAAATGAATGGTTGCTCACATGTGCCAATTTCTTTGCATACTTAGAACCTTCGATAACTCTGCGCGTATAGTCTTGAAAATACTTTCTACTTAATTTATTTCCATTATTTAGGTCAACAAAAAGTTGATCATGTTCCAAATCTGGCCATTTTTTTTCTACTTCATTAATGTATGCAATTACTTGCTGAATGGTTCCATTTGCTATTGAAATCTTCCTTGTATTTTTCGCGTATTTACCTTTCACTACGGGAATTCTATTCAACTCTACTAGTTGATTGGCATCGGCTAATGGTAAATATGCATCCTTTATCATTTTCCTTGTATATTGATGAAGTTCGGAAATTCGACTTCCTGTTGCTTCTAATAAGTAAGACATTGCTTCCCATCTTAAACTAATTAACTCATTTAGAATAGGATGGTTCGTTGTACAATTAATAGCATCTACCCAAGCATAGAATTCATCATCATAAATCATTTCCACTTCAGTATATGGTTGGGATAGATATTTAATTGATTCGTGTTGTATATATTCGGAAAAGAAATTATTTCTAATATATCTGTCTATTGTTATGTGCACTTGATATTTTGTTTGAGAATATTTCTCACTGGTTATAAGATGTAAGTTATTGTCTAAGCTTTGTATGAAAATAAGATATTTAAGGCTAGTCCTAATGTGTTTTTTACAAGTATCGGGATTGATGTTCGATTGTGATAATAAAAACTTACAATATTCGAATATATCATTATCTGTCGTATCGAGTTCAGAGTCGTTTCGTGAATACATAAAATTTAAAAATCGAGCTAAACTCTGTGCTGTCTGGATTATAGTGCCAGATTTTGGTTTCACTCCATAGTAATTTGGTCCTCCAGATTCTTGTGTTATGTAGTTATTCGCAAGCCAATGAAATTGGCCATCTTCATGAATGAAGAAAGGCATGTCGCAGTCATCTGCATTGTAACTCAATAAGAATGATAGATCTGGGGTTTTTGATATGAATACTTTTATCATTTTATTACCTTAAGAAATTTACCTTTCATTTGTTCTGATTGATTTCTTAATGAAGTAACATATTTTTTGTTATTATCTTCAGTATTCATCGATTCAGCTAATATCATGCAATAAGCTCGATAAACTTCAGTTACAGTTCTTTTTAATATTTCAATTTCATTTTTTAGTCTGGCTATTTCATTATTAAGTTCATTTGTTGATTTTTTTTGTTTTATGGGTATGTTTTTTTTGGGTAATTTATCGCTCTTTAATAATAAATTTAATTTTCCTATAATGTTTTTAAGCATTGCTGTTAGTTCGGCATTCTCGCTTGTTTGACCTGTATTTGATGAGTAAGATATTATTTGGAGATCTGGGTCATGCCATTTCTGTATTATACCTAGAGTTATTCTTTTATTGGATAAAGGCAGTGATTTAGGTAACTCTCCTGTTTTTGTTGCTTGAAGTAGAACTGTATATTCATTCTTAATACTTTGCGTTATGGCTGCTTTTTTTTGCAATACCGCATCGGACGTTTGTCCTTTTTCATATCTACCCATGTTACAACCCGTTTGAGAAATAAAAATAAATATTACCATTATCAAGTCGTTTGAAATGAACTTCTTCTCCTGTTTCGGCTATCCGTTTATTGATTGCATTATAGACTACTCTTTCAAGTTGGAGATTAATTTTTAAACTGACAGATTCTGATTCTTTAATTAAATCAATAAGTTCCTCGCTAGACATATTGTTTTCTATTATTGTTTTTGCATGAATTGCGAGAAATTTTTTAGCTTCCTCTAGCCATTCTTCATCTGGATGTATCTCTGCATAACCAAATGACACTTCCAAAGAAGTGTTACCAAGTTGCCATGCTAGTTCTTCAAGACCAGCATTATCTGTGACGTTAAAGTATAGAACTGAAAAAGTGCGACGTAGTTGGTGTGATTTACAATACCATCTTTTATCGTCATGGACTGGGCATTCACACCAATCTGAGAACATATTAAGATAAATTTGTAATGTGTCCTCGCTAATACCAGTTGCTATTTTCTGAGTATGTTCTTTGTGACGTTGAAGTTCCTGTTTCAATCCGAACTTAGTAAACAAATAACCTTCATCATCATCAATGAAAATGTCTTTTCTTTTTTCCAAATAGGCACTAAATTCGACCAGATTTAATCCGAAATCATAGATAAGTTCTGGTATTGGCCGACTAATTTTTTTGTCTTCAGTTTTTGCTTGTTGAAATGTAACATCATATAAATCATCAATTATAGAGACTGAAAAACAATTGCGTTTAAGACATAGAACAGATATTTTTCTTGTCGCAATAAAAGCGGTTATGAGAATGTAAATTGCTGCATAATATAGAGAAATAGCAGACACTAGCGACATACTGTTTCGTTTGCAATAGCCTATACGATCGGAATCTTCATTTTTTAATCCAAAACAGTTTATATTCAACTTTTCGAGTTCCTTCGGAATCTTTATTGAATTGAACACTCTATCTTTCACTTGGGATGAACTGTCAGTATAATTTCTCCTTAGTTCTAATTCTTTTTTGTCAAATTCTTTGATTACATTTAATAGATATGGTCCATAGTTTTTGCAAAATTGAATGGCTGAACTTATTAAATGTATTACTGTTTCAAGCGGAATAATCGAGGTTTTTCTTTCTGATTGAAAGTCTGAAAATGAATTATTGGCTGTTAATAATATTTTATTTGCTGAAAAAGTAAATTTATTAACTTGTACATCCGCACTAAGATAAAGCAAATCTAGATTTGCTGTGAAATTTGAAATTGTTTTATTGTTTGGCAGATGTATCTCATCAATTGGTCTGGTTATATCTGCATCTTCATATTCACGCATACTACAATGTATTGGCGCATATATAGATTCATTTCTACTATTTATAATTTTATGCTTAAGATAAGATAGGGCTTTACTTGATAGCCCAAATTCTTTTGCTATACAATCCCAATCAGGTAAAGAGTAACTATATAAGTTTGCATTGATTTTTTCGATAATTTCATCTGAAACTTTTTTTGGAATTGAGTATGTTTTTATGTAATCAATAAAATCACCCTCAGTTATTTGGTTCAATTCAATGACTAAGTTTATACCATCCGTCAGTCTTTTTTCATTTATATGTTTTATAAATGATATAACATTATTATGAAGAGTACGTAATGTTGTCGGATTTCTTATGTATTCATCATATAAGTATATATATGATCTCTGGAGATCTAGTAATAAATTATTGAATGGTGGATCTATTAGTAGCATTCCAGGTGCAATCTCTTTATTAAAGAAGATCTTAGTCGGCGTGTTTGTTGTACTATTTTTATTGCGTATTGCCCAATAATATTTAGTTGATGAAACCAGCCATGCGGGCGTGTTATTTGATGATGTAGCATCAGATGCTACATCATTGTTAGGCGTGTTTTTAAACTCTTTTTTCATATACGTATGCCATCCGCCTCTAATTGTTTTTTGGCTTCAATCAACATTCTTTGAATTATAACGTTAGATTTTCCTGCTTTCTCTATAGCATTTTTTAGAATTCTGTAAGTTTCTTCTGTTTCATTTTTTTTATTATTTATTAGGTATAGCAATGATGCTTTAAAATTATTTATGGAACAAATGAAAAATATTTCCATATCATTTTTATTGTTTTTTGGTGTCAATATTTCATATAGTTCACCGCCAAAATCTTTGTTGTTTAATACGCTTTTTACCATGTTATTGTATTGTTCATTAGTCATTTTTAGTATTTTTAGTTTGTCTTCTAAGTTACATGTTGCCAATATTAGGTATAGATGTTGAAAATTATGGATTTTATTTCTGTAAATTGCTTCTTGTAAAAATAAAGGTATATAGCTATCTAAAGCGGTTTTCACCTTGTTTCCAAGGTATTCGCAGGTTTTTATAATATCACCATTCGTTGATATATATATATCAATAGCACGAGATGCTCTTATCTTTTCTAAGGATGGCCTAGGTATGTTAGACATGTTGGATAAATGTTTATTTGCAAATTCTTTAAATAAATGCGACGCATCATTAGATACTTCGAAAATTCTATGCTTGTTTTCATATAAAAAAAGATTGTTGCTAACAATTTTTTTTGCATGATTTTTCCTTGCTTCTAAAATATATTGCATGCAAAACGATGCATTAATATCACTATCTGATAGTTTGTCTGATTTTACTAATTTTGACGATTCAGTTGTTCTTCGTTGAATTTTACGTTGCCTCCATTTGGAAACCTTTAAGGTTACCTGACCATCTGGATCTAACTTGATAAAAGGGGAATTTTTTTTCTTAGCAATTATATTTGCATTGTATAAAGACCAAGGATTCGTGCCTACATCATATGTTATAACGGCTGCTAGTGCTCCGCACAATGATTGAGTCAGACCATTTGAATGGAGCAAATCATCCTTTGTAATCTTAAGAGAGCTTTCATAATCAGAAATTTTATATTTATGACATTGACCATTGTGGTTTTCATTTATGTCGTATAATGCTTTCTGAATTGCTAGCCCACGTTCATCTTTTGGGTCTTTAGACAAATTTGCATCATAAAACAATCCATATTTTTCTCGGATAAGTTTTTTACTTCTTTCTAATATTTTATCTAAGTTTTCTTTAAGTGATAAATGGTATGCTTCAATATACTCTTTTGTCCCTAGTAGAGTATTTTTCCCTGTCAGAGTATGAATTGACAATGATGATACAGTAGGGTTGATTTTTTGGGTTTCATTTGCCGGCCTATCAAACCCTAGGGGAAACCTGATATTGTTGTCAATCGTTCCAACAGACTGTAAATATTTAAATAATTCTAATATTCTATTAAAATTATGATATTTTGTTGTTGGCGTTTCACTGCCTTTCCTTATTGATTCTTTAGTTTTTTCAAGGCCGTTTCTTATTGATCTACCATCGAAGTTAGGAGAATGTCTATGGATTTCCTCTAATGCATTCACATAATGCTTTGCATAGTTTTTTACTATTTTTTTGGATTTTAGAAATGAAAGCACTGTTTCGATAAACTCTTTTGATGGTGATAAGGTTTTTATTTTTTCTATATAGATTTGTAATATTTCACTGCTATTTGGATTTAGTTTGTTAATAAAAAAATTCCAATCTATAGTGTTTTTGTCTATAAATATTCCCTGCTCGAAACAGGCGATGAAAAATTTTCTTGCCACATGTTTGTGTTGGTTTTTTATTAGTTTAGAACTTGATTTTTTATCTATTGAGTTGAAGCGTTTATATATTTTATTTAATAGGTCAGAACTATTTGTTATTTCAATTTTTTTGTTCTTTGTGATGGATTCCAGAAATTCAATAGCTAAGCGCAAAAAATAATTTGTGCGTTTTTCTGAATTTTTGCCATCGATGATTTTTTTTATATATGCATTGGCTACATCTTCTTGTGCCAGCAGATGGCGTATATCTTGTTTCAGCTGCTCTATGCTTTCGTTTGTTGATTGGGTCATCTGCTTAACACCTAATTGATGATAATCTCAATTAGGTATGGTTTGTTGTTGTGATAAAATCCATTTAATTTCAACCATATGTGATGGTGATCACGCTTTTTATTTGCAATAACGGTCTATTTGATAAAATAGAAGGTGGCATTCAGATGTGATACCGCAGATTGTGGGTGTGGTATTGGAGCGCCGCAACGAAGCCGAATGTCGGGATATTCATTTTCCAGCGCAATGTCCGGTGTGTAATTCACAAGTTGAACGTCTGCCCGGAGAAGCGGTGGCGCGTTGCTCGGGTGGTTTATATTGTGCTGCGCAACGTAAAGAAGCGCTGAAACATTTTGTCTCGCGTCGCGCCATGGATGTCGATGGACTGGGCGACAAGCTGATTGAACAGTTAGTGGATCATGAGCTGGTACATAATCCGGCAGATCTCTTTGCGCTGAGGAAAGCACAACTGCTGGGGTTAGAGCGTATGGGCGAAAAATCGGCCGACAAGCTCTTACTTGCATTACAAACCGCTCGTCAAACGACCTTCGCGCGTTTTCTGTTTGCGTTAGGTATTCGTGAAATTGGTGAAACGACGGCACAAACGTTGGCGCAGCATTTTTCCGATCTGCCGGCTCTGCAAGAGGCGACCATCGAGTCGTTATTGAAAGTGGCGGATGTGGGGGAAGTGATGGCAAAACATCTCTATTACTTTTTCCGTCAGGAACATAATTTAGAGGTGATCCAGCGATTAGTGGCTCCGCTCAGTGCTGGCGGGGCGGGAGTTAGCTGGCAACCAGTAGAGAAAGTGGCTGTGGAAGCACTACCTCTGAATGGCAAAACCCTGGTGTTAACCGGTACGTTGTCACAATTGAACCGTGATGCCGCCAAACAAGCATTACAGGTGTTAGGTGCTAAGGTCGCCGGTTCCGTTTCGGCCAAAACAGATTTAGTGATTGCCGGTGAAGCTGCTGGCTCTAAACTGGATAAGGCGCAACAGCTTGGTGTGCCGGTTTGGAATGAAGAACAGCTCGTGGCGTTGTTGCAAGATCCGACAGGGGTGGAGTTACCGGTTAAAGCGTGATTTGGGTGATGAGGTGTTAGCGTTTATTGTGCCGTCTGTTTAACTACAAACGGCACACACTAATTCAGAGTTGTTCCGAGATCAGAAAAAATGAACGATGACGATGCAAATTTTTGCGGTGTCGAGCAACTCGGGCCACCAAACGTCGAACGCCGGTACGCAGAGTCGGTGTTTTACGTAAACGAATTTTTCTTCTTGCTTGCATAGGGATTCCCCCTCTTTCTTGTTGTCTTGTTGTTATCGGATAAGTGATATCACATCCAATACGAGAAAGAAAAGGGAAAAGCTCACGTTGTTACATGCTTTACATACTAAACCTGCATTTAATCGTGCTGTTCCGTGACAGATCGCAGCTTTTCGGTCGACAGTTACCCCCCCGCCTTCCTATAATACGCACACTGCAATTTCCCCCCTCTATTACTTAGTGAGAGAACTGGCAACATGGAAATCTTACGAGGTGCGCCTGCGCTATCCGAGTTTCGTATCAGCAAATTGAAGGATGCATTTGCTGAAAAATCCTTACCTGTGCATGATGTTTATGCTGAATATATGCACTTTGCCGATGTCTCGGCCCCCCTCTCAGAGGCGGAACGGGTAATATTGGAAAAATTGTTACGGTATGGTCCGACCATTGCTGAACATACGCCGACAGGCTTGTTAGTTCTGGTTACTCCTCGCCCTGGCACTATCTCTCCTTGGTCATCAAAAGCAACAAACATCGCGCACAACTGTAGTCTGAAGCAAATCAACCGTCTGGAACGTGGTATTGCGTATTACATCACAGCCGACGCGTTGACGGCTGAACAACAGCAGACTATTGTGGCATTGCTGCATGATCGCATGATGGAAAGCGTGTTCGCGAAGCTGGATGATGCGGCAGCGCTGTTTGCCCATCATGAACCGCATGCGCTGACGGCGGTTGATGTGTTGACCGGTGGTCGTGACGCTTTGGTGAATGCCAACGTTCAACTGGGTTTAGCGCTGGCCGATGATGAAATTGACTATCTGTTGGAAAGCTTCCAAAAATTAGGTCGTAATCCAAACGATATCGAACTGTATATGTTCGCGCAGGCTAACTCTGAGCACTGCCGTCATAAGATTTTTAATGCCGATTGGACAATTGATGGTCAGAAACAGGCGAAGTCGCTGTTTAAGATGATCAAAAACACCAATGAAAAGCACAGCGATTATGTGTTGTCTGCATATAAAGATAACGCGGCTGTGATGGTGGGTAGTGAAGCGGGTCGCTTCTTCCCAAGCCCTGAAACGGGTGAATATCAATACCATCAGGAGCCGATCCACATCCTGATGAAAGTCGAAACCCATAACCATCCAACGGCGATCTCTCCGTTCCCGGGTGCTGCGACAGGCTCTGGTGGTGAAATTCGTGATGAAGGCGCAACCGGTCGTGGTTCGAAACCAAAAGCCGGTTTGAGCGGTTTCACCGTCTCTAACTTGCAGATCCCTGGTCATCATCAACCATGGGAAACTAACTTCGGCAAACCAAACCGCATCGTTAGTGCGCTGGACATCATGATTGATGGCCCACTCGGCAGTGCGGCATTTAACAACGAATTTGGCCGTCCGAATATTCTGGGTTACTTCCGTACCTATGAAGAAAAAGTGCCAAGCCACAACGGCGATGAGATCCGTGGTTATCACAAGCCAATCATGCTGGCGGGTGGTTTAGGTAACATTCGTGGCGAACACGTGCAGAAAGGCGAAATCCCTGTTGGCGCGAAGCTGATCGTGCTGGGTGGCCCGGCCATGAACATTGGTTTGGGCGGTGGCGCTGCGTCTTCGATGACTTCCGGCCAATCTGCAGAAGATCTGGATTTTGCTTCGGTACAACGTGAAAACCCAGAAATGGAACGCCGTTGTCAGGAAGTGATCGACCGTTGCTGGCAGATGGGTGAACACAACCCGATCCTGTTTATTCACGATGTGGGTGCGGGTGGTCTGTCGAATGCGATGCCGGAACTGGTGAACGATGGCGGTCGTGGTGGTAATTTCTCACTGCGCGCTATTCCGAACGATGAACCGGGCATGACGCCGCTGGAGATCTGGTGTAACGAGTCGCAAGAACGTTATGTACTGGCTGTAGCGGCTGATCAACTGCCACTGTTTGAAGAGCTGTGCCGTCGTGAGCGCGCACAGTATGCGGTGATCGGTGAAGCGACCGAAGCACAACACCTGACCCTGAATGACAGTCATTTCGATAATAAACCGATTGATATGCCACTGGATGTATTGCTGGGTAAAGCTCCGAAAATGCATCGTGAAGTGAGCACACTGTCAGCAAAAGGCAAACCGTTAGATCTGAGCGGTGTAACCGTGAAAGATGCGGCGGAACGTATCATGCGTCTGCCGACCGTAGCGGAAAAAACCTTCCTGATCACCATCGGCGACCGTACAGTAACAGGTTTGGTAGCGCGCGATCAGATGGTTGGCCCTTGGCAGATCCCGGTTGCGGATTGCGGCGTCACGGCTGCCTCTTACGATACTTATGCGGGTGAGGCGATGTCGATGGGTGAACGTTCACCGATTGCACTGCTTGACCATGCTGCTTCAGCGCGGATGTCGGTGGCTGAATCACTGACCAACATTGCGGCTACGCAAATTGGCGAGCTGAAACGCGTTAAGTTGTCTGCAAACTGGATGGCGGCAGCCGGTCACCCGGGTGAAGATGCTGGTCTGTATGCGGCAGTGAAAGCGGTCGGCGAAGAGTTATGCCCTGAGTTGGAGCTTACTATTCCAGTAGGTAAAGACTCCATGTCGATGAAAACCCGCTGGCAGCAAGATGATGAGCAGAAAGAGGTGATTGCACCGCTGTCGCTGATCATTACTGCTTTTGCGCGTGTGGAAGATGTTCGTAATACCGTAACACCGGAGTTACGTACCGATAAAGGCGAAACGGACCTGATCTTAATCGACTTGGGCGGTGGTAAAAACCGTCTGGGGGCTTCTTGTCTGGCTCAGGTTTACAAGCAACTGGGCGAAAAAGCACCGGATGTTGATTGCCCTGCACAGCTGAAAGGCTTCTTCAATGCCATGCAGACACTGGTTGCTGAGCGCAAATTGTTGGCTTACCACGACCGTTCCGATGGTGGTTTGTTCGTTACACTGGCCGAAATGGCATTCGCTGGCAAAACCGGTATCAGCGTGCAACTCGATCAGTTAGCAGCTGATGACCTGTCTGTGCTGTTCAGCGAAGAGCTGGGTGCGGTGATCCAAGTTGCTCGTGCCGATAAAGAACAGGTGCTGACTGTGTTGGCTGGTCATGGTTTGGCCGCGAATACTTTCGTAATTGGCACTCTGAACCAGAAAGACACGCTCTGCTTTACCCGTAACGATCAGGTAGTGTTGTCTGAACCTCGAGTTCACTTCCGCAAAATTTGGGCGGAAACCACTCATCTGATGCAACGGATGCGTGATAACCCGGCCTGTGCTGACAGTGAACATCAGGCCAAACTGGATGTTAATGATCCGGGCTTGAATGTGAAACTGAGCTTCGATCTGAATCAGGACGTGGCAGCGCCATTCATTGCTAAACGTGCAGCACCGAAAGTTGCGATCTTGCGTGAACAGGGTGTGAACTCGCAAAGCGAAATGGCAGCCGCGTTTGATCGTGCTGGTTTCAGCGCCATCGACGTACACATGAGTGACATTCTGGAAGGTCGTCTTGATCTGGCCGAATTCCAAGGCCTAGCGGCTTGCGGTGGTTTCTCTTACGGTGACGTATTAGGTGCTGGTGAAGGCTGGGCTAAGTCAGTGCTATTTAACAGCCGTGCACGTGACGCGTTCCAGAGCTTCTTCCATCGCAATGATACCTTTGCGTTGGGGATCTGTAATGGTTGTCAGATGATGTCTAACTTGCATGACCTGATCCCAGGTGCTGACCTGTGGCCACGTTTTGTGCGTAACGAATCTGAGCGTTTTGAAGCCCGTTTCAGCTTGGTGGAAGTTCAACCATCACCGTCGATCTTCTTCCAAGGAATGGCTGGTTCGCGTATGCCAATCGCAGTGTCACATGGTGAAGGTCGTGTTGAGCTGCGTGATGTGGATCATTTGGCTGCGCTGCAAAACAGTGGCACAGTCGCGGTGAAATTCGTTGACCATTATGGTGTGGCAACGGAACGTTACCCGCTGAACCCGAACGGTTCACCAGCCGGTATCACAGGTCTGACCACTGCCGATGGTCGTGTGACAATCATGATGCCGCACCCAGAACGTGTGATGCGTACGGTGGCGAATTCATGGCACCCAGACGATTGGGCAGAGAACAGCCCATGGTTACGTATGTTCCGTAACGCGCGTGTGTTTATTGGTTAATCGCCATTCATTAGACAGACGAAACAAGAGAGCCGCTGATTAAGCGGCTCTTTTTTTATCTGCGTTATACCCTTCGTACTCGAAGCTGCAGCGTCGTTGACGGCGTTCACTCACCCCAATCACATAGCATCTCTATGCTCATGGGGATTCGCTCACTTGTTGCCTTGCTGCAACTCCAATTACTTTGGGTATATGCCTATTTGATTATTGAGACAAACGGCGAGCCTGCCAGTAATAACGCTGCCAGTATGGTTGATACAGATCGGAGATCATTACGCCTTTACTGCTCGAAGCATGCAGAAACTTGCTTTTATCGACCATCACGCCAACATGACGGGTGCTACGGCCGATATTAAAAAATACCAAATCGCCGGGCCGTAATTGACGGCTGGAGACAGCGCGTCCGACATGAGCCTGACTATCCGTATCGCGGGGCAGTTGCATGGCAAATTGCTCGCGAAACGTGAGTTGCATAAACGCAGAACAATCGACACCACGACGACTTTCACCGCCCGTTCGGTAAGGAACGCCTTGCCACTCTTGATATTGTTCATATAACGCAGAGCGGGCATACGCCGGATCACTTAACCCGGATGCGTAGTGCGGCGATTCTGAAATCTGACTTTGGCAGCCAACTAACAATAATGCTGACAGCACTAGCCAGAACAATACAAAACAAGGTGACGAGTGTCGTGGTGAACTCATTCCGTTGATCCTGTTTTATCCGTATGTAATCTCAGTTTTCCCGGTAACAACTCAAATCGTGTGACATGCTGTTTCAGCCAGCGCTGTTCTTTATCTTTGCTATTAAGCACATACGCTGGTTGTTGTTGCAAACGACTTTGTAAACCCTGAACCAGATAACCAACAAGTGGAGCAAATTGTTGCTGCACCTCTGCCGGCTTTATTTGATAACGGGTTAATGTAAAGTTATCCAGATAGATCGCACCGGTTTTTAAATGATAGCGAGGTTTTGCTTCAAAATCAGCGCTGATTGTACCATCGACTGACGGTTGTCCCGGTAGGGTGAGTGTAAAGCGTCCATTGCTTAATACTTGTGCCATATTGGCTTTTTGTCGTCCAAGGCGAACCTGCATCGAATCGATATTAACATCTACATCAAACAGACCCGGTAAACCATATTGTTGTTGGTATTTGGCTTTTTGGTTCACATATTGAGTTAATTCTTGTTCTGTAATGTCAATTGGCCCTGCAGTTTGGCCACTGAGAGATAGAGTTAAAAGAAGAGCGTGCAACATGATACCGCCTTATCAAATAGCCTGAACGCGGGCTCATCATAGCATTCGTTACGTATCATGCCAGAGCCGGAAAAGAAGGATGAATAAATGCGACCACAAATGACGTTGCTGGATGTGTTGTACAACTTGTTTGGTTTTTTGGTCTTTGGTTTTTATACCTTACTGGTTGTCGGTATTGTGGTTCGTGTGATCATGAAACGGCGGCCGATCGGCGTTTCACTGGCGTGGCTAGCATTGATTTTGGCGATCCCAGTGTTGGGTGTTTCCGCCTATTTGATTCTGGGGGAAGTCCGCTTAGGGCGACGTCGGGCGCAACTGGCTCAGGCCATGTATCGACCCTATGTCGCTTGGTTGCAACAACTGGTCGCCGGGTTTCCGCATCAGCCAGTTAAGCCATCAGTTAAAGCTAATCCATTGGTAGCCTTGATCCAGTCTCGGCTTGGCATGCCGTTATTGGGCGGCAATCATCTGGCTTTATTATCAGAACCACAAACTATTCTGGACAGTCTGATAACGGATATACAACAGGCGAAAATATTTTGTTATCTCGAATTTTACATCTGGCAAGCGGGTGGACGAGTTGACGATATCGCTGAGGCATTGATGCAAGCAGCAAAACGGGGGGTCGATTGCCGGGTGTTGCTTGATTCTGTGGGCAGTGCCGATTTTTTTGATACCGAGTGGTCGGCTCGGTTACGCAGTGCCGGTATTTTACTGGTGGAGGTATTACCAGCAAAAGCATGGCGAATGCCATTTCACCGGCAAGATCTGCGAATGCACCGTAAACTGATGATTGTCGATGATCGGGTTGCTTATACCGGCTCCATGAACCTGATTGACCCGCAGCTGTTTAAACAAAATATGGGGGTCGGCCAGTGGATTGATGTCATGGTGCGGGTACAGGGGCCGGTAGTGCCGGTCATGTGGTCGCTGTTTGTGCGTGATTGGGAAATGGAAACTGGCGAACGTTTGCTGGATTCGCGCCAGCATGAACCAGAATCCTGGGCTGAACAAGAACATCATGTCCAGCTGGTGCCTTCTGGGCCATTTACCGGTGGTGATTGTGTTCAGCAGATCTTGTTACAGGCGATTTATCAGGCTGAACGTAGTCTGGTTCTGACGACGCCGTATTTTGTGCCGGATGACCCACTGGTGGCGGCGCTGCAATCGGCTGCTGATCGCGGTGTATCAGTACAACTGATTATTCCTGAACGTAACGATTCCCGTATGGTTAATTTTGCCTGTAATGCTTTTTTGGAAGAATTACTGACATCAGGTGTTGAAATTCATCGCTGTCGCAAAGGCTTACTGCATACTAAAAGTGTGTTGGTGGACGATGAGATTGCGTTGATTGGTACCTTAAATCTTGATAAGCGTAGTTTATGGCTTAATTTTGAAGTCACACTCTTGGTGGATGATTACTCATTTGCGACTATGCTGAGAGAGCTGCAACAAGGTTATCTGCACGAAGCAAAACAAATGTCGTTAGCTGATTGGTGTGATCGCCCCTGGATACAACGAATGCTGGAAAATGTATTTTATTTGTTCAGCCCACTGCTGTGATATTTTCATGGTAAGCAAACAGAATGCTTAATTTATGGAAAAAATGATAAGAAGAGGGATAGTTTTATGAGTTCAAGCGCGACTAAATATACCTTATTAGGTCTTGTTGTAGCGGGATGTGCTGCCGTTGTGGCGGCCAGTTGGTACACCACAAAATCGTTGGATGAACATATTTTGTCGAGTGTTGATGCCATTAATCGTAGTGGTGTGATGCGGGCGAGCTGGTATCCCGAATCGAGCATGCCGTTTTCCCGTGATGGCGTTCTGCATTTGGTCGTTATTAACCAGCATATGCGACAAAATCAAAATGCCGGTGCGGTAGATAGCAATGACCCTGAATCATTACGCGTTGCACAAGATGCGATGACAGAGCCTCTGCCAGCCGAGCCACAAAAACCGGTTGAACTGTTTGTGAATGTCTCGAATACCGTGCTGCCTTTGATTGTCAAAGGCGCGGCGACATTAGATATGTCGCGTGGCAGTATGGCTGAGCTGGTAAAACAGCAAGCGGTTCCGGCTTCGTTACCAATCACATTAACATGGAAATTTTCTGCGTATAACCAAGGGCTGGATATGCGCCTGAGCATGGATCACTGGATGATTGAACATCCGGATCTGATGGTGAAAGTGGGGGCCGCAGAACTGATGCTAACCGGTGATCTTAGAGATACGCTGGAGTTTCACTACGGCTGGCAGGGCATCAAAGTTAACAACAAACCAGCCTCATTAGGTGAAATGGACATTATGCAGCTAGATGGCAGTACGTTGTTCCGCCGCTTTGTGGGCACCTGGATCTCCCCGGAAGGCCACATGGTGCTGGAAGGGGCACATTTTTCTGCTCCAGATGCCAAAGGGGAATTAGGTAAGTTTCAATTTGATGCCATGATGGATGAATCGCCCTCGGAAACCGGGGTTATGCTGAATGTTAAACATCATGTTTCATTATCAAAATTGGCGATAAATACAGCACAAGATCAGTTCAGCATGGAAGATTTGTCATTGGGTCTTAATCTGACCGGTTTAAATAAACAGGGATTTGAAGAACTGGCACAATTGGCGGATGCTGAAAAACCGGATTTTATACAGATGATGAAAAGTCTGAATAAAATCACCACCAAAAGTGTCCGTCTGGAACTTTCTCCTTCACATGTGAAATTGAATAAAGCCATGGTCACTGCGAGTGGCAAACTGGAAACATTGCCATTTGAAGTGGAACAGTTGATGCGAGCTAGTGCTACTGACACGCCGCACCCATTCAAATACATGGTGCAAGGTGATTTCACGCTATCAGCAGAACCGAAAGCTGTATCAGGGTTACCCGCTGAGTGGCAACATCAAGTCAGCGCGTTACAACAGCAGGGTTTTATTAAGTCAGACAACAAAGGTTTGACGAGTAATCTGTTGTTACGCAGTGGTGAGGTGACAGCGAATGGAAAAGTGGTACCGCTCAATGATTTCAACACTCCGAATGAGTAATCAACGGCTGATACTGTCAATGTCATAGCCTTGTCATATCTTTCCTTTATGTTGCTGCCGGATGGAGTTATCCGGCGCCGCATAAAGGATGTGTGATGCGTAAATACCAAAAAATTGTATTTTGGTTTGTGGCCTACAGCCTATCGTTGCTGCTGGTTATGACTTGGTTCACAGGCTATCAGAGCGATCGCCTGTTATCTCAATGGTTAGTTCAAGTCAGTCAGACACCTAGTATTGCAACCAGCTGGTTTGATCAGGAAAAAAGTCTTTTTAGCCGTAAAGCTGAATTACACCTAATGATCGCCGAACCCGCACAATTACTTGTTGCCTCACCAACACTCAGAGGTGACAACCAGTTACGCCGCGGCTTGCAGGAATTAGGGCCTATAGAGCTGTATATTGAATTACAGCAACAGATCTTCCCTGGATTTACGACAGGCTCCGCGCATATCAATATGCAACGAGGTATGTTTGCTGATTTACCTAACATGCCCAATATTCCTCATCAACTTCATTGGCAGGTCAACGGGCTGACCGGGAATATGCTTGCCCGCCTCGAGATGGCGCAGTGGAATTGGTTACGTGATGATTTGACGTGGCTGGTGGCGCCATTAAGCGCGGAAGTTGAGATCCCCGATCCTAAACAGCTCCATCTTTCGTGTTTATGGCAAGGCATGCAATGGCGTAACGAGCGGACAGAAGAGCAGGGTAATTTAAGTAAATTATCATTTAGTGCTCAGTTGTTAGAAAATGATTCACTGTGGCTAATACCGTCTGCTGATTTGATGTTAGACCAGCTTGATTTACGGCAACCGGAGCGCCAATTGCAGTTGTCGCAGTGGCACTGGCAGACGGGCGTCAGAGAAAACCGGGATGGTTTACTCAGTGTAGTGGATGTAAATAGTCATTCCAATATTCATCATCTTTCTTATCGTAGCCAACAAAATGATTATCAGCTCAGTGACTTAACTGCGGGGTTGGCACTGGGTGGTGTGAATCGTCAGGGGTTTGAAGCATTGCTGATGAATTCGGGGTTGGATGCGACCAATCTGGCGAAATGGAAAACCGGACTTAATTTAATTACCCGCGCGGGTGTGCAATTTAAACTAGATCCTTTTGATTTAAAGCTGAATCGTGAGCCGTTTCGCATGCATGGGCAATTGACCACGCGGCCTTTTGATGTGGCGCAGGTACATGGTGTGGAGTCGATGCGTTCGTTGCTGCAGGGGGATCTATCGGTAGAGGCGACACCAGCGTTGACGCAGCAATTTGCACCCGTTGCCGAGGCATTGCCAGATCTGTTGTCGGATGGTTATCTTGAGTCGGAATCGGCTGGCCGTATTTCAACGAAATTGCGGATGGTGAATGGTAAGTTGTCGGCGAATGGTATTGCGGTACCGTATTAACGCTGGCAGCAATAAAAAGGCGGAGTTGAACTCCGCCTTTTTATTGCCTGGAAAACGACTTATTTGAAAAAGAAAGTTATTTGAATACAACGGTTTTATTGCCGTAAACAAAAACACGTTCTTCAGAGACGGCGGTTAATGCTTGATTCAAAACAGAACGTTCGCCATCACGACCGGCTTTGGCCATGTCTTCCGCGGAGAAGTTGTGGTCAACGCGGATCACGCCTTGCTCAATGATCGGGCCTTCATCCAGATCGTTGGTCACGAAATGGGCGGTCGCACCAATGATTTTCACGCCGCGGTCAAAGGCCTGCTGATAAGGGCGTGCGCCGATAAACGCTGGCAGGAATGAGTGGTGAATATTGATGATGCGATAAGGGTATGACGCCACGAAATCTGGGGTCAGTACGCGCATGTATTTTGCCAGCACAACATATTCCGGCGCATATTCATCAATAATGGCGCGCATCTTGGCTTCGTGCTCTTCACGGCTTAAGCCTTCGTGGCTGACATGATGGAACGGAATATTAAATTTGCTGGTTAAATCAGCCAGTACATCGTAGTTACCGATCACGGCCGCAACATCCAGATTCAACGCACCTTCGTAGCATTTGATCAGAATATCGCCCAGACAATGTGCTTCTTTTGTAACCATGATGACAACACGTTTTTTGCCAGCAGGAACTAAACGACGTTTAGCGCCTTGTGGCAAGGTGTCATCCAGATCACCGAGCAGCGTTTCATCATTGAAACGACCTTCCAACTCGGTGCGCATGAAAAAGCGCCCTTGCGTGTGATCAACAAACTCATCATTTTTGATGATGTTCAATTGATGTTTGTAGCAGATATAAGTGATTTTTGCGATCAGACCCTGTGCATCAGGGCAATCAGTCAGCAGGATCTTACGTTTCATCCCGTGGTTTTCCTTGGATATGAGTCACAACCAATAATGGCGCAACACTATGCCATAAAACTACCTTCATGCCAGCGAAAAAAACCAGTAAACGTGAGGAATTGAAAGATTGAAGTCAGATTGCAGGCATAGGTGAAGCGAACAAGATGCGTTACTATTTGTTTTACTGTCACTGCTGGATGAGATGTTAATTATGTCTGCTGAAATTAGTCCCGATCTGCGTTTTACCCGCACTCTTGCGGCATTTGATGAAGCGAATTCACATGACCCTCGTCAGGAGTTAGACGAGAACGGGGTGGCGGTGGCCTATGAAGTATTATACGCCCGTCGGATGAGCCAGATGCTGCAACGTTTCTGTCCTCAGGCGTCAGAAGCCTTACAACTGGCCGCGCATAGCCAGCATATTGAACGCTGGACGTTACCGCGGGAGCTTTATTCGTTCGATCGAAAAGGCTATTTACAGTGGCGCAGTGATTTAAAACTGCGTCATGCGAGCCGGGCGGGCGAGATCATGCTGGCACAGGGTTATGACTCGGCGATGTGCGAACGAGTTGCCGCCTTGCTGAAAAAAGAAAAATTGAAAAGTGATGAAGAAAGTCAGGCGTTGGAGGATGTTATTTGTTTGGTCTTCCTGCAATTTTATTTTTCTGAATTTTCGAAAGCGCATGATGAGGCTAAATTAATTGATATTTTGCAAAAGACCTGGCGCAAAATGTCTGAAGCCGGTCATCAGGCAGCACTCAGCTTGCCATTGACGGATGAAGAAAAAACACTGGTTGCGAAAGCACTGGCGTAATACGTAAACCTAAATAAACGTTGTAAATACAGGAGTCGTTGTATGTTGAAGTGGTGCCGTTATATGTTGGCCGGGGCTGCATTATCTCTTGCCGGTTGTGCTGCGTTACAGCCGAAACTGGAAGCTCCGACCGTGGCGGTTAACTCTGTTCGCGTCATGCCGGGGCAGGGGTTGAATCTGCGTTTTCTGATCGGTTTACATGTACAGAACCCGAACGCGCTACCATTGCCAATCCATGGCGTTAATTACACGGTGGCGTTGTCTGGTCAGCCGGTGGTGTCAGGTAATAGTCAAAATCAACCGACAATCCCGGCGCATGGCGAGAAGGATGTTGAAGTAGAAGCAGTGGCTGATCTGGTAAATGGTTTGTCTTTGGCTAATACGTTGCTGAGTAACCCACTGCAACAGGAAGTGCCATACGCAGTAAAAGCGTCGGTTGATGTCGGTGCTTTTCTGCCGAATATTCCGGTACAAAAAAGCGGGGTTGTTAACCTGACCACGGGCGCTATTCGTTAATTTCTCTTCGTGCATCACTAAAACGCCCGGACATATCTTTGTCCGGGTTTAGCGCGTGATATCACGTATTCCGCCAGAAAAATGGCACCACTTTCCCTCCTGTATATACTCAAAGAAATACGTAACTGGCTCTTCATTATCCTTTTTACTGAAGGAATGGTGCACTTTGATAGCGTTGTTCACGCGAAATGAGCTACTGATGAAAAGATATATTCCTCTGCTGTCGTGTTTTTATGTGGCGTTATGTTCTGTTGATGTCTGTGCAGTGGAATTATCCGATACCTTTTCAGTCAATGGTTTCGGTACGCTGGGCGTAACTAAAACTAGCGCTGATTCACTGGGTTTTCGGCAAAACATCTCGACGGATAATGTCACTAGCGGTGATTGGAATCTGGCTTCCCGTTCGTTGCTTGGTGTGCAGATGAATGCAAACTGGAATACGCACTGGAGTTCCGCTTTACAACTGGTACAGCAAAAGCGGGTAGAGAATAGTTTTAGCGACAGTTTACAACTTGCATCAATAACGTATATGCCGACCACTGAATGGGCGTTGCGGTTTGGTCGTCTTTCCCCTCGGGTTTATATGCTCACTGATACCCGCAACGTAGGGTATGGTTATTTGTGGACCCATCCTCCGATGGAGTTTTATGGTCAGCTACAGACCAATTATAACGATGGCGTAGAAGTCAGTTACACCAAACAGTTTGATGATGCGGATATGTTGCGCGCAACCTTAAGTGGTGGCCGAACAGGCATGCAAATGTCATATCCGGGCTATAATTTTGACGCGGATTTTGGCCGGGCCTGGGCCTTAACGCTGGAATATGAAGATGAAGCCTGGCAATTTCGCGGTAGTCTCAGTTCAGTAACTAATCAGAATCAGTGGGCCAGCTTATTAAGACAATCGCTGGATGCGTATTCCGTTGTACTGCCGGGAGCTGCGTCAGTCAGTGACGCGTTAAATACAGATGGCTCGCAGTTATGGTTCTATTCATTAGGCATGAGTTATAACGATAGCCAATGGACGATGCAGTCGGAAATTAGCCGGCTGGATTCGTCGAATGAAATAACCTCGGATACTATCGCTGGTTATTTAAGCCTCGGGCGTCATATTGATAAATTTACCCCTTATGTTGTGTATTCTCGGATACACACAATATCCGCCGATTATCAGTTACCCGCTGATGTCAGTTATTACGCGCAATACGACAATCAGTTGAATTATCTAACCACCACATCACTGGCATTTTTGAATAGCCGGTTCGATCAAAAAGGCATCGCAATCGGTGTGCGATGGGATCTCAACTCACATCTGACATTAAAAACGCAATGGGATCGGAAATTTATTTCACCGGATGGTAATCATCTTTGGTGGCATATCGATGGTAGTAATTCATCTACTGAGGATGTGTTCACTCTCAATCTGGACTTTGTATTTTGATGAAACAGATCCTGATGATTTTACTGCTGAGCATTGTCTGGGTGAGCCCTGCGCTGACTTATGCCGAGGTCTGGGTCATTGTTAATCAACATAATCAGGTTGATGCCATGGATAAATCAGAAGTGACGGGTTTATATCTGGGGCGTTATCTGAGCTTTCGAGATGGCTCGGCTGCACATCCGCTGGATCAAGATAAAGATGGCTCTGTATATGAAACGTTTTATCAGCGTTTAACCGGGAAGTCGGCGGCATATATTAATGCCTATTGGGCACAGATTTTATTTACCGGACGCGCTAAACCACCTAAAGAGATCCTAACTGAAGCGGAACTTATTAACACGGTGCGCCAAGATCGCCATGCGATTGGTTATGTGAGCTCAGGCGCCTCTTTGCAAGGTGTTAAGGTGGTGTTGCGGTTATAGTGTTGTGGTTTGAGGGTTATAAACCCGAATGCCATTTTTACCGGCTTGCTTCACCTGATACATGGCGACATCAGCACACTCAAAGGCGGCATTGAAACTTGCGGCGTTGTCCGGGCAAATAACAATACCGATACTGGCACCTACATTTGCGGTTTTATCTTTGCCAATATCAATAGGTTGACTGATCCGCTGTAAAAATCGTTGCGCTAATCGTACTGCGGTTTCCTGTGAGGCATCATTCAACGCGATCAGAAATTCATCGCCACCCCAACGGGCGACAATATCACTTTTTCGTGTCAGGCTGCTTAAGCGATTGGCCACTTCAATGAGCACCTTATCACCGGCATCATGACCTTCAGTGTCATTTACTTTTTTAAAGCCATCGAGATCAAGCACGATCAATGCGAGAGGCTGGTGGATACGAGATGCGGTATGGATCATCTGATCGATTTGTTGTTCAGCCACTCGACGGTTTTTCAGATGCGTGAGATGATCATGGCTGGCATCGTGGACAGAGGCATTTAAGGCTTCGTGTTGCCGGGTAATGTCATTGATGAAAATCAGAATGATGCTTTCGCCGTAATCATTGACTGCCTCTTTGGCGTTAATACTGACCCAACGGCGGCGCCCATTTTCATGTGACAGTAATTTCACATCAAAACAGTTGTCCGATTTCTCTTCCAGCAACTGCGTAATTTGTTCCATAAATTCGTCAGGATTTTTTACCAACAAACTGACCCATTCCGCCGTATGTGGTAGATGTCGGTTACCCGTTGCTGATAAAACCAGATCTTGAAATGAGGGGTTATAGGTCAGTAGATTCATCGACTTATCAGTAACAATCAGTGCGTTAGTTGATAAATCAAAAACCATTCTGAAATTATTCGCGATCAGTTCAACCCGATCACGAAGTTTGCGTTCTTCTGCGATCTGCTGTTGCACTTTATCCAGCAACTGGTTCACTGTTTTCGACAGGGTTTCCAACTCGGTTTCTTGCAATAACACGGGAATAGTCAGCCGTTTATCATCACCGGGGCGTATCAGATAAAGCTCGCTGGCCAGTTTACTGACGGGGTTGGTGATAAATAACCAAATCACGGCCATCATACAAAGTAGTGTCACGATAATCAGCAAGGCCATTAGTACGGTAATTTCTAAGGCGATCGCTTTGGCTTGTTCATCAATAATATCGCGGCTGGGGGTGATAATTAATTCACCGATTTTGTCATTGCCCCCAAACGGTGAATACAATATTTGAGTCATAGGCGCGAGAGATGCGCCATCATTTCGGCCTTGATGCAGAGAGAATTGATCGGTATTAATGGTGACACTGTAGATCAATTTATTGCGTAATAAGCCATCGAGGACGTCTTCTGCAATGACCTTGTTGCTTGCATAAGCGGCAATTTCCGCCGTTTTATAGACAGTGGCAGAGAGCTGGGTAATGGCTTGCAGGCTACGGGTTTGTTCCCGGTTGTAGGTGAAATTGTAAAAACTGTAAGATGCAATAACGGTTACAGCGGAAACGAACAAAGCAACAATCAAAGAAAGACGCAGATGAAGGTTGAGTTTCATGGATAAGATCCTTAATGAAACATCTGATGCGATAACTTAATAATAAGCTTAAATTTGTTATATCAGATGTTACTCTTCAGCCGCGTCATATAAAAGATGAGTAAAGTTGTTTAATTATAAGAAGAAATTGCTGTGAGATAGCCGATCACATAATAAGAAAAATGTTTACCGGCAATTAGCAATATTCACCTTCAATCAAAAATTCATCGATAATATCGGTAAACTCCGGCCATAATTCTTCCGGGACAGCCGCTTCCGGATCATCTTCATTGTCACCGTAGTCATCCCAGAAATAGGCGCGCAGGGCATTGGCAAATTCGTCATCCAATTCAGCTAACTGTGCCACCGTACCGCACCAGATGATACGCCGCAGGCTTTCCGTCAGATCATTGAGTTGTTCAACTAAAATCTCATCGCTGTGACTTTGTTCGATCAGGAGTTCAAAACGTTCACGCGCACTTTCCGCCTGTTCTTCGTCTAATTCACCGGTATCGGCCAGCAGATAAATATAGTCGCCTAATAAATATTCGATCAAATCATCGCGGCTATGAAACCAATGCCATTGGCTTCCTTTATTCCCCAGTAATGAAGCGTCAAATGAGCTGTCAACGTGGCAGATTGCCCATTGATTTTCCATCGTTATGTCTCCGGTAAGTTCATCGGTGGATATCTGGTTGCGGATATGTGGCGAAATATAATGTATTTCCGCCACACTCACTATAGCTGTTACAAGCGAGGTCAATATCCGCGCTGACGATCAACGATACCTTGTACCGGATGCCCATTCGCCAACGCCTGTATGTTCGTTGCAATTTGTGCCACGGCTTCTTCTGGAATTGTGTCAGCTGCGACATGCGGAGTGATAATCACCGCCGGATGTTGCCAGAACGGGTGTGTTGCCGGTAATGGTTCGGTTGCAAAGACATCCAGCAAAACAAAGCGCAGATGCTGTTGATTGAGCAGACTAAGCAGCGCCTCTTCATCCAGCAATGTACCGCGTCCGGCGTTGATCAAGGCGGCATCTTTCGGCAATAACGCCAAATGCTTGGCATCGAGCAGATGCTGGGTTTCATCGGTTGACGGCAGAATGCTGAATAAAACATCGGTTTCTTGCAGCAATGAACCGAGTGCATCGCAACCATGCACACAACGGACATTATGGATATTTCGGGCCTGTCGGCTCCAGCCACTGACCGGATAACCGAGCCCTGCCAGCGTTTGCGCGACATACACACCCAGCTGACCAAGACCTAAAATGGTGACGCGGGTGTCTTTCGCGAGACGGGTTGGTTGTGGTTGCCAGACGCCATTTTGTTGCTGGCTGCGATAAATATCCATCTTGCGTTGGTAATGCAGTAACCCGTATAGCGCATATTCCGTCATCTGCTGCGCCATGCCAGCATCGGTCAGACGGATAATAGTGACATGTTCGGGAATATCGTCGCGCTGCAGAAATTTATCGACACCGGCACCGAGGGTAAAAATCACCTGTAAATTAGAAAAGCGGCTGAAGAAATTGACGGGTGGTTTCCAGGCAACCACATGTGTTACCGCGTCGGCATTCACTTCCTGCGGCCAGCAGGCAATCGACCAATCAGGCAATGCTTCTTGCAGCAGATGATGATAGTGATCTTGCTGTTCGGGGGAGTAGAGATAGAGCATAAGAGAAGCCTCTGTAGATCAGATATCTCTGCAGTATAGCAGTAGCTGATGTCAGAGACGGAAGGTCATTATACCCTCGTACTTGAAGTTGCAGCATCGTTGACGGCGTTCATTCACCCCAATTACATAGCATCTCAATGCTCATGGGGATTCGTTCACTTGTCGCCTTGCTGCAACTCCAATTACTTTGGGTATCAGCAGGAAGATTAAGCCAGTACTTTCAGTGCTGAATCGTAGTTTGGTTCATGTGTAATTTCATCAACCAGCTCTGCGTGCAGTACTTTATCTGCTTCATCCAGCACGACAACAGCACGAGCTGTTAAACCACCCAATACGCCATCGGCGATCGCGACACCGTAGTCAGTGACGAACGCGCCGCTACGCAGGGTAGAAAGGGTAACCACATTATCCAGTCCTTCTGCACCACAGAAACGGGCTTGTGCAAAAGGCAGATCAGCAGAAATGCACAATACGACGGTGTTGTTCAGTTTGCTGGCGGCTTCATTGAAATGGCGAACAGACGCTGCACAAACGGCGGTATCGACGCTTGGGAAAATGTTCAGCACTTTACGTTTACCGCTGAAAGAGGCCAGTGTTACATCAGCCAGCTCTTTATTGACCAGTGAAAACGGTTTTGCGGTGGTGCCAATTTGTGGGAAATCACCATTCACAGTTACCGGATTACCAGCCAGAGTTACAGTTGCCATGTCACTTTCTCCTTGCATGTAGGAATATTAATTGCGCGCAATATAATTGCCAGCAATTAAATGTAACCGATTTAACAGATACTCAACAAGTATATTCGGTTTAGTAAATTATGCCGGAATAGTCATGGTGATAATAAAAAGCCTCCGTTATGTGCACGGAGGCTTTTATCGCTGTGGGGGGCTTGGCGTTTAGTGGGCGGTAGCCAATGAACCAAAGCGTACCTTACAGCCTGCGCCAGGTGTGGTTTCGTAATTGATTTTTTCCTGACAGTACGCACCAGCTTTAAAATAGAACTTCTGATTCATCCAGTTCGGGTCGCCAACCACATAATCGTAAGTCGATGTTTTGCCGCCATCCACAGCGACATTTAACACACCCGCATTAGAGTCGATGGTGTAGCAGAATTTATTTGTACCGGGTGTTGCCAGTAAGGTTTTGATGTCACCATTTGAACCATCTTCATTCCGTTTTGTCAGTGAATAAACGGAACCATTTTCCCACTGCAACTTGATCAACGGATTGTTATAACTGTGGATCTGGCCAATGACCACTTTTTTAGTCGACGGTACTTGGGCAACCCATAAGCAGGCTTTCATCGTGTGATGACCTTCCCAGTTCCAGTCGTCACGATCGTTATCACCAATCATTTCACGCAATTCAGAACGCGGATAATCGGAGTTCTTGGTTGTAACGAGATCGGCGCCATTCACTGGAGCCCAGAACGTCATTTTATTATTACTGTCTAAATAGAAATATTTGCTGGCATAAGTAGCTAATTGATCGGGCATTATTTCAATCAGACCACCGCTGCTGTTTGCAACCGGCAAAGTTTCTTTCCACTGACGTAAATCAAAAGGGCCAGTAGCTGGAGCTATATAAGTGGTAGCCGCATAAGCAGAAGTTGCAGACAGAACACATAACGCAATTAATTTTTTCATAAAACCGCCAAAAATAGACAAATAAACGCTTTCCACTTGTGACTGTGGGAAACTGATAAATAATTCCTGATTTACGGAATAGTAAAATATCCGAATATACGAATTCAGATGGTAAATAATTAATTCAACATCGTTTATTCACTTCAGGAGTGTCATTTTTTTGGGGGGGATTTTGCAGTTCCGCAATAACGCCATATGTAATAGATACACAGAGGCTATCGCGAACGGACATACTGTTCGCATTGGGCTTCATCTTGGGTTCCTCGAGCTTTTCAAGGCAATTACACACCTGCTACCACTATTCAGTACAGGCAAGTATTCGAATAATTCCATGATGGATATTATTCGGATGACTGGATAATGAACGATTTGAAATAAAGATCAACAGGTATTTTAATAAAAATGATATTTAATAAGTAACTTTATGATTGTTATTGTAATTTAATTTATCTTCATTTTTTCTAAATTACATAAACCAACTATAGATATTTATTTTATTGTTGTTGATGAACATTAACTATTTTGGTGCATTATTTTTCATGTTTCAACTTAATAACGTCTTTGTTGATAATGTTTGGCGTTAATAATACATAGTGGTTTTGTTTTTTGATCTTGTTCAATATTTTTACATGGTATTTTAAATAAGAAAATGGAGTTGTGTCATCTATATGACAATTGATTCAAGTTGGATCGTTTGTTTTATTATGGGTCACCATGATGAAGCGAAATGGTGAAATAATTCTGTTGATAGAATTATTAGCTATGGCGCCAAAAGAGTATTTTTTACGTAAATTAGAATAATTTAATGATAATGAAAATCAATTGGTTAGGTTGTGATTCATATCAAAAATGTTGCTGAATTGTTAACTTGGTTAAAAATTGGTCAGTTTTTTGCTCCAGATCAATTTGCGTAACCATTAATCGTATTGGGAGTTTGTCACTTACAGAGATTTTACGGCGTTGATGCATCCATGATGGATGACATAACTTGAAAAGGAGTGTTTCATGCGTATCAGTATCTTTGGTATGGGTTATGTTGGCGCAGTTTGTACTGCCTGCCTTGCACAGCGTGGCCACCAGATCATCGGGGTCGATGTTTCCAAACATAAAGTTGAACTGATCAATGCCGGCCGTTCGCCCATTGTGGAGCCGGGGTTGGATGAATTACTAGCTGCAGGTAAAAACGCCGGTCGGATCCGGGCGACAAATGATTACACCGATGCTATTCAGAACAGCGACATTACCATGGTCTGTGTTCCGACACCGAGCAAACGTAATGGCGACCTGAGTCTGGAGTATATCGAGGCCGTTTGCCGCGAAATTGGCATGGCTATGCGGGATAAACCTTCCCGACATACGGTGATCATCCGCAGTACTGTCTTACCGGGCACGGTGAAGGGGGTAGTGTTACCAATATTGGAAGATTGCGCCCAGATGAAAGCCGGTGTGGATTTCGGCTTAGGGGTCAACCCGGAATTTCTACGGGAAAGCACCGCGTTGCGCGATTATGACGAGCCACCAATGACCGTCGTAGGTGTACTGGATGACGAAACTGGTCGTTTGATGGAGTCGCTTTACAGCGACTTAACGGCACCGTTTATCTGTAAGCCGATTGAAATCGCAGAAATGGTGAAATACACCTGCAATGTCTGGCATGCGGTAAAAGTCAGCTTTGCCAATGAAATTGGTAGTATTGCAAAAGAGCTGCATGTGGATGGCCGTGAGGTCATGGATGTGGTGTGCCGCGACAATAAACTCAATATTTCCAGTTATTACATGAAACCCGGCTTTGCTTTTGGTGGTTCGTGTCTGCCAAAAGATGTACGGGCGCTCAACTACCGCGCATCTCAACTGGATGTGCAAACTCCGCTCATTTCTTCGTTAATGCACAGTAACGAAAATCAGGTGAAACGTGCGTTTCAGATGATTGAGTCACTGAACAAACGCAAGATCGGCATGTTGGGCTTAAGTTTCAAAGCCGAAACGGATGATCTGCGCGAAAGCCCGCTGGTGGAACTGGCCGAGATGTTGATCGGCAAGGGTTATCAGCTTTCCATCTATGACCGCAACGTCAAATTTGCCAGTGTGCATGGTGCCAACCGTGATTACATCAATGGCAAGATCCCCCATGTCTCTTCTTTGTTGGCAGAAGACGAATCGGAGCTACTCGACAATGTCGATGTGCTGATCGTGGGCAACAAAGATAAGGCATTTCAAGCCATGCTGGAGTCGTGGCCGGAGGAGAAATATCTGGTCGATTTAGCCGGTTTTATGACGAACACATCGGTCGTCAATAAACAGGGTATTTGCTGGTAACCACACGATCAGCAGTCTGAGGTTCTGACTGTCTGCTCATCACTGATCGCAATGCTTTTGCCCCATGTTGTCATGGGTTGGGTGACTTTTTCCCGATGCAGGGCAGAAGTGTTGCGATCCCCTGAATATTCATGCCGGGACGGGCTGAAAGGGGGTGAGTTATGCAATGGATGCAAACTACGACAGGCTGGTTATTGCTGGGGTGCTTGCTTTGCTCGTTGGCATTGTTGGTGCCGCCCGAAGTGTTTTCCGCCGGGCACCCTGAATTTTTGCTGGTGGTCGGTGGGATCGGGTTGTGGCGTTATGGCGTAGGTTTAATGCATTACCTGCGTGGGCTGTTCTTTTGTTATGTCGTGTTTCCTCGCCATCGCAAGCAGGCTGCCGCGGCTGTGCTGGCGCAGCCACCTTCACATATCTATTTGATGGTGACCAGTTTTCGCATTGATGCGATGACTACTGCCATGGTCTATCGCTCGGTGATCAGTGAAGCCATTCATTGTGGTTATCCGGCTACGGTAGTGGCGTCGATTGTTGAGCTGTCGGATGAATCGCTGATCCACTCCTTGTGGCAACAGGCTGCACCACCGCAGGATCGCGTCACGTTACGATTCGTCCGTATTCCTGGCACAGGCAAACGTGATGGGCTGGCGAATGGTTTTCGGGCCATTGCGCGGGATATGCCGGATGCACAGGCGCTGGTCGCGGTAGTGGATGGCGATACGGTGTTGTCTGACGGCATTATTCGCCAGTCATGTCCTTACTTTTCGTTATTTCCCAATGTTGGCGCGCTGACCACCAATGAATATTGCGATGTGCTGGGCAGTTACTGGATGAGCCAGTGGCACAAGCTGCGTTTTGCCCAACGACATATCAGCATGTGCTCGATGGCATTGTCAAAACGGGTATTAACCCTGACCGGACGTATGTCGCTGTTCCGCGCCAGTGTAGTGACTGAGCCGGAGTTCATCTCGGATGTGGAGAACGATCACCTGGATCACTGGCGACTCGGGCGCTTCAAATTCCTGACCGGCGATGACAAATCGAGCTGGTTTAGCATGATGCGTCAGGGCTGGGATACCTATTACGTCCCCGATGCGGAAATCACTACGGTAGAACATCCACCATCAAAAAGTTTTATTGCTGCGGCTCGTCAGCTGATGTTTCGCTGGTATGGCAATTCATTACGGCAAAATTCACGGGCCACCCGGCTTGGTATCAAACGTCTGGGCTGGTTTACCTATTACGTGTTGTTTGATCAACGCATCTCGATGTGGACCAGTGTCTTGGGGCTGACGGCGGCGGTGTTAGCCGGTTTCAAATATGACATTGGTTATCCGGTGATCTATCTGCTGTGGATCGCACTGACCCGCACGCTGGTGTCACTGATGCTGCTGGCTTCTGGCCACAAAGTGGGGCCGGGTTTCCCGCTGATGCTCTATTTCAACCAAATCTTTGGCTCGCTGATCAAAATCTACGTGGTGTTCCGCCTGGATCGCCAGTCGTGGACACGTCAAAACACCAAACTGAAACATGATCATGGTGCGTTTCAAACTTGGTTTAACCGCTGGTCCACGACAGCCATGACGTTCTCGGCGGTCAGTGTATTTATGGCGGTAGTAGTTCATCTGGTTTAGTCCGGCCAACCGGCTTTTTAAGCCAATGACAGGATGACATTGAGGCTGCATAGGAAGGGGATGAATGATGGCGACTGCAAATTTAAATCTGGTTCATGAGACCGAAGCACAACGACGCCACGCACGGGTGAAAATTCCAGCCCGGTTGATCGTGACTGATACGCAACATAATCAATATGTCATGGAGTTGAATGAGATTTCAGCCAGTGGTTTCAGTGTCATAAATGAAGATGCCCGTTTGCATGTTGATCAGGTCTATCGGGGACGTCTGTTATTTAACTTTGATGCCGTGGAATTTGTGCTGAAGGTAAATTTCAAGGTGATTCACCAATGGGCAGATGAACATCGGTTTGGCTGCGAATTTCAGGATCTGGGCACACAGGAGATATCCACCTTACGTTTGTTAATCAGCAAGTTTTTGGGGGGTGAGATTGCGCAGGTCAATGATGTATTAACGACGCTGAGTCGGGAAAACTTCACTAAAGCGCGAAAAACAGTCAAAACCAGTGCCGGCTTGACCGGCTGGGCGAAAACCAAGGCCTTGTTGGCAACGGCACTCATGTTTGTGGTGGGGCTGGGGGCATTTTCTTATTTGCTCAGCACACTGGCGAGCCATTATCTGGTTACCGCTGCGCGCAGCGCATCCGTGACTTTGCCACAACAAGCGGTGCTAATGCCAAAAGAAGGGAATGTTGAATTATTGGTCAAGGTGGGCGCTACGGTTAAAGCGGGTATGCCGGTGGCAAGAGTGCAAGCGCCATGGGCAGAACAGGTCACTACATTATTAAAAGCCAGTGCGACACCCGATCCGAAATTACTGTCGTTATTACAAACCCAGATGGATTACACCCTACCTAGCCCCTGTGATTGTGTGGTGCTGAGCACCGGTGTGACCAACGGTCAGTTTTTGGAGCGGGGAAAACCAGTTGTGCAACTGGTACCGCCACAAAGCCAGCCTTATGTGCAAGCGAATTTCGATTATGTCGATTATGCCAAGCTAACCGCCGGACGTAAGGTCATGCTGACTTTACCGGATGGTTTGCCAGAGGTTAGCGGCACTATTTCTCAAGTGCAGATGACCGACGGAATACCCATTCCGGCATTAGGCGCGGTGATGGTACAGATCAAACCGGATCAAGCCTTACCAGCGAGCTCGGTTAGCTCACCGGTGGCAGTTTCTGTCGCACCTGTTTGGTTTGATCGGCTGCGGATGGCTGTCGCGATGCAGGTGAAAAAATTCACTCAAACTGAGGCTGGTTAATCATGAAACGGAACGTTTTGATGATGGCGCTCATGGGCTTTGGTTTATCGGCTTGCCAAAGCTATACCGCGCAAATGCAACCGCAGCAGCATAGCCGAATTAAAATTTCACCGATGCAACAATGGTCTGCCTTACAGGATGTGGGGTATGACGGCGTTAAACCGGAGAAGGTCACTGATTATCTGCTGCTGGGGAAAAATGCCCAGCAGCGGGAGCAGGCCAGACAGCTGTTAAAAGCACAGTTACAGCATGATCCGAGTGGTGAAAAAGAGCTGCTGTATATCGCTAATTTAATGCAGGTCATCGAACTGGAACCGGGCTGGGCGGATGAGATCCGTAAAACGCTCTGGGCACGGCAGCAACGTCGGGGCGATGTGATGTATGAACTCATTACTTTTTATGCCCGGTATCCACAACAACCCGGTTATGCCGATTTGCGCCAGCTGGTTTCGCAATCGGATAAACGGCTGGCACCGAATCAGCGGGCCTGGTTGTGGGCGATGGTGCGGTTGCCAGAGATGATGAAAACACAAACGACAGCGGCTGAACTGCGCAGCATGTGTCAGCAAATTTCATTTAATACGCCAGCGTTTGGATATGTGCAGCCATCCGATCTGCAATTGTGTCGTCGCGCACAGCTGATGGTATTGCGCCAGAACGGTAGTAACGATTGGCCGGAGCTGTTTACGGCTGTCAGTTCTGAACTCAAAAGTGGGCGGTTGCTCGACAGTGATCTGTTACCGCTGATGCAAATATTGCAAAGCACAGTGGCAGGGGCGCCGATGAATGAACAGGCACTGGCATTAGGCCGGTTGGCTCAACCGCAAAATCACGATGTCGCGTTGGCGGTTATCTCGATATTGCTTAGCCAACCGGGCGACGAAGTCGAAACCAAGCGTTTAGAGCAACAATTGCGGCAACTACAGCAACAAGGTGATCCGCAGGCATCCTACTTACTGGGGCGGCTCTATCTGGAAGGGCGGCGTAAAGCGACTGATCCGGTACTAGCGGAAAAAATGCTGAAAGCTGCCGCCGATCTGCCGGAAGCCAACTATTTATTGGGGCGTCTGTATCTGAGTGGCTTGCTAACAGGGACACCGCAAATTCAGCAAGGTGTCGATTTACTGGTGCAAGCGGCTCGCCAAGGTCATGCCAGAGCGGATGAGGCCTTAGCGATTGCTTTTCATAATGCACCCGGTGTGAAGGCCAATCCAGTCTATGCCTGGGTGTTTAGCTCATTGGCTCAACAAAAACTAAATAGCCCGTCATTACAACAATTACGTTCGTCATTGGTGTTAGATAAACAGCACCAACTACAAGCCAATACGTTGCTAATGCAGGAGCTGCGTGCGCGTAACGTCGACGGTATGCCGTTATCAATTGTGCCGCAATTGGCATCGGATGGGGATGGAACCAACAGTGAAGAGCAGAACAGAAATGATTCAGAGCTGGTGAATAATTTCTGAGCTGTCTGCCGATCCCTATACCGAAGTTCAGCATCAAGGAGCAGATAATGAACAAAATAGTGATAGTCGGTCTTCTCGCTTGCGGGCTCATGTTTACACAATGGGCGCAGGCAGAGTTCTATACTGTGCAAACTGTTTCGACACAGGTTGTCGATCCGGCGTTACCGGCCTTGCCAGATATTAGTGGTTATAACCGGAATGCCATTTTACAAAAACAGGCTCAATGGCAGAAACCCGCCCATATTACCTTTGAACGTATGATCAACAATGTGGCAACCCGGAAGTTTTTTAAGGGTGGCAAACTTGGCATGTGGGCACAAAAACAAGGCCAATTTCCCAAGGCGATCTATGTTCACGATGGCATTCTGACCTTACCGGCTTTGCATAAGACCATGCCGGATGCGTTGGTTAAATTGAATCAACAGCAGTATTTGCTGCGTTTTCCCATCGTGGTGATGAATCATGCCGCGTTCGCGATTGCACCGGGGGAAGAGTTATTACTTTCTCATGAGCGGGGCAGTTTTCTGGTGAATGCGGGTGATGTATTTATTGTCGATGGTGCTTTACGTGGCTGGAGTGAGAAGACCAATTCGCCGGCCAAATATAACGGCAAAAAAGAGGATTACCGCCCGTTTTATATCGGCTGGAGTGGTTCGGAAACCTATGCCTATGGTTCGTTAATTGAGAGCCTCGGTTCACTGAATAGTAAGGCGTATGGTTTTACGCTGTCGACCTATTCAGAACAGGATGAGATGTATGCTCCGCTGACCCTGAACCGGTTGCAACATCCCCGCGGTTGGTTGGTTAACAACCGGATCACCGATATGTTTTATGGCTTCTACTCTTATGAAGCGAATGATGTCGTGTTGGTTGGTAATAAATATTACGACAACATCTATTACGGCATCGATCCGCATGATCGCTCTCACCATCTGATCATTGCTAATAATGAGGTGTGGGGTACTAAAGTTCGCCATGGCATCATCGGTTCGCGTGATGTCAGCGGCTCGTTCATTTTTGGCAATGTGTCACACGATAATAATCAAGCCGGCATCATGCTTGATCGCGCCAGTAACCATAACGTTGTTATGCAAAACAGCAGTTATAACAATGGTAGTGATGGGCTGGCGGTATATGAAAGCCATCATAATCTGATCGCCGATAACCGTTTTTATAATAACCAGCATCATGGTATCCGCTTTCGCAACAGCCTTGATGTGACCCTCAAAGACAACCTCATTCTGCAGAATGGTCATTACGGAATTTATGGCTATCTAAGCGATCTTTCCGCGCACGCTCCGTTACCCGGTCATGAAGCACGCGACTTGAAACTTGATCCGTATGAGATGCGCGGCTCTGGTTATATCAGTGGTGGTGTCATTGCGTTAAATGGCAGTGGTGCACTGTTTACCACCGGATTAGAAGCCGTAGAAATTGGCAAATTAGCCTTAGATGAAAATGGTAAACGTCGTGAAATCACCTTGGGTGGCGACTTAGTTCCTTATACCGATGTGATTTCTACCGTCTGGTATGGCGATGTCAACGAAGTGTTGTTCAGCCGCGCCGTCTCAACGAAACGCTCGAACGCGCTCAATTCTGTTTCACTGGAGGTGGCCAATGAATAAGTTCGCACCCATTTTTAGTGTTCTGACATTTCTATTGAGTGTCACTGGCGCTGGCGTGTCACAGGCGGCTGATAATGGTTTACCTAAATATGCCGCCGAACCTTGCTGTCAGTTGTGCCCGGAAGCACAAAAAACCTCGGCAGAAGTTGCTTTGAAGGAAGGAAGCGCCGGTTGGTTGTTTGCGGCTACCGAGCGGGCTACCAATGCCGAACCATTAACAACCCCAGAGCGCGCTTTTTTACTCAAATTACTGGTGCAGGAGTTAGCGCAAAAAGGCACCACTGTGATGCTGGTTATGCCGCCATCGCGGACGTTGATGTATGCGGATCATCAGCTGAGTAAGGGAGCCGCCGCTGAAACGACGAAAGAATATCTACAGACTTTGAGTTTTTTTCGTCAGGCCGGTTTTTTAGTGCCAGCGTATGAGCGTTTGCAGCCCACCGTGTCGGGATCAGCCGAGCCGTTTTTCTTTAAACGTGACATTCACTGGACGTCCTCTGGTGCGATGCAAACCGCACAATTAGCTGCCGCGGATATTCGCAAATTAGCGTTGTTTGAACACCAACCGGAACAACGTTTTGAAACTACGGCACAGGGTGTGCTGAAAATCAGTGGGCTGCTGAATAATCAGTCGCAGACGTTGTGTGGTGGTCAGCGTTATCCACTGGAGTTCACGCCGCATTTTGTCACCAAAGCGGTTGATGAGGCGACAACGACATCTGCTGATGACATCTGGCTGATCGGTTCCAGCCAATCAGTGGAAAACCGCTTTAATTTCAATGGATTTTTACAGCAGAGCCTATCGCGAAAGGTCAGTAATTATACGCCAGATGATGGCAACAGCAGCGTCGGATGGACGAAATTACTGGCATCGGAGGCTTTCCAGACTAAACCGCCAAAACTGATTTTATGGGAATTGCCATATGAGCATCGCAAACTCAGTGCGTCGCAATTACGGCAAATGATCGCGTTAGTGAATAACGGTTGTGAGTCTTATCCGACGCTGGAGCAGAAAACACAGGTTTTTAAGGGGAACAACCTGAACGATGTGATATTCGGCGCCAACCTGCTGAAGACGCATCCTAGTCAGTTGATTTTTGATTTGAAATTAAGCGATCCATCCATTGAACAATTACTGCTAACAGTCTGGTATTCCGATGGCGGGAAAAGTGATTTTCAGATCAGAAAAAACAGTCAGCTCACTGACAGCGGACGTTTTAGTTTTGTGTTGGGTAATGTCGAGATGAGACAGCCGCGCTTTTTCGTCTCCCTTGATTTAGCCCTGCCTGGTGCTGCGCGTGGAAAAACTACCATCAATGCCAGCGTCTGTCATTTCCCCGATAACTTGTTACAGACCGCAGGGAGATGAAGATGAACATAGCACGCAGTTATTCGCTGATTTCACTGACGGGGTTGCTCTTGGCTGGTTTCTGGGCTGCGCCGGCTAACGCGGTATTACAGGCGCCGGTGGGCTATCTGCAAGGCCATCTGAATATTCGCGCATCAGAGCAAGCTACTGATTGCCCGCCGCTGAACGTCTATCAGGGGGGGCTTGAGATCCCCAGTAAATATGTGCAGTCGGAAAAGTCGAAAGATGTAATCGACGACGACAACGAAGCGCGTTATGAGGCGATGTCGGCACCGATGTCTGATTTGCAACAATTATCGGCTGCGTTGACTGACAAGTTATTTAAAGGCAAAGGCACTGAGCAGGATCTGCAATGCTTGCGTCAGCACTGGCTGGCGTGGGCCAAAGCCGGTGCGCTGCTGCAACCGACTAAGTCTGCAGTGGGAAAAGCCATTCGAAAATGGACGCTGGGGGCTGTTGCTGCCAACTATCTGAAAATAAAGCTGAACCTGCCAGAGGATGATCCTACTTTTCCGAAAGTGGAACGTCAGGCGGTGGAACGCTGGCTGGGGTTAGTCGCTGGCGAAGTAGTAAAAGATTACAGCCACCGTAAACCAGAGCAGATCAACAATCACGATTATTGGGCGGCTTGGGGGGTGATGACGACCGCGGTCGTACTGAATCGTGACGATCTGTTCAATTGGTCTGGCGAGGTCTACCTCTATGCGATGGCGCAGATTAACGCCGACGGCGAGTTGCCCAACGAATTAAAACGCCGTAGCCGGGCACTCAGTTACCACAACTTTGCCCTGCAACCCTTGGTATTACTGGCTGCCTTTGGTGAAGCCAATGGTCAGCACTGGTTGCGTGCTGATAATGCAGCATTACAACGTCTGGCGGCACTCGTGATCCGTAATCTGGATGACAGCAGTGCACTGGCGCAGGCGGCTGAGGCTAAACAAGTCAAAGAAAGCCTGCGTGAACATGGGCGGCTTGCCTGGCTGGCACCTTACATCGCCATCTCAGGTAACCGGGAGTGGTTACCGTTAGTTAAATCGTTATCAACACTGAAAATGACCCGTTTGGGTGGAGATCTTAGCTACCTCTATTTACGCAACGAACCAGGATTTGCGCAATGAGCCAGGGCTGGCTGACAAACAAGCCCGTGTAGTCATAGGGACAATGTCCTTAACAGCATGAGCAGCATGGAGCAATAATCATGATCCCAGTCATTCTCTCAGGTGGTAGTGGTTCACGTCTTTGGCCGCTTTCCCGTAAGCAATATCCAAAGCAGTTTCTGAACTTATTAGGTGACCACACGCTGTTACAGCAAACAGTCATGCGGTTGCCGGAAAAACAGTTCGGTAAACCGTTTCTGGTTTGTAATCAGTTGCATCGTTTTATCGTGCGCGAACAGATGCAACAAATCAGCCGTTCGACACACAGCGTGTTGCTGGAACCGTTTGGGCGGAATACGGCACCGGCGGTGGCATTATCCGCCATGTTGATCACTGAGGAAGATGGTGACGACTTGATGCTGGTATTACCGGCCGACCATGTGATCCGTGATTTACCGGCGTTTCATGCGGCATTAGAGCGTGGGCGAGCGGAAGCGGAGGCCGGCAAACTGGTGTTATTCGGCATTGTGCCGACCGCACCGGAAACCGGTTATGGCTATGTGAAAAGCCATTCGGTGAATGGGCTGGAAGCGGTGCCGGTAGAGCGGTTTGTTGAAAAACCCGATCGGGCCACGGCGATCAGTTTTCTCGCCAGCGGTGACTATTTCTGGAACAGCGGCATGTTCATGTTTAAAGCCAGCCGCTTCCTGCAGGAGTTGAAAAAATTCCAGCCGGATATTTATGACATTTGCCAGTTGTCGTTAGAACGCAAATTCCGCGATCTCGACTTCTGGCGCATTGATCCCGACAGTTTTGCATTCTGCCCTGATGACTCTATCGATTACGCCATCATGGAAAAAACCGATGATGCCGTGGTGGTGCCGTTGCAGGCTGGGTGGAGCGATGTCGGTAGCTGGTCGGCCTTGTGGGAGGAGCAAGACAAAGATCCGCAATTCAATCTGGTGAAAGGCGCTGCCGAGCTGATTGATACCGACCATTGTTACGTCCACACCACCCATCGGACAGTCAGTCTGATCGGCATGCAAGATACCGTGGTCATTGAGACCAAAGATGCCGTGCTGGTGGCGAATATTAATAAAGTGCAAGACGTCAAACAGCTGGTGAAAAAACTGGAACAAGAGGATCGCCCAGAAGCACAACATCACCGAGAAATGTTCCGGCCATGGGGCAGCGTGGATGCCATTGATAAAGGGCAACGTTTCGGTGTGCAACACCTGACGATCCAGCCGCAACAAAGCATTTCACTGCATCGCCATTTACATCGCTCTGAACATTGGGTGGTGGTGTCGGGTTGTGCGCAGGCCACCATTGGTGACGAAACCATTTTGATGGGGGAAAACCAATCTACCTATATTCCTGCCGGTGTCTTCCACCGACTCAGTAACCCAGGCCAGGTACCGCTGGAGATCATCGAGATCCAGACCGGCAGTTATCTGCAGGATAAAGATATTGAGCGGGTGGCAGACATGTATGGTCGGGTTAATGAACGGGATTCGACGCCAGCACAAAACTGGCCGATGGCACAGGGAGTGCGCATCGTTCCGCATTAACCATGAGCTGACAGAATGCCAGTACCCTTCGTACTTGAAGTTGCAGCATCGTTGACGGCGTTCACTCACCCCAATCACATAGCATCTCTATGCTCATGGGGCTTTGTTCACTTGTCGCCTTGCTGCAATTCCAATTACTTTGGATATAGAAAGGCTCTGTCAGTGCTTTGTTGCAACAGGATCGTTGATAGCAGAGGACAGCAATATGGGATCATTTAATTGCTTTAAAGCTTACGATATTCGTGGTCGATTGGGTGACGAACTGGACGAAGATGTTGCCTATCGTATCGGGCGTGCTTATGCCCGTTATCTGAACGCGCGTGCCGTTGTGGTGGGTGGTGATGTGCGCCTTTCCAGTGAAGGATTAAAACAAGCACTGGTACAAGGGTTACGCGACAGCGGTGCCGATGTTATCGATTTAGGCATGACTGGCACCGAAGAGATTTATTTTGCCACCTGGTTTTTGGGTGTTGACGGCGGCATTGAAGTCACCGCGTCACATAACCCCATCGACTATAACGGCATGAAACTGGTGCGCAGCGGCAGTCGGCCGATCAGCGGTGACACCGGCTTGAATGAGATCCGCCGTATGGCGGAGATGATCGATTATGGCCCGCAAGCCGGCATTCCCGGGCTGTATCGTCAGGAAAGCATTCTGTCGGCGTATATTGATCACCTGATGAGTTATATCGATTTCAGTAAATTAACGCCGAAAAAACTGGTCGTGAATGCAGGCAATGGCGCGGCTGGTCATGTGATCAATGCCATTGAAAAGGTGTTTATCAGCCAACGCGTACCGGTGCAATTGATCAAGATCCACAATGAGCCAGACGGCACATTCCCTCATGGTATTCCTAACCCCTTGTTACCAGAAAACCGCGCAGACACGGCCAATGCGGTGCATGCCTATGGTGCTGATATGGGCATCGCGTGGGACGGTGATTTTGACCGTTGTTTCCTGTTTGATCAACACGGTGAATTTATTGAGGGGTATTACATCGTTGGTTTGCTGGCGGAAAGTTTTCTGCTGAAGAAACCCGGTGCCCGCATTATTTACGACCCGCGCCTGACGTGGAACACCGAAGAGATCGTCACCCAAACCGGTGGAGTGCCGGTGATGTCGAAAACCGGCCATGCCTTTATCAAAGAGCGCATGCGCGCCGAAGATGCGGTCTATGGCGGCGAGATGAGTGCCCATCACTATTTCCGTGATTTTGGTTATTGCGATAGTGGCATGATCCCATGGTTACTGGTGCTGGAGCTGTTGTGTGTCCGCAAACAACCGCTGTCGACGCTGGTAGCCGAACGCATTGCCCGTTACCCATCACCGGGTGAAATTAACAGCCATCTCAGCGACCCCCAGCAAGCGATCCAGCGTGTGTTAGATGCATACAGCGGGCAGGCGCTGAACATCGATTACACCGATGGTATCAGTCTGTCTTTCGATGATTGGCGTTTTAATCTGCGCAGCTCGAATACCGAACCGGTTGTGCGACTGAATGTTGAGTCGCGAGCTGATGAAGTGTTGATGCAACAAAAAACAGCGGAAATTTTATCGCTGTTACGCCAGGAGGGCTAAATCATGAAAATGATGGAAGAGACATTTCAGGCCGCATGGCAAGCCATTGGCGGAGAAATGCTGCAACAGCCATTGTGGCTGATTAATAGTCTGCAACCTTATGATTGGGGCACGACCGATGTATTGCCCTGGTTGCTCGGTATTGAAAATCCGCAACAACAACCACAGGCAGAAGTGTGGGTCGGCGCTCATCCGAAAGCGCCGTCACAGGTGGTGTTCCCTGATGCGCAATTTTCACTGGAACAACTGATCGACGGGCAACCGCATGCCATTCTCGGGGCGCGGGCGATCCAGCGTTTCGGGCCGAAATTACCGTTTTTATTCAAAATATTGTCGGCCAAAAAAGCCTTGTCTATTCAGGTACACCCTGATTTAGCGCAGGCGCAAGCGGGTTTTGCCCACGAAAATGCAATTGGTATTCCGCTCACGGCCGCTGAGCGTAACTACCATGACGCCAATCATAAGCCGGAGCTGTTATACGCGCTGACGCAGTTTGTCGGCTTGGTTGGGTTCCGGCCCATTGCTGAGATCGTGCGGTTGTTAGTGTTAGTCGGTGAACACCAATTGCTGACTTGGGCGAAACGACTGCAAAAAGAGGGGGAAACGGCACTGGCAGCTTTTTATAGCTGGCTATTGTTGTTGTCGAGCAAAGAACTGGAACATCTGCTCTCTGCTGCCGGCCCCAGCCTGCAATTTCAACATGAGCCCGCTTTTGCTGAAGTGCGGCGGTTAGCACAGGAACATCCGGGCGATAGCGGAATTTTGTCACCGCTCGTGCTGAATCTGGTATCGCTGGTGCCAGGCGAAGCGATGTTTATTCCGGCCGGTACACCGCACGCTTATCTGCGGGGAACGGGCGTTGAGGTCATGGCCAGCTCAGACAATGTGTTACGAGCTGGGTTAACGAAAAAACATATCGCACCGGATGAACTTCTATCGACGGTGATCTTTCGCAGTATGACGCCGGACATTATGCGTCAGCCTGCAAACAAACCGTCTGTGAACAAAATAGAACAGCGGTTTCCTGTACCGGTGGATGACTTTGAGCTTTCGATTATACGCCTGCAAAGTGGTGACACTTTTCCGGTCGGATTGTTACCTGAGGTTGAACTGTTATTTTGCCTGAAAGGCACGATCACGCTAACCAATGCACAAGGCGAACCGTGGACACTGACGCCTGCGTCCAGTGTGCTGCTGCCGGCAGCCAGTCAGGGTTGGCAACTGAGCGGCCATGGCAAAGTGGCAAGGGTGCGCATTGGCCCATCATTGATGCATTAACTTCGTCGATGCCACGTTATGAGTAACGTGGCAAAGAGGTTTCCTCTGGAGGATAAAGTAATGAAAAAAGCAGGATATCTGATTGCACTGTTGCTTGCGTTCTGGCATTTGCCAGGGCTTGCTGCCAGCAGTTGTACGGCCGCTAATCTGCGGTATGCCAACTCCAGCAATACCTTATATCTACAAACGGGCGGTATTTGTCGGGTCGCCGATATTGCGGCATTGAAACCGCTACAACTGGTTAATCAGGGCGGGGGGATCTATCTGTTAAAGGCGAACCTCAAATTGACCGATGGCTCTGCGTTACTGATCGATGGTGATGATCCGACAGATCCTGTCATTGAGTTTCGTCTGTTGTCTAACAACACCGGGCTGGCTAATAGTGTCGTTAATCTGACCGCTGATTACGGCATTGTGCAAATTAACCATACCAAAGTGCTGTCGTGGGACGAAGCGGTACAGGGGCCGGACACTGATTACACCACGGCTAATCGGGCCTACATTCGTGTGCGATCCGGTGCTGCAGATAAACAATCACGCATGGATGTCACCGGCAGTGATATCGGTTATCTGGGCTATTACGCCTCGGAATCATACGGGTTAACCTGGAAAGTATCGGGTACGCTGAATGACGTTCGTGTATATGGCAATATTCTCAATAGCCGCATCCACAATAACTATTTCGGGGTGTTCACTTACGGTGCTTACGGCATGATGATCAGCGGTAACGAGTTTGATCATAATGTGAAATATGGGCTGGATCCGCATGATGATTCCGATTACCTGACCATCACCAGTAACAGTTCCCACCATAATGGCGACCACGGCATTATATGTTCGCAGCGCTGTAACAATCTGGTGATCCGCTACAACAATAGTTACAGCAATGCTGGTCATGGCATCATGCTGCATCGTTCGGTGGATTATTCGCTGGTGGAGAATAATCAGGTATTTGATAACGAAGATACCGGTATTGCGTTGTTTGAAAGCAACAACAATATTATTCGGGGCAATATTGTGCAGGGTAATAAGACCGGCATTCGGCTTTCAGTCGGGTCATCCTATAACAGTTTTCAGGGCAACATGATTTACGGTAGCACTGATAACGGTATTTATACCTTTAAAGGGACGGATGAACCGGAGCGGGTAGGCAATGATGGTATCAATCGTGGCAACGTGTGGTCGCAAAACGATATCACGGCGACAGGCGCTTATATTCTCAAATTGAATGCTACCGATGGAGACACTTTCAGCGGCAATGATTTTACCGGTAATCCACTGGCTAAGTTTTATGTGAAAGGGGCAACTAATACCATCTATACCGACAATTTACTGGATCCCAGCATGTCATTACCTTGAAGTGTTATTTCCGAAAACTCCCCTTTTTGCCCGGAATTTTTCCGGGTTTTTTCTTAGATTAATTATTATTTAGCTCGGTGTTCATCTCTGAATGCTAAAGGGCTCATCGATAGATTGGTTTTGAAGAAACGGCTAAAAACGCTCTGTGAAGAAAAGCCAATCGACTCACTGATCTCTTGCATAGAGTATTTTGATTCAATTAATAATTCACAGGCCATTTTTATTTTCGTCTCTTTTAATAAGGTAATAAAAGAGGTGTTTTCGTTCTGCAACTTCCGATTAAGTGTCCATCTGCTGATACTCAGATTGTTACAAATGTCTTCCAATATTGAATCATCGCCATCAAATCGCCCTAAATGAATGGAATGGATTATCATCTCTTTGATTAACGAGGAATAATTGCTATCACTCTCCAAATTGCGGCAGAGTTCATTTAACCTCACCTTTTGCATGGAGTTTAAGCTGCCATTATAACCTTGTCGTGGTCTGTCTAATTCTTGGTTGTTAAAAATAATAAAGTTGCTATTTTGCTCCCATAAACATGGCGTATTAAAAAACATATCCAGTAAATGTTTTCTCTGTGGCGGTTTTCCAACGAACCCGATATTAACTCTGAAAGAGTCGGAATAGTTTTTGACTATGCTATAAAGCATAATGAAATTAAAAATGGCCTGTGAAGCGCCAAGTTCTTTTGGCCCCAGATTAATATATTCAAAGCTGCTTTTTTCTGCACCAGCGTGTTTAATTAAATCATCGCAGTTACCAATCATGATGCGGTATCTGACATACGAATCGAGTGCTTCTTTGGCGCTGCTTTCATTTAAACAAATACCAACGAAATCAGGATGATTTTGGAACGATAACGTCATAAAATTATCAAAAATAAAATCATTAAATGGCTGTAGATATTCTTTTGTTTTTAGCATAAAACGATAATGTTTATGTTCTGCTATACGTCCATTATCTCGTTCAATCTCATAATCAGATACGCCACAATATTCAATAATAGATTTTGTGTTAACACCGTCGCCTTTTAATTTCTGTAATACATTTCTCATGATGACATTTGAAACGCTTTTGGGCATGGCAAACTCCAAAGTCTATAAGTTAATATTTTATCGATTTTGCTGCTTTAATAATAAGAGTGTGATTTTAAATTGTCTCTGTATTGTATTTGATAAAATATTTAGCTGTTATATGTTACTCGGAAGTATAGAGGTGAGACTTAGTGAACGCTTGTAACAAAATGTAAACATTGTGGTGACTTCACATATTTAGCATCCTGCTCCATTTTGCAAAATTCATGCACCCAGCTGTCAATTATTTTAATAAATAACTCGTTACTTTATTCACCGAAGAAAAAGGTAGTTGTGCATTATTTATTTGCAAATGTTTTAAATGAGCATCGAGTTAATTCGATGCTAACGACATTAAAGCATGATGAATCGATTAAAGGAATAAATATGAGTAATTTCAAGCCACAATTAAAAATTGTCACTATGGCCGTTGCAGTAGCTATTTCCGCTCTCATGACCGGTTGCAATGATAATTCATCTGAACATGCGGTGGTAAAAGATGACGCCTATTATAAATCATTAGCCGAGCAGATGGTTGCTCAGATGAGTATTAGTGAAAAGCTTGATATCGTTTCCGGCCCTGGCATGGATTTTACGACATTCGCCAATAATACCCCCATCAATTTATTAAGTGATGCATCGGGCGTTGCGGGTTATATCAATGGCGTAAAAAACGATAAGTTGGATATCCCCGCCGCTAAACTGGCGGATGGCCCGGCGGGTTTGCGAATTAATGGCACTCGTGATGGCGACAGTGGCACTTATTATGCGACCGCATGGCCGATTGGTTCATTGCTGGCTTCAACATGGAATACCGATCTGGTTCAACAAGTGGGCAAAGCGACCGGTGAAGAAGTTAAAGAATATGGGGTCGATTTATTATTAGCGCCGGGCATGAATATTCAGCGTAACCCGCTGAACGGACGTAATTTTGAATATTATTCGGAAGACCCGCTGGTCACTGGGAAAATCGGTGCCGCGATGGTGGAAGGGGTGGAATCGAACGGGGTTGGCTCTACCATCAAACATTTCTTTGGCAACAATTCAGAAACTAATCGCAACTACATTAACGATATCGGTGAACCGAGAACCTTCCGTGAAATTTATCTGCGTGGTTTCCAGATCGCAGTGGATGAAGCACAGCCTTGGGCGGTGATGACCTCGTATAACAAGGTCAACGGCACCTATGTGAATCAACGTAAAGATGCGGTGACCCATATTCTGCGAGATGAATGGGGTTTTAATGGTCTGGTCATGTCTGACTGGTTTGCTGGCAATGTGATGGGGGATGCCAATTCTGCTGCTGCGCAAATGAATGCGGGTAATGATTTAATTGAACCGGGCGGACAAAAAACTAACCTGCAAGCCTCCATCGATGCGGGTTCATTAACAGAAGGCCAGGTGACGCAAAACGCCGTGCATATTCTGACACAAGTGCAGAAATCGCCATCTTATAACCATTATGCATTTTCAAATAACCCTGATCTGAATGCGCATGCCGTGTTAGCACGTCAAGCTGCCACGGAAGGGATGGTGTTGCTGAAAAACAATGCTGCATTGCCAATTGCCAATGGTAAAACACTGGCTACTTTTGGTGTAAATCAGGTGAACACCTACAAAGGTGGCACCGGTAGTGGTGATGTGCACGCCGCTTATACGGTGTCGATTGCCAAAGGGTTGGCGAACCGTTTTACCGTTAACAGTGATTTACAAGATTACTACTCCACTTACTTTGCCACGAATAAGGTGGAACATGCCGGTAGCTTCGGCGGTGCCAGCACCTATTCTTGCGATGAAGCGACAGTGACCAACAATAGCGATTTATCAACCTTGTTAACCACTGCTGTGCAGACTAACGATACGGCGGTGATTAGCATTGGTCGTCAGGCTGGTGAAGGGGCCGATCGAACCAATGCTAAAGGCGATTATCTGCTGAGTGATCAGGAGGTCGATATGATCACGAGTGTGGCTGATGCGTTCCATGCACAAGGTAAAAAAGTGGTGGTGGTGCTGAACGTCAATGGGGTTATCGACACCAGTGCGTGGGGCGATAAAGCCGATGCGATTTTATTAGCCTACATGGGGGGTCAGGATACTGGTAATGAGGTTGCCGATATTTTGTCTGGTGATGTCAACCCAAGTGGTAAATTGGCGCAAACCTTCCCGGGCAGTTATGCCGATGTGCCATCTTCCAGTTCGCGCGCTTTCCCTGGGGTCGATACTAACAGCGATGGTACGCCGGATGATGTGTATTACAACGAAGGCATTTATGTCGGTTATCGTTATTATTCCACCTTTGATAAAACAGTTTCCTACCCATTTGGTTTTGGTTTGTCATACACCACCTTTGGTTATAGTGATGCGGCAGTTACTGCCAACACCTTAAGTAAAGGGGCGCAAGGTAGTGTGACCTTAACTGCTACTATCACCAATACCGGCAGTGTGGCGGGTAAAGAAGCGGCACAGGTTTATGTTTCAGCACCCGAAGTGAAATTGAAGAAACCAGCGATTGAGCTGAAAGCGTTTGCTAAAACCAGCAAGCTGGATGCCGGTGCGACAGAGAAACTGACCTTCAATATTCCAGCGAAGATTTTGGCGAGTTTTGATCCAAGCAGCAATGAATGGATTGTAGAGCCCGGTACTTATAAAGCGTATGTCAGCGCATCTTCCAATGTGACGGATGTGACACCGGTGACCTTTACCGTTGATAAAGAGATCGTGGTCAGCCACACCACAGCAGGTGCATTGGCATTACCAGAGGGGGTAGATGCAGCCACGGTAACCACGATCACCAAATAATTTACTTCATACTTGTAATGGTTGACGCGCCTAAACGGCGCGTCTTTTTTTGTTTACTGATGATTGCCTGCCCACACCACCATCACTTTATCTTGCTGATCCTGTCGGCTAAATGCGTAATAGCCATTCGATGACAAGGTTGTTTGCTGGCCGCGACCTACCGCGCTGTGACGGGCACGGAACTGACTGATTTTCTGCCAGTGGGTAAGCAGTGCGGCTTTGTCACCGTTCAGATCGTTCCAGTTCATATCGGAACGGGTGCCTTGGATCGGATCTGAGCTGGTGGCGCCAAACTGACGGCCACTTTCGTCACCGTAATAGATTTGCACCGCACCCGGTGCCAACAGCAACAAATCAGCGGCCAGTTTTTGTTTTTCCACCGAACCTTTGGCATCGTCGTGGAAAAATAACCGTGTATCGTGTGATGACAGATAACTCAGCACATTGATGTCTTGTAGCTTTTCCGCCATTTGACGATAAGTGTCATCAATGTTGGCGTAACACGCCAGTGCTTGCTTGGCTTGATCCTGAAAATCGAAATTGATCATGCTGTCAAACCCATGCTGGAAGTAGTCACTTTTCATCACCCCATGCCCCCACGATTCGCCTGTCATCCAAAATGGCGCGTTATCCAACGCTTCCTGCGGATGCGCTTTTTTCCATTCGGCCAAGGCTTGTGTGGCTTGGGTTTTTAACTGATCCCAAGCGGGTTTTTCGACATGTTTGGCAGTGTCAACGCGGAAGCCATCAATGCCATAATCACGCACCCACTGACTCAACCAATGCGTGATGTAATCGCGCGGTGTGTAGCCGGCAATTTCTTTGGCATTCGTATCTTTTTTATAGCGATAAAAGTTGGGTAACCCGCTGGCCTGCTTGGATTCGGTTTTCACATCAGGCAGGAAAGCGAGTGACATGGTCAGGTCGTCATAACCAGGGGCATCATAATCACCAATACCACTGCGCACCCATTTTTTACCCCACCATTTTTCCCATGCGGCGCCATCGCTAAAATTAATGTAGTTATTAAAACTATGCCAGTTCTCCGCTTTGCCGGGTCGCCAGTCACCCCAATGCTGGCCCAGTATTTTCTGTTGCTCGTTTTTGCTCAGATGTAATGCGCCAAAATTGAATTCCTGCATGTCGGCTAATGTCGCATAACCGACATGGTTCATGACGACATCAAACAAAATACGAATGCCGCGTTTGTGTGCTTGTTCGACCAGCGTATGTAACTCTTGCTCGGTGCCCATGTTGGCGTCGAGTTTGGTCCAGTCTAAAGCGTAATAACCATGATAGGCATAATGCGGGAAGTCGCCGTTGCTGCCACCGCCGATCCAACCGTGGATCTGTTCCAGCGGTGAGCTGATCCACAATGCATTGACGCCGAGTTGTTGCAGGTAATCGAGCTTGCTGGTGAGGCCCGCCAGATCGCCGCCGTGGAAGGTTGCGATCTCCTGTTGACCATCGCTTTGGCGGCCATAACTGTGGTCATTCGCAGGGTTACCATTGGCGAAACGATCGGTCAGCGCAAAATAGACAGTGGCGTTGTGCCAGTTGAACGGGGCTTGCGCCGCAGTGTCCGCTGCTTCCAATAACAATAAACCTCCGCTCTCGGGGGCCGGTTGTAAGGTCACTTTACCTTGTGCGACGACTGCTGTCTGGCCGCTGTAATAATCCCGCACACTGTCGCCGTCTTTAAAGCTGTGGCTGACATCAATGGTGACTGGCTGGTTGTGCCAGATCGGGCAAGTTTTGGGCTGTGCCGCCGTTTGCGTAACAGGTGCGCTTTTCATACTCAGCAACAAGGTTGGCGTGCCACTGCGGGTATCGATGGTGATCTGGTAATCACCATCTTTATACAGACGCCAGTTTATCGCGGGTTGTGAACCACAAGGCTGCAGCGACAGCATTTGATTAAGTTTGGCGGCAGCGGTGGGTTGCCAGCATTGTCCGTCGTGTTGTAACTGCAGCGGGTAATTGCCTTTATTCAACGTGGTGGCACTGTGGAACAGGCCGCTGGGTTGTTCGGTAAAGTTTGGAAACGGAGTCAGCGTCCACTGCGCAAACGCAGCGGGCGATAGCAGTAACAGCAGAGGCAGCGAGAGGCGGGTCATGAGCATTCCTTTGATTAAATAGAATGAGGGTTAAGTAAATGAGTTTGGGGCGAGGATAGTTTGCCTGTCGTGTCTCAATCGGCCTCATCCCTGCCAATTTATTTACAGGAGGAGGGAACAGGAGGAGAACGAAGGGAATAGAAAAGAAATAAATGGCGTGCCAGATCGGCTTGCCAGGTTTGGCCCATAACTTTGAACCACTTCACAAAGCTGACATTACCTTGTCCATTTCCATACAAAACGTCCGTGTTTGTATCGATCGTTTCTGCGACATAAATCACTATTTTGAAAATAATCGTTATATTTCAATGTGTTGCTATGTTTGGCCTGATTGGTATGTGACGTGCATTTATATATACGTCAACGTCATTCAGAGGAGAAACGACATGGCCTTACGTCAATGTGCAATCTACGGGAAAGGTGGTATCGGTAAATCGACTACTACTCAGAACCTGGTTTCTGCATTAGCAGAAATGGGTAAAAAAGTGATGATCATCGGTTGTGACCCGAAAGCGGATTCTACTCGTTTGATCCTGCACGCAAAAGCCCAGAATACCATCATGGAAATGGCAGCAGAAGTTGGTTCTGTTGAAGATCTGGAATTAGAAGACGTATTACAGATCGGTTACGGCGGAGTTCGCTGTGCTGAGTCTGGTGGCCCAGAGCCAGGAGTTGGTTGTGCTGGTCGTGGTGTTATCACTGCTATCAACTTCCTGGAAGAAGAAGGCGCCTACGAAGAAGATTTAGACTTCGTATTCTACGACGTACTGGGTGACGTTGTATGTGGTGGTTTCGCGATGCCAATTCGTGAAAACAAAGCACAAGAAATCTACATCGTTTGCTCTGGCGAAATGATGGCGATGTATGCCGCGAACAACATCTCTAAAGGTATCGTGAAATACGCGAAATCTGGTTCTGTTCGTCTGGGTGGTCTGATCTGTAACTCTCGTCAAACTGACCGTGAAGATGAATTGATCATCGCACTGGCGGAAAAACTGGGTACTCAGATGATCCACTTCGTACCACGTGACAACATCGTTCAACGCGCTGAAATCCGTCGTATGACTGTTATCGAATATGACCCAACTTGTAAGCAAGCGAACGAATACCGCACGCTGGCTCGTAAAGTAGTCGACAACAAACTGTTGGTTGTTCCAACGCCTGTGACCATGGATGAGCTGGAAGAGCTGTTGATGGAATTCGGCATCATGGATGTTGAAGACGAATCGATCATCGGTAAGACCGCAGCAGAAGAAGCTGCTACAGCCTAAGGTCTCTACCCGGCGGCTGGCAGGGATGCTGCCAGCCCGGATTGTCCGCCCATTCAAGGAATTACTGCTATGACTAACAGAACTCGTGAAGAGAATCTGGCGTTAATTCAGGAAGTGCTCGAAGCCTATCCAGAAAAAGCGCGCAAGGATCGTTCCAAACACTTAACCGTGAACGACCCAACGCTGGAAAAAGCCAGCAAATGTATTACTTCTAACCGTAAGTCTCTGCCGGGCGTTATGACCATCCGTGGTTGTGCTTACGCCGGTTCTAAAGGGGTAGTATTCGGCCCAATCAAAGACATGATCCATTTGTCACATGGTCCTGTTGGTTGTGGTCAGTATTCCCGCGCTGGTCGTCGTAACTATTACACTGGTATGACTGGTGTGAACAGCTTCGGCACCATGAACTTTACTTCTGATTTCCAGGAAAAAGACATCGTATTCGGTGGCGATAAAAAGCTGGCGAAAATCATCGATGAAATGGAAATGCTGTTCCCACTGGCGAAAGGCATCACAGTTCAGTCTGAATGTCCGGTTGGTCTGATCGGTGATGACATCGAATCAGTAGCCCGTCAGGCGAAAGCGAAAACTGGTAAAACGGTTGTTCCTGTACGTTGTGAAGGTTTCCGCGGCGTGTCTCAGTCTCTTGGTCACCACATTGCGAATGACGTAGTTCGTGACTGGATATTGGGTAACCGTGATGAGCAAGAATTTGCTGGCACACCTTACGACGTGGCAATTATCGGTGACTATAACATCGGTGGTGATGCTTGGTCTTCACGCATCCTGTTAGAAGAAATCGGTCTGCGTGTGGTCGCTCAGTGGTCTGGTGACGGCACCCTGGCTGAAATGGAAAACACACCAAAAGTGAAATTGAACCTAGTGCACTGCTACCGTTCAATGAACTACATCTCTCGCCATATGGAAGAGAAGTACAACATCCCTTGGATGGAATACAACTTCTTTGGCCCGACCAAAATCGCGGAATCACTGCGCAAGATCGCTGCTCAGTTTGACGAAACTATCCAGAAAAAAGCGGAAGAAGTTATCGCCAAATACGAAGCACAAACTGCGGCAGTTATCGCTAAGTACAAACCACGTCTGCAAGGCAAAAAAGTCATGCTGTACGTCGGTGGCTTGCGTCCACGTCACGTGATCGGTGCTTATGAAGATCTGGGTATGGAAATCGTCGGTGCCGGTTATGAATTCGCGCATAACGATGACTACGACCGTACGCTGAAAGAGTTACCTGAAGCAACGCTGTTGTTTGACGACGTGACTGGTTATGAATTTGAAGAGTTCGTGAAGGCAGTGAAACCTGACCTGATCGGTTCTGGTATCAAAGAAAAATTCATCTTCCAGAAAATGGGCATCCCATTCCGTCAGATGCACTCTTGGGATTACTCAGGCCCTTACCACGGCTTCGACGGCTTCGCCATCTTCGCCCGTGATATGGATATGACCCTGAACAATCCGTGCTGGTCAAAACAGACTGCGCCATGGAAGAAAAGCGCGTAATGGCCCCGGTATTTGATTCCATTACCCCGTTAGTTCACAGATGAGTGGCGCGGGAAGGAGAGTTGTATGAGTCAGAATGTAGAGAACATCAAATCCTGTTATCCACTGTTTGAACAGGACGAATATCAGAATCTGTTCGCTGATAAACATGCGAACTATGAAGAAGCGCATGACGAAGCAAAAGTTCGTGAAGTATTCGAGTGGACGACCACTCAGGAATACAAAGATCTGAACTTCAGCCGTGAAGCATTGACCATTGACCCAGCAAAAGCTTGCCAACCTTTGGGCGCGGTGCTGTGTTCACTGGGCTTTGAGAAAACACTGCCTTATGTGCATGGTTCTCAAGGTTGTGTGGCTTACTTCCGTACTTACTTCAACCGTCATTTCCGTGAGCCAGTAGCTTGTGTATCTGACTCAATGACTGAAGATGCGGCGGTATTCGGTGGCCACGCCAACATGAACGACGGTCTGCAGAATGCGTTAGCACTCTACAAACCAGAAATGATCGCGGTTTCTACCACCTGTATGGCGGAAGTTATCGGTGACGACTTACAAGCTTTCACCAACAACGCCAAGAAAGATGGTTTTGTACCGAAAGATTTCCCAGTGCCTTATGCACATACGCCAAGTTTCGTGGGCAGCCACATTACTGGTTGGGACAACATGTTTGAAGGTTTTGCAAATACCTTCACTGCGAAAGATGTTGAATACAAACCAGGTAGCAACGGCAAACTGAACATCGTTACCGGCTTTGAAACTTATCTGGGTAACTACCGTGTTATCAAACGCATGCTGACCGAAATGGGTGTGCCATTCTCTATGCTGTCTGACCCGTCAGAAGTATTAGACACCCCATCTGATGGCCAATACCGCATGTATGCCGGTGGCACGACTCAGGCTGAAATGAAAGATGCGCCTAACGCCATCGACACCCTGATGCTGCAACCTTGGCACTTAGTGAAAACTAAGAAAGTGGTCAAAGAAACTTGGGGCCAACCAGGCACTGAGCTGAACATTCCGATGGGTCTGGAATGGACTGATGACTTCCTGATGAAAGTTTCTGCTCTGACTGGTAAAGCGATCCCTGCTTCGCTGGAACTGGAACGTGGCCGTCTGGTTGACATGATCACCGACTCCCACACCTGGCTGCACGGCAAGAAATTTGGTGTCTATGGTGACCCTGATTTCGTCGAAGGCTTAGTTAAATTCCTGCTCGAACTGGGCTGTGAACCAAGCGTGATCCTGTGTAATAACGGCAGCAAAAAATGGAAAAAATCCATTGAGAAAATGCTGGCTGATTCACCATACGGTCAAGGCAGCGAAGTGTACGTGGGTAACGACTTATGGCACTTCCGTTCACTGATGTTTACCAACAAGCCTGATTTCATGATTGGTAACTCATACGGCAAATTCATTCAACGTGACACCCTGGCGAAGGGCAAAGCGTTTGAAGTGCCATTGATCCGTCTGGGCTTCCCAATCTTCGATCGTCATCACCTGCATCGCATGACTACCCTCGGTTACGAAGGTGCCATGTACATGCTGACCACACTGGTTAACGCCGTGATGGAAAAAATTGATAGCGACACCATGGAACTGGGCAAAACAGATTACAACTTCGATTTGGTTCGTTAATCGAGCACGTAATCAGGGGCAACTGGTTTGCCCCTTCAAGCCCGGAACCGTTTTTGCAACGTTCCGGGCTTATTTGTTTCAATCATAAGAAATTCAATCGATTGCAAAGGGAAGGGGTTGTCGCATGCCTAACATTATGTTCCGTCAACACGACGATGGGTTGTACTGCTACATAGCCAAACGTGATTTAGAAGCCAAAGTGGCTCAATTGGAATTTGAGCAAGACGACAACTGGGGCGGTCGGGTTGATCTCGATAACGGCGAAGCTTATTTCCTGGAACCACAGGTAAAACCTTCATTGCCAATCACTCTGCGTCTGAAACGCGCAGGCGAATAACTTAGTCAGGTTACGGGAGGCTGTGATGAAAACTCTGTTAGAAAGTCAGGTTTACTGGCGTCTCATCGCATTAGCACAGGCAGTGCCGGAAGTGGGGCAATCGGTATTGTTCGATTGGGTCAGTGGCGCACTGCAAGGCCCGCTGAGCATCGCCCAGATGGAAAAACTGACCGTAGAGGCATTGAAAGAGTCCGCACCAGCAGAATTGGCCGGTTTGAGTAATGCCCGCTGGCAGGTGCTGCTGGAATGCCTGCAAGGGCAGTTGCCAGTGCATCTCGACCCGAAACCTGCGGTTGCCGACGCCGATGCGCTGCGCGTCGCGTTTTCGTCCAGTGACGGTTTAACGGTGAATGGCCATTTCGGTAATTGTCACTTGTTCTTCATTTATCAGGTGACAGAGAAAGGCGCCCAGCTGATTGACATCCGCCATTTCGTTGCCGATGAAGCGCAGGAAGATAACGAAACCCGCGCCCGTTTACTGCATAACTGCCATTTGCTGTTCTGTGAAGCGATTGGCGGTCCGGCAGCGGCACGCGTGATCCGCCACGGTATTCATCCGGTCAAAATCAAAAAAGACAATCGTATCAGCACCCAGCTCGATGCCTTGCAAGAGTTGATGCAAGGTCAGTTACCGCCTTGGCTGGCGAAGGCATTAGGGCGCAAAGACGATTTGGGTAAACGTTTCAGTGATGAGTTGTCGGAACTCGATTAGTTAGTTCACCAAAATCAAAGCTATCACCCTTGCTGATTTGGCTGGGGGGTGAAATCAGCAGGGGTGATAGCGCTCTCACTGTCGTGATTGTTACAAAAGTGACAATTATAAACCATTAAAAATCAATAAATTAAAAATGGACTGCTCCTTGCACCACTAAAAACTGAGAGCTCGCGCACATTTCAGGAGGGAGCGATGAAAGGCAACGAAATAGCGGCATTGATGGATGAACCCGCCTGTGGCCATAACAGCAAAGCCAAGTCAGGCTGTAGTGCGCCCAAACCCGGTGCTACTGCCGGCGGTTGTGCGTTTGATGGTGCGCAAATCACTTTATTACCTATCGCCGATGTTGCCCATCTGGTGCATGGCCCGATCGGCTGTACCGGCAGTTCATGGGATAACCGCGGCGCCCGCAGTTCCGGCCCTGCACTCTATCGTCTGGGCTTTACCACCGATTTAAACGAACAAGACGTGATCATGGGGCGTGGTGAGCGCCGTCTCTATCATTCCGTCAAACATATTGTCGATCGTTATCATCCGGCTGCGGTGTTTGTATACAACACCTGTGTGCCAGCGATGGAAGGCGACGACATCATCGCCATTTGTAAAGCCGCTGAAACTAAAGTCGGCGTGCCGGTGATCCCGGTCGATGCCGCCGGTTTTTATGGCAGCAAAAACTTAGGTAACCGCATCGCCGGTGAAGTGATGGTCGATAAAGTGATTGGCACTGCGGAACCTGCACCGTGGCCAGCCGATCATCCTATTTCGGCGGAACGGGGTCATGACGTGGCCTTGATTGGCGAATTTAATATCGCCGGTGAGTTTTGGAACGTGCAACCACTGTTTGATGAACTCGGCATTCGTATTCTCTGCACGCTGGCGGGCGACACGCGTTTTCATGAAGTGCAGACCATTCATCGCGCTGAACTCAACATGCTGGTTTGTTCCCGCGCCTTGATTAACGTCGCGCGTAAACTGGAAACCAAATACGGTACGCCGTGGTTTGAAGGTAGTTTTTATGGCGTGCGTGATACTTCGAAATCGATGCTGACTATCGCCGAGATGCTAGGTGATAGCGATTTGATTGCCAGAACGCAGGAATTAATCGCACGTCGAGAAGCGGAAACCGAAGTGCAACTCGCACCGTTCCGTGCCCGTCTCAAAGGCAAACGTGTGTTGTTGTACACCGGCGGTGTGAAGTCGTGGTCGGTGGTCGCGGCACTACAAGATCTCGGTATGGAAGTGGTAGCAACCGGCACGCGTAAGTCAACCGAGGAAGACAAAGCGCGCATCAAAGAGCTGATGGGCGACAACGCCATCATGTTGGAAGACGGCAACGCCCGTAATCTGCTGGATGTGGCTTATCAATACCGCGCCGATCTAATGATTGCCGGTGGTCGCAATATGTTTACTGCTTACAAAGCGCGGTTGCCGTTTCTGGATATCAACCAGGAACGCGAACATGCGTATGCCGGTTATGAAGGCATGGTTGAGCTGGCGCGTCAGATCTGCCGCTCGTTGGAAAGCCCGATTTGGGCGCAAGTGAAACAACGCGCGCCGTGGCAATAACGCAGGAGACACCCCCTATGGCTCAAGTCATTAAAACCCGCAAACCACTGGCGACCCAACCCATCAAAAGCGGGCAACCGCTGGGCGCAATTCTGGCCAGCCTCGGTATCGAACGCTGTATTCCGTTGATCCACGGTGCTCAGGGTTGCAGTGCGTTCGCGAAGATTTTCTTTATCCAGCATTTTAACGAACCGATCCCGCTGCAATCGACGGCGATGGATCCGATCACCACGGTGATGGGCTCCGACGACAACATCATTCAGGCGCTGGCGCATCTGTGCGAAAAAAGTAACCCGCGTCTGGTGGTGCTGATGAGTTCGGGTTTATCGGAAGCGCAGGGCTCGGATATGAACCGCGCGCTGAAAGCTTTCCGCCTGCAATATCCGAAATTTGAGCGCAACGAAATCGTCACCGTCAGCACGCCCGATTTCTACGGTTCGCTGGAAAACGGCTACAGCGCGCTGATTGAAAGCATGATTTCGCAACTGGTGCCCGAGCAAAAGCTGCGCAGTATCCGCAAAAAACGCATCAATTTATTACTCAGCCACATGCTGACACCGGGTGATATCGAGCTGATCCGCCAATATGTCGAAGCCTTTGGTTTGCAGCCGATCTTAGTGCCCGATATTTCCCGTTCGATGGATGGCCATCTGGCCAAACCCGATTATCTGGCGGTCAGTCAGGGCGGCACCGACGTCAACATGTTGCGCCAGTTAGGGCAAAGCAGTCTGACTTTAGTGGTGGGCCCTTCCATGCAACGCGCGGGGCAGATCTTAAATTCCCGCAGCGGGGTGGAAAGTGTCTATTTCCCCCACCTGATGACACTCGCTGAGATGGATCGTTTCATCCAGACCCTGCAGCAACTCTCCGATCGCCAGGTGCCAGAGTGGATCGATCGCCAACGAGGTCAGGTGACTGACACCATGATCGACACTCATACTTGGGTTAACGACACCCGTATTGCCATCGGTGCCGAGGCTGATCTGCTGATGGCTTGGCTGGCGTTTGCCGAAAGTGTTGGTATGCAGCCGGTCTCGGTGGTGGCACCGGTCAATCAGCCGTGTCTGGCGACATTACCGGTCGACACTGTGCTGATCGGCGATCTGGAAGATTTGCAAGATCAACTCGCCGAAAAAGGCTGCGACGTATTGCTGGCTAATTCGCACGGTGCGGTGATGTCAGAACAACTGGGTTTGCCACTCATGCGCATCGGTTTTCCTATCTTTGATCGTTTTGGTGAATTCCGCCGTGTACGTCAGGGTTACGCCGGTATACGCGATAACCTGTTTGAAATTGCCAATTATCAACAACAGGCCTGCCATGGCCGTCCGGTTTATCACTCACCACTGAAACAGCCGTTTGCGCAAAAACCAATGGCTGAGGAGGTCTTAGCATGAATCATTTGCAGCGACATTTACGCGTCAGCGAAGTTCACGTTCCACATCTCAAAGTGGCGTTCGCCAGTTCCGATATGAAGACGGTGAACCAGCATTTTGGTTCGTGTGAAAGCCTGCTGGTGTATGGGGTGGAACCCGATGGTTATGAGCTGATCCAAGCGGCAGAATTTCAGGTGGTGGAAGGGCATGTCCCCGCCAAAGTAACCAGTCGGATTGATGTGATTGAAGGGTGTTTTGCGGTGTATTGCAACGCCGTCGGCGAGGCGGTGTTTCGTCAGCTCATGACGCACGGCATTCGCGCGATCCGTGTGGAATCTGGTACGCCAATCACTGATCTGCTGCATCAGTTACAAGAGCAATGGCCACAACGCATTCCACAGAAAACCGCACGCGCCACGTCGGCAGACGATCTGGTTGATGCCTTGGAAGAAGCGGGTTGGGACGAGTAATTATCGATAGCAACACAAAAACTTAGCTCAGAGGAGAGAAAAATGAGTGGATTTATTACTGGTCTGACTCGTGGCGGCGCGACATGGACACCCGAGTTTGTTACTGGCGTTGATGCCCACACCTGTATTGGTTGTGGTCGCTGCTACAAAGTGTGTTCTCGTGATGTGTTCAATCTGGTTGATAAAGCCGATCTGGTTGACGAAGACGAGCTGGATGACGATCAAGATGACGTGATGATGGTGATGACAGTCGCTAACGCCGACGACTGTATCGGTTGTGGTGCCTGCTCACGCGTGTGCCCGAAAAACTGCCATTCACACGCAACTATGCCTGCGTAAATTGCCGGTTTAATTTTATATACCCAAAGTAATTGGCGTTGCAGCAAGGCGACAAGTGAGCGAATCCCCATGAGCATAGAGATGCTATGTGATTGGGGGGAGTGAACGCTGTCAACGATGCTGCAACGTCAAGAACTAAGGGGATACAGAGTCCTTTGCAATCTTGGGTGGTAACACCCGAATGCGTTTTTACCCGGGAGCAATCCCGGGCTTTTTATTTTCCGCGCATGATGTTGGTCAGACATAAATTGGTTTGCTGCACGAAATGAATGAAATTGAAGAAATCTTCGTTTTCCAGCGTCCGGCCACTGGCAGCGCGATCGGCATAAAATAAGCCGATGCTTTGTTTATCAATCTCGATGGGCGAAAGGAAAAAACCGCGGGCACAACTGATCGCTTTGGTAGCCGCAGAAAGCAGATGATTCCAGTGCGGATCGGTATGGCTTTTGACCCACAGCGTTTCTTGTGATTGCAAACAATGGTTGAAGATCGAACGCACGCCGGTTAGATCCACGACAAACACTTCTTTCAGTTGCCCTTCGTCTAATGATAAGGCAAAGCGGGGTTGCAGCTGCGTTTTTTCCCGATTCAGCAGCAACACCAACACCCGATCCATGCCGACTCCAGCGTAGATCCCATGCAGGGATTTCTGCATGATCAGATTAATGTCTGCTTTTTCATGTGCCAGTGCCGTGAGTTCCCGTAATATTTTTAGTTGGATAGTATCGTCTGGTTGATTCACCAGCATGACAGCTTTTTCAGTAGTTAACAAAGGGGCGAGACTGGCATCAAGATAAGGTGACAGCATTAAAGCGCCATAGGTATAAGCCAGATTGATGGTCTCTTCGGCACAGTTTTTGGCCCGCTGTTTTACCTCTTTGACATCCAGTTTCATCAGTTTACTGAGCACAGTTAATTCTTGCTCTATTTGTACTGGTGTAGTTTTCGGGTTTTGTAATAACGCACTAAACGTATTGGCTTCAGCAATGGCTTGTAATTCGGGAGTACGTCGTTCCGGATCTTTGAGCGACAGCTGTAACATGCTGCCCATATTCCAAGAGCTGGCTAAACCGGCACTGATCTTCATAAAACTGGTGCCGAGCATTTCCCGGATGATTTCATTACTATCGCCCTGCGTTTGCCGCAGTTTTTGATCGAGCTGTTCGGTGATTGGGCCGCCCATACTCCAGAAGGCACTCTCGCCGAGATTATGTAGCAGTGCCGCGATATAGGCTTCTTCACGGGTGGCTTCGTCGTAATCAGCGAGGATCATGCGAGCAAGCATGGCGGCATGAAAAGATTGTGCTATCAGACGTAATAAGCGTTCATAGACGGGCTGCGAAATATCGTGGCTTTTGAGAAGGCTATCGACCAGTTTGGCAGTAATGCAGATCTGCTTTAGCGCATTAAAACCCAGCAGTACCACTGCCCGGCTAATGGTGGTCACCTGATTACTGCCACGGCTGTAGGTGACGCTGTTGGCGACGCGTAAAATACGGGTGGTCAACCCATTATCATGCAGGATCGATTTACCCAGATCGGCGAGCGACATATTGTCATCCTGCGCCATTTTTTCCAGCATCCGCACCGTGGCACACAGTGCCGGCATTTCCTGCACACTGATGCGCTCGATCCAAGCATCGGTTCCACGGGTTGATTGAATCGCCATCGTCCTGATTTCCCGTCGTTATTTATATACCCTTCCCACTTGACGTTGCAGCGGCGTTGGCTGCGTTCATTCGCCCCAATCACATAGTTTATCTATGCTCATGGGGTCTCATTCACTTGCCGCCTACCTGCAATGCCAAGTTGTTTGGGTATGACTAGCTTTAAGCATAACGAAAAAAAGCAGGTTGTCTGCAGACTTAATTTACTCTTGTGCACTCAACCACTTAGTGATGCCATGTGCGGCCACATAACCACTGGCAAAACAGCCAGTCAGCAGATAACCGCCGGTTGGTGCCTCCCAATCAAGCATCTCGCCGGCACAAAAAGTACCGGGCATCGCGTTCAACATCAGTTGCGCATTTAACGCAGAAAAACAGACGCCCCCTGCAGTGCTGATTGCTTCATCCATCGGTGTGGTGCGTAATACCTGCAGCGGAAACTGTTTGATGGCTGCCGCTAGTTGTGCTTCGTTGGTGAAGGTCTCTTTACTCAGGCATTCACGCAATAGTGCGGCTTTGACGCCATCAATACCGACCTTGCTTTTCAGTTGGGTCGACAACGACTTTGCGCCGCGTGAGCGCAGTTCCTGCTCAATGCGAGCTGGTGATTTGTGTGGCAGCAGATCGAGCGTTAATGTGGCTTTGCCGTTTTGTGTCAGTTGGTCGCGCAACTCGGCGGCAAACACGTAAATCAGGCTGCCTTCAACACCACGTTCTGTGATGACAAACTCACCTTGGCGTTCGGTCAATTTGCCTTCACGATCAACCAAATTCGCCACCACGGTTTTCATCGGCGTTCCGGCAAAGCGGCTGCGGAAATCATCAGACCAGGCCAGCTCAAAACCACAGTTAGCAGCCTGCAACGGTGCTACGGCGATATTGCGGGCTTGTAATAAAGGCACCCAGGTGCCATCAGAACCCAGCCGTGACCAGCTACCACCGCCTAACGCCAGCAACACCGCATCGACAGCAACGCTAGTTTCGCCATCCGGTGTTGCAAACAGCAACTGCTGTTGTTCATTCCAGCCAAGCCAGCGGTGGCGAACATGAAACTTCACCCCTGATTCGCGCAGGCGTTGCAGCCAGGTACGCAACATGGGGGCCGCCCGCATATCGGTTGGAAACACGCGACCCGAGCTGCCAACAAACGTGTCAAAACCCAGTTCATGTGACCATTGGCGTAGGGCGTTAGCATCAAAGGCTTGTAGCAGCGGTAACATCTCTTGCTGACGATGCCGGTAGCGATTTACAAAATCGGGGAACGCTTCGGAGTGGGTGATGTTCATGCCGCCTTTACCAGCCTGCAGAAATTTACGCCCTACCGATGGCATCGCATCAAACAGATCGACCTGAACTCCTTGCTGGCTTAACACTTCTGCCGCCATGAGTCCTGCAGGGCCACCACCAATAATAGCCACCCGTTTTGTTGATAATGCCACCCTGTTCTCCGTCGCTTTCCTGATCACAATAACGGGAATTGTAACATTCAATCTGGTTGACTGCAGAAACCGTACTGATGTCTTTGATAACACACCATTCGACATACTGTCTTAACTGCGACAAAAGCTGACAAAGCTCGCTTTGTTGTCAGACAAAACAGCCCTGGTCATGTTTTATCTATATGAAAAACAATGATTTTCTATGTGGCACCTCATTTGCAGCTTTGTGATCACGGTCACAGGGAGAGACATCATGATTCAAATCGACGAAAGCGCACTGACGCAACTACATCAACTGCAGCAACAACTGGTGCAGGAATGTATCGGTTTGCGTCTGATTGCCAAGGGCGACCCTTGTTCTGGAATCAAAGTAGATATGGGCTGGACCGCCACGCAACAGCCTGACGACGTGTTATTTCGTCAGGATGGTCTGGTGTTTTTAGCCGATCGCCGTCAATGGCCGTTATTAAAAGATTGTCAGATCTCACTGGCAGAACGTCAGGGGCAACCGGGTTTCAACATTCAGCCACAACCTGCAGATTGTAAATGCAGCAGCGGTAGTTGCAGCCCGACACAAGCCACCAACTGCCCATCCACCGCCAGTGTGAACTAAAAATACGCGCATAAAAGATACGCACAAAGGAGACGAGTCATGTGGAACTATTCAGAAAAAGTTAAAGATCACTTCTTCAATCCACGCAATGCCAAGGTGATTGCCGATGCGAACGCCGTAGGTGACGTTGGCTCGATCAGCTGTGGTGATGCGTTACGTTTGATGTTGCAGGTCAACACAGAGAGCGAAATTATTGAAGATGCCGGTTTCCAGACCTTTGGTTGCGGCAGCGCCATTGCCTCTTCTTCTGCGCTGACCGAGATGGTGATTGGTAAAACTCTGGATGACGCGCTGAAGATCAGCAACATGGATATTGCTGATTATCTCGATGGTCTGCCACCGGAAAAAATGCACTGCTCGGTTATGGGCCAGGAAGCGCTGCAAGCGGCGATTGCCAATTTCCGCGGCGAAGAGTGGCACGATGACCATGAAGAAGGCGCATTGATCTGTAAATGCTTTGCGGTGGATGAAGTCAAAATCATCAAAGCGGTGAAAGAAAACGGCCTGACTTCGATTGCCGATGTGATCAACTACACCAAAGCCGGTGGTGGTTGTGGCGCCTGCCACGAAAAAATTGAACAAGCCTTGCAGAAAGTGCTGGCAACTCAGCCGTGTAACGAAGCACGCATTGCCACTACCAGTCTGGAACGCAGCAAAGTCGCACCGCATGTCGATCTGGCGAAGAAAGATGAAAACTGGCGCACGGTGGCCGCTGTACTGGAAGAGATGCGTCCACGTCTACAGGCCGATGGTGGTGATGTGGCCTTGATCAGTGTCACCGACAGCAAAGTAGAAGTGGCACTGTCAGGCAGCTGTGTTGGCTGCATGATGACCGACATGACGCTGTCTTGGATCCAACAAACGTTGATGGAAAAAATGGGCCGTTACATGCAGGTCGTGAGCGTGACGCAGGCTGAAACAGCACTGGTTTAAGGAGACGGAACATGAAAGCGATCTATCTGGATAACAACGCCACCACCCGTCTCGACCCGATGGTGCTGGAAGCCATGATGCCATTTATGACTGAACATTATGGTAACCCGTCTTCCATTCACGGTTTCGGTGAGCCGGTGCGCAAAGGCATCGAGCGTGCGCGTGAACAGGTCGCCGCTCTGTTAGGCGCCGCGCACGACAGCGAAATTATTTTTACCTCTTGTGCAACAGAGGCCAACAGCACGGCTATTTTGTCGGCGGTAGAAGCTTTACCAGAACGTAAAGAGATCATCACCACCGTGGTGGAACACCCGGCCATTCTGGAAGTGTGTGAACATCTGGAACGCCGTGGTTACACCATTCACCGGTTACCCGTCGATAACCAAGGTCGTCTCGATTTAGCGCATTACCAGTCGCTGCTCAGCGAAAACGTCGCGCTGGTGAGTGTGATGTGGGCAAATAACGAAACCGGCACTGTGTTCCCGGTGCAAACCATGGCGACCATGGCGAAAGAGAAAGGCGTGTTGTTCCATACCGATGGTGTACAGGCGGTGGGGAAATTTCCGATCCACTTGGCCAGCAGTGACATCGACATGCTCTCTTTTTCCGGCCATAAAATTCACGCACCAAAAGGCGTGGGTGCGTTGTATGTCAAACGTGGCAGCCGTTTCCGCCCATTATTGCGTGGTGGTCATCAGGAACGTGGCCGTCGTGCCGGTACTGAAAATGCTGCTGGTATTGTAGGTCTCGGTATGGCTTGTGAGTTGGCGGAAGTGCACATGCCGATCATGTCGCATTTGGCAGAACTGCGTGACGAACTGCAAGCAGGTTTATTGGCAAAAGTGCCGTGTTCTATCGTGACCGGTGATAGTGAAAATCGCACGCCGAATACGCTGAATATCGCCTTTGAATATATCGAAGGGGAAGCCATTCTGCTGATGCTAAACCAACTCGGCATTGCAGCATCGAGTGGTAGTGCCTGCACCTCCGGCTCTTTAGAACCATCACACGTCATGCGTGCGATGAGCATTCCCTATACCGCGGCACATGGCAGCGTGCGTTTCTCACTGTCGCGTTACACTCGCCAAAAAGAGATCGATTATGTGCTGGAAAAACTGCCACCAGTGATCGAGCGTCTGCGTTCACTGTCACCGTACTGGGTGCAGAACAAACCGGATCTGGAAAAAATGGGCGAGTTTGCACCGGCGTATGGTTAATAACATTCGCGTATTAGCTTTATGTTACGGGGCCTTCTGGCCCCTTATTTTTTGCGTGTTTTTATTCCACGATTGAGTTACTTCATCTTTCCATCATTTATGCTGTGATATAACTGTTTAAGTATTAAGCCGCGTTACTAATAGCAAAAATCTGAATTAAGGAACAAGGCATATGTCATTGAGTTTAATGCTGAAAAATACTGTACTCGGCCGAATTTTGATGTTGCTGGGAATTGGCGCCATTTTCGTTCTTATTTTTGAATTCTGGGCTTTTTCGTATAAGACCCGAGTTGATGCGGCCAATGAAAATAATCAGCAAATAACACAATCAATAAATGCATTACGCGCTGACATCGTATCGCGAAATGCGCTCTACAATCGCTTAACTGAACATGACATGTTTTGGATAAAACAGCATTTCTCTGGTGACTGGCAAGTTCAGCCAGACCCGCAAAATAATGCCAATCCCCAATTATTATTTAATGGCTCGCCTGTCGCTGAACAACAAATCTATCTCGATCGTTTTTCCAGTAATGGTTCCAGTGCCGGAATTTTAGTCCGTAATGGCGAGCTGTTTTCATTTGCCCTGTGCAGTGATAAAGACAAAAGCCATAATGTCTTGGATAAAGATAATCCGGCGACGGCAGAATTGTTGGCAGGAAAGCCATATCGCGGCATTTTCTTTAGCGCCGATAACTGGAGTTATGGTTTTTTTGAACCCATCAAAAATGCCAATAATATGGTTATTGGTGCTATTTACAGCGGCATTAATATCACGACAGACATCCAACAATTTATTCAGCACACCAGCACTATTACCATTGGTCAGCACGGGTATGTTGCCATTATTAATGTAAATAAAGGCAGCTCATTCGGCGTACCTGTATTTCATCCTTCATTAACGTCTGCCTTAGCTATTCTGGCGGAAAAAGATGTCACGACCGGCCAGCCCGTTCTCACCACTATGCTGGCGCAACAAAAAGGTAATATCGATTACACACTGAATGCACAAAGCGGGCTGCAACATGCTTATTTCGAGGTTTATGCGCCATGGGGATGGTTGCTGAATGTAGTCATGCCTGAGCAGGATATGCAGCAACTCATTGTAAAAAACGCTTTATTCAGTATAGGTTCGATGCTGATTGGAACCGTATTTATGGGGTTATTCGGCTGTATTGTGCTCATTCGTAATCTGCTGCCACTGCAAACCATCAGCGCCAGTTTAAGTGCCATTGCCGCCGGTGACATGACGACAGATTTAGCGGTGCCCAAACAAAATACCGAAATTCGCCGGCTGGCACTGGAATCAAAAATGATGCAGCAAAAGTTGCGGGCGATGATCCACTCGATCCAGTCGTCGGCCAGAGAAGTAAAACATGAGGTGGTGTTACTGGCGACAGAAACAGAGCATATGGGCAATTCAGCCCGGGTCATGGAAGAACAAACCACCAGACTGACCTCTATCGCGCGTGAACTGCAAAGCACCACGCAAACGGTTCAGCAATATTGTGCTGATTCGAAAGTGCAAATGGGAGTGATTCACGATCATGTGCACAGCGGTGTCATGGTGATTGCCAATGCGGAAGAGAACATCGTGGCGATCAATAGTCGAATGCAAGAAGTCGTCAATTCATCCAGCCAGGTACAACGCGCAACGGATGATATTGTTAATCTGGTGAATGCTATTCAGCAGATTGCGAATCAGACGAATTTACTGGCATTAAACGCCGCGATTGAAGCCGCCAGAGCGGGTGAACATGGGCGCGGTTTTGCGGTCGTTGCCGACGAAGTGAGAAATTTATCTATCAAAGTCAGCGAAACATTATCTGAAGTCACTCAGGTGGTTGATTCCATCCGGGTTGCTTCACAACAGGCCACTAACTTCTCACATAAAACGGCAGAGCAGATCTCGCTGATAGAAAAACAGGATATGCGGCAGGTGGAAGAGCAATTTGAGGCTATAATCTTTGCTCAGGATGAAATGGCCCAACGCATTGAGAAGATAGTTGATTCCATGATCCTGCAGCGAGAAGTAGCCGATAACATTACTAATGCAGCGAATGAAACGCATGTAGTGTCAGAGCAAACGAGCCGGGCTGCGCAGACCATGAATACACTGAGTGAATCAACGTCGCAGATCTCAGAGCAGCTGGTGGAAGCCGTTAATGGATTTAAGGTGTAACGCATGTCTTCAGTAAAAAAAACAATATTAGTCAGTATTGTTGTCGGGCAATTGCTGGCGGGTTGTCAGTCGGTTACCGGTAGTGAAAAAGACAAATCAGCAGCCACGAAAAAGGGCAAAGAGCCATCACAACTATTTCTGGCTGATTTGAAAAAAAATGGTGACCATCTGTTTTGTGAGCAACCGGCGTATCTGCATTGTTTCCGGCAGACTAAAACAAAATGTTTAAAAGACTTAGCTGAAGTGAAAGAGCCTTGTTTGCAAAGTGCGTTGCAAAGCAATGGCGGTCAGGTGGCTGACAGTAATTATAAGAAAGTCGGTAATGATTTTGCATTATGTATGTTGGTCAAACATGCCTTGATGTATCCGCAACGGGCAGATGCCATCGGGCGTTGTTTAGATGATGCTAAATTTGACAATAAACCAGTAACAAACTGATTCGTTTGCTTACAAAATAAGCAATGAGAATGTGTCTTATTTTCTGGCGACTTTCAGCCCTGCCAACTATGCTGATCCTATTCCGGTGAAATGGGACGTCAGACGTTGATGTCTACTACAAACGCTAATATCGCGGCTGTTGGCACGATAACAATTGATGAAATGGGTCGTATTACCGCTTTTGATGATGTGGCTGTACGTTTGTTTGGGTATGAATCGGCGGAAGTGGTGGGAAAGAATGTCTCCATGTTGATGCCGGAGCCGTATCATTCCCAGCATGATGGTTATCTAGCTCGCTATCACCAAACATCGACACCACACGTAATTGGTAAAGGCCGCGAGGTGACCGGACGACGCAAAGACGGTTCGTTATTTCCGGTCTGGCTGGCGGTCAATGAAGTTACCTTTGGCGCTAATCGTCTGTTTGTTGGCTGCATCGTCGATTTATCTGATCTCAAAGCCACAAAAGCCGATCTGCTCAGCAGCACCGAAGTGACGCGCGCCATTCTTGAAACGGCAGTAAATCCAATCATTACCATCGGCGCAAAAGGCCATATTTGTTCGTTTAATCCTGCGGCGGAACGTATGTTTCAATACACCGCCAGTGAAGCTATTGGCCGGAACGTTAATATGCTTATGCCGTCGCCTTATCGGGAAGAACACGATGGTTATCTGTCGCGTTATTTACAGGAAGGCAACCCTCGTATTATCGGCGTGGGGCGCGAGGTAACCGCACAACGTAAAGATGGCTCCATCGTTCCCATCCATTTATCTGTGGGGGCGATGAAGATCTCCGGTGAGCCCATGTTTGTCGGCATCATTTCCGATATCAGTGAACAGAAACGCCACGAGGCGGAGCTGCAAGCGAAAAAAGCCGCGGAAGCGGGTTCCCGTGCTAAATCCGCTTTTCTGGCGCACATGAGCCATGAAATTCGCACACCAATGAATGCCATCCTTGGGTTTACCGAACTGGCCTTGCAAGATCACACGTTGTCACCCGAAACCGCCAAGCATCTGGACACCATTTATGGTTCAGCGCGTGCACTGCTGACGATCATCAACGATATTTTGGATGTCTCCAGGCTGGAAGCAGGAAAATATAAGCTGGAAATCATCGGCTTTCATCTGCCCAACATGATTGCCGAGACGGTAGAGCTGATGCATCAGCGTGCCGCGGAAAAAGACCTGATCATCAGCATTAAATACGATCGTCACTTACCGCAACGCGTGAAAGGCGATCCGACCCGGTTGCGTCAGGTCATCCTGAATTTACTCAGCAATGCGGTTAAATTCACCAACAAAGGCTCCATCAAAGTCGTGGTTTCAGCAACAAGCAAACCAGACCGCATTCAGTTTGATGTTATTGACTCTGGCATCGGTATGTCGGAAGCGGAAATGACCAAAGTATTTGAGCCCTTCATGCAGGCTGACAGTTCGATCTCTCGCCGTTTTGGCGGCACCGGGCTGGGTACAACCATTTGTAAACAAATCATTGAACTGATGAATGGCGATATCTGGCTTGAAAGTCAGTTAGGCGTTGGTACTACCGTGCATTTTGTTGTTCCGCTACCGGAAACGGAGCCGGATCAGATCTGTTTGTACGAAGAGATCCAAAATAAAAGCGAAGATTTTATTCCGCCGCGTTTATTTAACGTGTTGTTGGTGGAGGATCTCGAAAATAACGCTTATCTGGCCACTATCCGCCTGAAACAGATCGGGCATGAAGTGGAATGGGCCAAAAATGGACTGGAGGCGATCGCGGCATATCAAAAAGGCGGCCACGATTTGATCCTGATGGATGTCATGATGCCGGTGATGGATGGCTTACAGGCCACCCGTGAGATCCGCCAATTAGAGTCTCTGCAAGAGAAACATATTCCCATCATTGCGCTGACGGCAAGTGTGATGAAAGAAGATGAGATGAAATATCTGGAAGCGGGAATGGATGCCATTGCCGGAAAACCGATCGATTTTGACCAGCTATTTTCGTTGATGGAAGCGATGGTGCCGCAAGGGGCAGGGCGGATAAACCATGCCATCATGATTGAAATGCCGGTGAATAAAAATATTGATTTAACCCCGTTGAGCCCGGCGGCTGATTACCAGAAAGCCATGAAAAACTGGGTGGATGTTTACGCTTATATCAAAGCGTTGACCCAGTTTTCACAACAGCAGATCGATGATGCCGACATTATTTTGCACTTGCTGGAACAACACCCCGATGATGTTGAGCCGGCACGTGCGGTTGCACATGCCCTCAAAGGGCTGGCCGGTAATCTGGCATTATCTAAAGTGGCTGATTTAGCTGTTCATATCGATGGACATTTGAAGTCCGGACGACGTGATGAGGCGAGCCGGTTACTGGCGCCATTACGTCAGGCATTAATAGAAGCCGATAATTGCATTCAGACATTATCGCTGCCCAATGACGCCAGTGTTTTACTGAAAGATTTTGATTTAGTTGCCGTGCAGCAATTGTTTCAACAACTATCGCTGGCCTTAGACGAACTAAACCCTGATAGCACCGAACCGATCATGAAGCAGATCAGCGAATACGTTCGCGGAAGCGATCTGGCTGAGATTTATCACCATATTGAGCGATTTGATTTTCACAGTGCGAAAAAAGAGTTGCGAAAATTAGCACAAAGTCTGCTCGCCAATAGGAGGTCAGAATGAAGAAAAAGATCCTACTGGTCGACGATGAGCCGAATAACCTGCAATTACTCCGGCAGATATTGAGAGCTTCATACCAGCTTATCTTCGCGCATAACGGGCAGTCCGCGCTTGCCGCCGTCGCGGCGCATCATCCGGATTTGATCTTGTTAGATGTCATGATGCCCGATCTGGATGGTTATGAAGTCTGCCGTCGTTTAAAAGCTGATCCATTAACCCATGATATTCCAGTCATTTTTGTCACAGCAATGGGTGATGTCGATGATGAAGCTGCCGGGTTTGATGTGGGGGCAGTGGATTATATCCATAAACCCGTTTCCCCCGCGATTGTGATCCGCCGGGTGCAAACGCATCTCTCGCTGGTGCATGTCAAAGAGCTGGAAGATAGTCAGCGCGAAGCGATTTATATGCTCGGTGCCGCAGGCCACTATAACGACAACGATACTGGCCTGCATGTCTGGCGTATGGCGGCATATGCCAGAGCGCTTGCGGAAGCCTTTGGCTGGCCTGAACATTTGGCGGAACGGCTGGAGCTTGCTGCGCCATTGCACGATACCGGTAAGATTGGGATACCGGATGGCATCTTGAAAGCTCCACGTAAATTAACTGCGGAAGAGTGGGTGACCATGCGGCAGCACTCCCTCATTGGCTATGAAATTTTACAATGCAGTCATACCCCGATTTTTAAAATGGCGGCTGAAATTGCGCTCTATCATCATGAAAAATGGGATGGCAGCGGTTATCCGAAAGGGCTGGCTGGTGACAATATTCCACAGTCGGCACAGATCGTTGCGATAGCCGATGTTTTTGATGCGTTAACCATGAAGCGTTCTTACAAAGAAGCCTGGAGTGTTGAAGCCTCACTCGAAGATATGCGCGCCAACAGCGGCACACATTTTAATCCGGCACTGCTGACCATCTTTTTGAATATCCTGCCAAAAATACTGAATATCAAAAAAGAGTGGGACGAAAAGGATTAGCGTTCGTATCACTTTACATAAGCACTACCGCTGATAAGAAACGAGTATGGCATGTTGTATTAACTGATTGTTTTGTAATCGAACAGTCAAGGTTTGGTTTGTATTGCTGGCTTAAGCCAACTACGGTTAGAGTAACAAAGGAAGTTGTCATCCGTCTGTCATTTGGGTGTGTTGTAACTGACATTATGTTTTACCTCGTTTCTCTGTGTTCCTGCCTGTTTTGTTAACTACATGTATAATATGGTTAATTTAATATTTTTCTCCTGTTTTTGTTTCTCTTTGTTGCGTTGTTATTCATAATACACCACGCAATGTGTATCACATGGTGTATCACAAAGTTCAGAGGCAATAGGCGATGAGTGTTAATAAGCTGAATGACAACAAGCTAAAAGCGCTTCTAAAAAAGTCGGTAGAAAAAGAGTCATGGATAGCTGATGGTGACGGTTTGGCTATCCGTGCTCAGATCAGTGGTAATTTGACTTGGTATTACAGATATCGCCTTGGTGGACGTGATACTAAACTAGAAAGGCTGCTTCTTGGTAAGTATCCAGACTTGTCATTATCTGCAGCCAGAAAACTTAGGGATAAATGTCGCGCTTGGTTGGCTGAAAATAAAGATCCTCGCTTTATGCTAGACAGAGATACTCAAGAAACACTGAAGCCAGTCACCGTTAAGGATGCTTTAGAATATTGGGTTAACAATTACGCAGCACACAATCGAAAATATCCAGAGAAAGACCGTTCGCAGTTACAAGTTCATATTTATTCCAAGATAGGTTCAGTACCACTTCATATGGCTGATCGTAGACATTGGCTTTCAGCTCTAGAACAAATCACTCGCAAAGGGTCTCCAGTTGCTGCTGGTTGCGTTCTTCAAGTTTGTAAACAAGCACTTAGATATTGTGATCGCCGAGGATATGCCACCAGCACGGCATTAGAGCAACTGACTATTCCGGATGTCGGAAAAAAACATGGGAAACGAGATCGTGTTCTGACTGATGTTGAACTAGGTGGATTATGGAGATTACTTCATAGCAATGAAATACAGACATATTACCAAGACATGCTTTTGCTGATTACTGTCTTTTGCGCTAGAACGGGTGAGGTCAGACTTTCAACATGGGATGAATGGGATCTTAATGCCAAACTCTGGACTGTCCCGAAAGAAAACAGTAAGACTGGTGAGCGCATCACCAGACCTATTCCTGATCGAGTGATTCCTTGGCTGGTGGATATGAGTCAGCGAAATAAAGGGCCTTTCATCCTTGGCGAGGTTAGAGAACCGGATGCTGTTAGTCAGTTTGGTCGAAGATTATACAAGCATAGAATATTGAATCATGGTGAAGGCTGGTCTCTACACAGCTTACGGCACACGTTTATTACAAAAAATGCCGACTTGGGTGCACCTCCTCATATCGTGGAGTTACTAGCTGGGCATGAACTGGGTGGGGTATTTAGTGTTTATAACAAAGGCGAATATTTAATGGAGAAAAAGCAGGTCTTGGATAGATATCTTGATCGGTTGGAATTATTAGCTGGACTAACAGTGTGAAATGCATTCGTAATGCGAAGGTCGCAGGTTCAACTCCTGTTACCGGCACCAATAAAATCAGTAACATATGTAGACTCATCCTTTCCATTTTTCCTTTAAATCCACTTTGCGTACTTGTTTAGCAAAACATAAAATCCGTCTACATGTCTTTCTTCGTTTATTATTCGGAGCTGATTTTCTATAAAAACATCAATGCAGGAGAATAAATTGGGTTTATACGACAGGATTAATGACCAGATTGAAAAGTCTCAGAATGCTAGTTCTCAGTTCATCAGTCTGAGAAATATCTACATATATCTTAAAAATCATCACGCAGAAGCAAGCAGCGAATCATTACTTTCATCATTGGATGCTGAATACCAGAGTCTTGAGGTAAAGCCTCAATTCTATGAGTTAAATGGTGGGCGTTTAATGCAGATTAATCAGCATTTTCAGATCCCGGCAAAAGCATCCTCATTTGAGGCGCTAGGAAAAAGCTTTCCAATTACATTATCTCGGATCATATCTGATATTAAGAATGATCCATTAGAACACCAATCAGCTAAGAAATATGGGTTCATCAGAGATGAGATCAATAAGGCTCTGGGAATTGATTTTCCTGAAATGCCTTGCGAGCTCCGTGACTATGAAGCTGAACTTTCTGAGTTAAGAGCCGAAAATGAAAAATTGAAAGCAAGCAAAAAGAAACCTCATCCTAATTCAGAAAGAAATGCGGTTGATAGAGAAGATGTATTAAGTGCATTGATTTCAATTCTTTACGAGCCGGAATTCTATATAAGTGAACAACAACTCAAGAGAGCCAAAATTCCTGATTTAACAATTCGTAAGTTGATAAAGATATTAAACTCTGTATTACCAAATCAAACGCAGTTGGTAAAAATTTTAAATGAAAAGAGTCGATTGTTTTGGCCTATTGATAATGAACCGCCTATAGGTGATGAAACTATTAAGGTACATCTATCGGAATCCATTAATCGTATAAAAAATGCACAGTAGTCTGTACAGAGTACATAAGTACTCTGTAATTTTTGCTGGTATTTGTGTGCTTTAATCGCCTGGTATCGAATTGATGCAAATAATTTCAACTCATATACAGGAGCATTTATGCACGATGACAAAAGCATACCCAAAACAACTATGTCAGAGAAGATCACTTCGTTTTATCAGCCACAACGCATGATCCGTATCAAGATGATGTTGGAATGGTTGGACTGCAGCAGAACTACGTTGTATCGCTGGGTTCAGGATGGCAAATTTCCAAAGCCAAAAATGAATGGCGGACGTACTTTAGGTTGGACATACAGTCAATATGAACAGTGGTTGACGGAACACTAAACAATACAAAAGGCTGGCATCGTCCAGCTTTTTTTTCATCTGTTTCATCGAAACAATTTGAAACAAGAAAACATTAAATCCAGCTAAATAAAACAAAATCTTATATGTCTCAAGACCAGCACACACAAGACTTTGCGGGTGATTTATATTCATCAGAAAGTCCGGATATTAATAATATTACCCGCCCTTATTCTGACGTTGAAGTGATCAAACCCAAAGGAGAGTTCCTATTCAACGACTTTCTGTGGAAAGTACTTCCTGCGAACGATCAGCAAAACGGAAAAATGATGAAACGTATCTTTGAAATTGTTGATCAAGTATCAGGGCTGTCATCTCGTTTTCTTGCTGTTCGCTATGATTTGCATTTGAAGGAATTCCAATCAAATAACCAGGTGATTGATATTTTCCATAAGAATCTATTTGGTCAATTACGCAAACGCTACCCGAGGTCTTTTCTCAGTTACATATGGGTTCGAGAAAGAAACGAAGCCGATGCACAGCACTATCATTATGCTTTGATGATGGATGGAAACTACATTCGTAGCCCAAACAAATTAAATGATATTGTAAAAATGTGTTGGGAAGAGGCTGCTGGTGGATCTGTCTGGTTTCCTGACAATATGACTTACTTTGTTAAGCCGAATGATATTGACACTTACAGCAAGCTAATGATTCGTCTTAGCTATTTTGGAAAGAATGCGACTAAGGAGTCTTCGGATGTCTGTAAGAAACGTATAGGTTTTGGAATACGGAAAGCACGAAAGACGGGGTCAATGTCAGCCAAAACATATAAGAAACTAGAAACGCAAGATTCTGAGCTTGTACAAGCAGTTGAGCCTGAGTTTAAAAATGTTTCTACGAATGTAGAACCAGAATCAGCGCTAAGTTTCTGCGGTAAGTTGGATAAATATTTTACACATGATCATTCTCTGGAGTTATTAAAGCCACCAGCACAGCCTATTAAGTATGATGTATTAAATCGATGGGTGGTTTGGTCGCGCCCTGATTGGAAATGGCATCGTCTGAATTATGTTTATGAAGCATTGTCTACGGGTGTTTGTTTATCGGAATATGCTGAAAAATACGCATTAAGCCTTACTCGCACCTACGCGAATTTCCGCCAAGTAGGTGGGCAGAGTCTTCGTACAATTCATTGGGCTTGGCATAGACGTTGTTTGTATTTTAGTGATATGTCACTGAGCGAATACATTGCTGAAAAAACACTATATTCAAACATGGCCGTTAGGCAATTACAACGCAGACCAATGTCGGAGTTTTGGAGTAGGCATTTTGATAATTATTACCGTAAATATTGGCTGCAGGGTTATACCGTTTCGTATTATTGCCGTGTTTACAGTTTAAATGTTAGTACAGCAAGACGGTATCTGGTCGACTTCCCTAATGCTGCATTGATCGATCCGTTTGTTTTGAAACCCTGGTTGTGATCACTTCAGATTAACTTTCACAATTGATCGCTTTTTATCAGAACGAAAAAGAACGACGTACAAGTAATGCATCATAAAATGAGGTGAATTGGTTGTGTTCTGCGTAATTGTGTATTGTTCTGATGCATAAAACTCGCAGTTCTGAGGTGATCACCAGGGATGTGATCACACTGATATGATCGCTTTAGTGATCGGATTATCTTGGAGATCTGCGATCGCAAAGCATCAAACTGTACCTTTCCAATACTATCCACCTGATAAATATGACAGAATGAGTCTTGTTGCAGATGAATCTGTCTGTCGGTGTCTGTAGTCGATGGAGGGTATATGAACAGCGCCAGATTACCCGTTGAACGATTTGCATTCTTAGAAATGCTGGCCTTTTGGATGGGTGAGGTAAGGAATAAGAACTTAGAGAAACAGTTCAACATCACCCGCCAGCAAGCCTATAAAGATTTTACTCTGCATCAGCAATTGCACCTCAATTGCCTCATTAAAACGGATAAAGCCTGCTACGAATATGCTGATAATGCCAAATGTCACTATTTTGATGGTGGTTTAGACGATTTTCTTCTCTGGTTAGAAACAGGCCATTTCGCTATATCAACGCCATTACCGAATACGTTTACTTCTCGTCTTAAATTACCAGAGCGTCATGCTTCCCGTCATATTGTTGCTACATTAGTTCGAGCAATTCACCAGCAACTGCGAATTGAAGTGAACTACATTTCACTCTCAAACCCTGAAGAAGAAGGGCGTATTTTCAGCCCGCATAGCATTGTTAAAGCCGGATCTCGTTTTCATGTCAGGGGTTATTGCGAGAAAGCGAAAGGATATCGTGATTTCGTTTTAAGTCGCTTTCGTGAAGAGGTTCAAATCGAAGGGCCGTCTCCCTATACCATCGAACAAGATGTTGCTTGGCAAACAAACGTCACACTGATTTTATCGTCCGATCCTCGTCTCAGTGCCGCACAAACTCAGGTATTAGCACACGACTTTAAAATGGATGACGGTCAGCTTCATATTTCAACCCGAGCTGCACTTGCTGACTATCTACTCAAGGAAATGCAAGTCAACACCAAATATCTTGATGGTAAACCCGAAGCGCAACAACTGGTGTTGGTAAACCGAGATGACATCAAACAGTGGCTTTTTAATAGTTGACCTGATTTTACAAGTAGGAAGGTAACCTCAGTTAACCTGAGGATTTATACAGTATTGAGAGTTTCTTATGGCTACTTTATTTTCTGTTTTATGGTCTGATTTGCGAGTAATAGCTAATGCCTAACGTAATGAACAATGAATTAGACGGCGAGTTTATTGCTCACGTAAAGCAGACGGACGATGGTGACTGGAAATTGCATGAATTATCGGATCACTTGAAAAGTGTCAGTGAACTTGCTGCTAAATTTGCACAGTCCTTCAATGGTCAAAATTGGGCCATTTTAGCGGGTCTTTGGCATGACTTAGGAAAATATCGACCTGCATTCCAGCAATATATCAGAAATGTCTCTGGTTATAACTTAGAGGCTCATGTTGAACAATCTGGAAAAACTGTTCACTCAGAAGCTGGTGCCATACATGCGGTTGCTTGGAATAAGGCCGCAGGTAGATTTTTAGCTTATCTTATTGCTGGCCATCACTCTGGTTTACCAGATTGGAATAAAGCTGAAGCTGGAGGTTCAAGTCTTTTTAACCGATTGGTTAGAGCAGAACAGGAACAACATTTAACGGAAGTACTGAATGCATCAGACATACCGCCGGATGTAGTTAACTCTCCTGTAATTATTAGTGAATTATCCAAACCACTTGGTGGTTCAAATGGGCTACATTTATGGTTGCGGATGCTATTTTCTTGTCTGGTCGATGCTGATTTTCTTGATACAGAACGCTTCATGGATCCTTTATCGGCACAAGAAAGAGTAAATATCTATTCACTTGAATATTTGAAACAACGATTTGATGATTATATGTCGATTAAATCAGCCTCTGCTGAACCGACATTAGTCAACCAAAAACGAGCTGAAATACTCCGTGATTGTCGAAGTGCAGCATTAGAAAGTCAGGGGGTATTTACACTGACAGTGCCAACAGGGGGCGGAAAAACTTTATCGGGAATGGCTTTCGCCCTTGAGCATGCCATAAAGCATAATAAACAGCGGATCATCATCGCCATTCCTTATACCAGCATCATTGAACAGACGGCTGATCAATATCGCCTGATTTTTGGAGATGATGCAGTACTTGAACATCATTCAAATTTTGACCCTGAGTCGTCTACACAGGAAAACGCTAAGAATCGATTAGCGGCTGAAAACTGGGATACTCCGATCATTGTGACGACAAATGTGCAGTTGCTGGAGTCCCTCTTTGCTGCGAAGACTAGTCGTTGCCGGAAACTGCATAACATTGCTAATTCAGTCATTATTTTGGATGAAGCGCAATTATTACCACCTGATTATTTAAAACCAATTCTTAGTGTTCTCAGACTATTAACTGAGCACTACGGTGTGACTTTGGTTTTGTCTACCGCAACGCAACCAGCATTAGGAACAACCAAAAATAGTTTTGATCGCGTTGTATTCGAAGGGCTTGATGCAAAAAAAGAAATCATTTCTGATGTTAATGGGCTGTTTTCGCAATTGAACCGGGTTGAGATTCAGAAACCTTCAGACTTCAGTATCCGATATACCTGGGATGAATTAGCTCAGGAATTGCTTCAGTATCCGAGTGTATTAGTGATTGTTAATAGTCGGCGAGATGCAAGGGAACTGTACGAGTTGATGCCTGAAGGAACAATTCATCTGTCTGCGCTGATGTGTGGTGAACACAGATCAAAAGTCATTTTTGACATAAAAAAAAGACTGAAAGCAGGTGAAAACCTGCGTGTCGTTAGCACTCAATTGGTAGAGGCTGGCGTTGATCTTGATTTCCCTGTTGTATTCAGAGCATTAGCTGGTCTGGACTCGATTGCACAGGCAGCAGGCCGATGTAACCGTGAAGGTAAACTCGGTAAGGGGAAAGTGGTTGTATTTCAGCCACCGAAATCCCCAGCAAAAGGCTTATTGTTATTTGGTGAGCAGGCTACAAAAACAGTTTGGCATCAAAAAGAAAACGACCTTTTATCCCATCAGCTTTTTAACTCTTACTTCAGACAATTTTTTGCTCAGGTTGATTCTGATGCACATCAGATCATGCCGTTATTAATCCAAGAACCTGGCGTAGTGCAGTTCAGGTCAGCAGCAGAGCGTTTTAGACTGATTTCTGATATTGGAAAATCTATTTTGGTTCCATACGGTGAGAATGGTTTTGACTTAATGGATCAGTTAAAGCGGGAAGGGCCACATCGTAAACTGATGCGCAAGTTACAGCGTTATAGCGTGAGTGTTTATGAACCAGAATTTCTTGCTTTGAAAAAAATTGGGGCAGTTGAAGAATTGTCCCCCGAAGTTTTTGGGATCTGTGTAACAAATGCCTATGACGGTTCTCTGGGGTTGTTACCTGCAGACAAAATATATACCGGTGATCCGGCCCAGAGCGTGATTTAAACCAAGGAGAACATATGCCTGTTAACTTCTGTTTGGAGGTCAGTGGCGATTATGCCTGTTTCACCAGACCGGAAATGAAGGTAGAGCGTGTTAGTTATGATGTTATTACGCCTTCGGCGGCTCGAGCCATATTTGAAGCCATTTTTTGGAAACCTGCTATCCGGTGGCAAATCACACGTATTGACGTGTTAAAACCGATATCGTGGGTTTCGGTTCGACGTAATGAATTATCTAAAGTAGCGACAACTCCTACTTCAAAGCAGATAAAAGGGCTGGACTCATCTGCTCTTGGGATAAATATAGAAAATGAAAGACAGCAACGAGCTGGGTTGTTCTTAAAGGATGTCAGATATCGTTTGTTTGCTGATCTTATCTTTGATGAGAAGAAAGATCCGCATTCTGATTATGGCAAATACGCCGCAATGTTTGAGCGTCGGGCAGCTAAGGGGCAATGTTTCAATCAGCCATACTTAGGTAATCGAGAGTTTTCATGCGCTTTCCGATTGATCTCAAATGGGGTGCTTGAATCGGAACCATCCTCTATCCCTGAAGATCGCTCCCTTGGCTGGATGTTGTATGACCTCGATTATTCTGATTGCCAAAACCCCACACCTAAATTTTTCAATGCAACAATGCAACGTGGTGTTGTTCATGTGCCTGCATGGAATAGTGAGGAGGTCAGGGGATGATCTTACAGGCACTGAATCAATATTATGAACGCAAGGCGGCAGATCCAGAGACTGGCATTGCACCTGAAGGCTTCGAACACAAAGAAATTCCCTTTGTTATAGTCATCGACTCCGATGGGCATCTTGTAAATATTGAGGATACGCGGCAAACCATCAATAAGAAATTAAGGGCGAAATCTTATTTGGTTCCTCAAGGTGAGAAACGCTCGTCAGGTGTTAAACCGTATTTACTCTGGGACAATATGGAATATGTCCTCGGAGTTGTGGGCAAAGGGAAGGCAGATAGAGTTGTTTTACAGCACCAAGCTTTTATTGAACGGATAAAAAATCTGAATATATCCGATGACCCGGGTGTTAATGCAGTTCTAAAATTTATGGAAAAAGAAACAGCGAATGCTCTTGCTGCGTCTTCCTATGCTGAAGAGATTCGTGCTAGTTGCCCATTTATGAGCTTTCGTCTGAATACCGATGTCGATTTGGTTTGTCAGAGACAAACTGTTATATCACGAATTAAAAGTGAAAATTCAGATGGTGCAGGAAGATCTGGTTTTTGTCTTATTACAGGGGATACCGGAGAGCTTGCTGTTTTACAGCCGTCAATTAAGGGGGTTAGAGGAACCAACACTACTGGGGGCAATATAGTCTCTTTTAATTTAGCCTCGTTCAATTCATTCGGAAAAGAACAAGGTCAAAATGCCCCAATGGGCAAAATGGGAAGTTTTGCTTATACAACAGCGTTAAATCATTTACTAGGAAAAGACTCCCAACAGAAGTTGCAGATCGGTGATGCAACCACAATTTTCTGGTCTGATAAAGACTCTCATATTGAGAATGATTTTGCTGCTTGGTTTGATGAACCGGAAAAAAACAACCCAGACCAGCATATTGAAAAAGTCAGGTCATTATTGCTTGCTGTCGACAAAGGCCATCTCCCACCGGAAGATAAGCAAACCAGATTTTTTGTGTTAGGGCTTTCTCCAAACTCCGCTCGAATTTCTATTCGTTTCTGGCATGTCGGTACAGTTGCTGAATTTTCAATCAGAATTGCCGGTCACTTTCATGATCTCAGCATCGTCCATAAACCTTCAGAAAAAGAATATCTGTCGATGTGGTCGCTGCTAAGATCTATTGCCGCATTGGGGAAAACAGAAAATATTCCGCCTAATTTAGCTGGAGAATGGATGAGTACCATTCTGAGCGGCAGTCCATATCCACACTCATTGTTGCAGGCAGCAATTCGTCGCATACAGGCTGAACGCCATGTCAGCTACGAACGCGCAGCCATTATTAAGGCCTGCCTCAACCGTAAAGCACGTTTTCAATCTAATCCTGATAAGGAGATTGCTGTGTCACTGGATAAAGAAAATACCAATCCGGGTTACCGTATAGGTCGTTTGTTCGCGATTCTTGAAAAAATACAGGAAGAGTCCAGCCCTGGTATCAATGCCACTATTCGGGATCGTTACTATGCGGCTGCATCAGGTACACCAGCCAGTGTTTTCCCTATATTAATGCGTATGAAAAACCACCATTTAGGCAAACTGGAAAAAGGGCGGGAAATATTTTTTGAAAGGTTGTTAGGTGAGGTGATGTCTGGATTATCTGCCAACGGATTTCCACCACAATTAAGCCTTGATGATCAAGGGCGTTTTGCAATTGGCTATTACCAGCAGCGCCAAGCATTTTTTACCAAAAATGATACCAATCATTCACTGAATTCTGAGCAAGGAGCTTAACCATGGCTATTTCTAACCGTTACGATTTTGTTCTTTTATTTGATGTAAAAGACGGTAATCCGAATGGCGATCCTGATGCAGGCAACTTGCCGCGTATTGATGCTGAAACGGGGCGAGGTTTGGTGACCGATGTTTGTTTGAAACGCAAAGTGCGTAACTTTGTTCAGTTAACACATAGTAATGACCCGGGATTGTATATATTTGTCAAATCTAAAGAAATCTCTGGTGAAGAAACTGTTTTAAATAGGGTCATTCGCGAAGCACACGAAGAACTTGGACATGATTTGACAGCTAAAGTAGATGCTGATGGTCGTAAAAGAGAAAAAGACGGAAAGGCTCAAGGTAGTGAAGTCGCAAAGGCCAGAAAATTTCTTTGTGACAACTTTTTCGATATTAGAACATTTGGTGCAGTAATGAGTACAGGCCCTAATGCTGGCCAAGTCAGAGGTCCTGTTCAGATCACGTTTGCACGTTCTTTTGATCCTATTGTTGTTTCAGAGCATTCACTAACAGTGTCTGCAGCCAGAATGGAAGAAAAGGGATATGACGAACAAGTTGGTATACAAGGCCGCAAGTTCACTGTGCCATATGGACTTTATATGGCTCATGGTTTCGTTTCAGCTAACCTAGCCGATCAAACTGGGTTTAATGAAAATGATTTGTCATTGTTGTGGCAGGCACTGTCATCGATGTTTGAACATGATCGCTCGGCTGCCAGAGGCTTGATGGCAACCCGAGGCTTATATGTATTTAAACATGACAGTAAATTAGGTAATGCGCCTGCACATGATTTATTTGACCGTGTTGGTGTCAAAAAAATAGCGCAAGGACCAGCCCGCCAATTCTCAGATTATCAGGTTCAGATAAACGAACAGAATATGCCTGAAGGGGTGGTGTTACAGCGAGTACTGGGCTAAATCATGGACCAATGCCTTATCCCTCTTTCAGCTTTGCAGCACTATGCCTTTTGCCCACGGCAATGTGCGCTTATCCATAATGAGCAGGTATGGTCAGATAATTTCCTGACCGCACAGGGTATGGTACTTCATGAGAGGGTGGATAGTGGCGAGCCTGAGTCAAGGAGAGGTGTTAGGTATGAGAGGGGAGTGCTGGTGACCGCTCCCAGCCTAGGTTTAACAGGCAAACTAGATTTGGTTGAATGCGTTGTAGCTACCGGTGAACTGTTTCCTGTTGAATATAAAAGAGGTAAACCTAAACCTAGTGATTGGGATGAACTTCAGCTTTGCGCACAGGCTTTATGTCTAGAGGAAATGACTGGATCGTCGGTAACGCAAGGGGCACTTTGGTATCACCAGACTCGACATCGTCATCCGGTTCAATTCAGCACGCAACTACGTGAACATACACTTGAAGTTATTTCCCAAGTAAGAAAAATGCTCGAGAGTGGTGGTACGCCTAAAGCTCAATATGGTAAGCACTGTAAGGCGTGTAGTCTGATAGATTTGTGTCAACCGCTGTTAACAGCGAAAGATCAAAGTCTCACCTATCAGCAGCGACTTTTTAGAACGGATACAGTTTATGAAGAAACTTCAGAATAACTTGTATATCAATACGCAAGGTGCTTATCTCCATAAAGAGCGAGAGACCTTAGTTGTTGAGATTAACCGACAAAAAGCAGCACAGTTGCCGATTCATGGTATCAGCGGCATTTTTTGCTTTGGTAATGTATTGGTATCACCTCAGGTGATGGGATTTTGTGGTGAGCATGGTGTTCATATGGCCTTATTCACAGAATATGGACGTTTTCTGGCTCGAATACAAGGCAAGCAATCCGGCAATGTTTTGTTGCGGCGAGCTCAATTTAAGCTGGTGGATGAAAACGCTGCATCTATCGCCCGGAATATTGTCGCGGCCAAGATCCAAGCGCAAAAACAGGTATTGCAACGACAGCAGCGTAACCATGGTATTCAGCAATCGTTAACCGAACAAATTACAGCACTAAACCATATTCTGGATACTTTGAAGGTGACGGGCGATATAGATAAGATTCGGGGCTATGAAGGGGATGCTGCCGCACGTTATTTTTCGGTATTTGATCAATTGCTATCGGATAAGGCTAGGGGATTTAGTTTTTCCGGTCGGGTTCGCAGACCACCGACAGACCCAATCAACGCATTGCTTTCATTTTTATATTCAATATTAGGTAATGATATCAGTGCTGCACTTCAAGGGGTGGGTTTAGATCCGCAAGTAGGGTTTCTACATTGTGAGCGTCCAGGCAGAGATAGTTTAGCACTGGATCTATTGGAGGAATTTCGAGCTTTTATTGCAGATAGATTAGTCTTATCTCTGCTTAACCGGCAGCAGATCAAACCAGATGATTTTGATGTATCAGCCTCAGGTTCAGTTTGCCTGAAGGATGCAGCCAGAAAGCTGGTGTTGCAGGAGTATCAAGCAAAAAAACAACAGAAAATCCGTCACTTATTTTTAAATGAAGAAGTCGATATAGGGTTACTTCCTCATGTCCAGGCTATGTTGTTAGCTCGTCATATCCGAGGCGATCTGGAATGTTATCCCCCATTTATGAGTAAGTAAGCAACGAGGGGCTGAATTATGATGGTACTTATCACTTACGATGTCGCATTGAATTCAGAGTCAGGTAGCACGCGGTTAAGACATATCGCAAAAATATGCCAAGACTATGGTACTAGGGTGCAATACTCAGTATTTGAGTGTGAGGTTGATCCCGCCCAGTGGGTCGAGCTGAAAGCCAAATTATTCCGGGAATATGACAAAGAGATTGATAGTCTTCGCTTCTATATGTTGGGGAAAAATTGGCGTGGCAAGGTAGAACATCACGGAGCCAAACCTGCTGTCGACTTATTTGCTGATACTCTCATCATTTAGCCGCTAACCGCTAGTGCTCTTTAAAAATCAGGTATGTTAGCGGTATCTTAACGTATTGATCTAAAAGTAAATTGCTTCGACGTAAGAATCATTAATCAAATTTATCTATTGATAAGCAATGTGTAGCGGAAATTGTATCAATTCGCTAGACTTTTCATGCCTTTGAAAAAAGGCTGTCGCGCTCCGCCCGGGGCGCGTGGATTGAAACAGATTGGTGCTTGATGGATAATTTACCGGACAACTCATGTCGCGCTCCGCCCGGGGCGCGTGGATTGAAACTTCTGAACAATCTTCACAAGCGCAAAGCTGACCCGATCGCGCTTTGGGCGCGTGGATTGCGGCGTAACGAGTATAATTTATTTCGTAATGTCGCGCTCCGCCCGGGGCGCGTGGATTGAAACTTCATCATCTTGGATTTCTTTTGATGATGCTGATGTCGCGCTCCGCCCGGGGCGCGTGGATTGAAACCTGAAATCGTTTGGCCGTGAAGATCATGAAGCCCGTCGCGCTCCGCCCGGGGCGCGTGGATTGAAACCAAGATCGCGGCGATTTCATACGCCAAAAGGTAAGGTCGCGCTCCGCCCGGGGCGCGTGGATTGAAACCTGTTCCTTTTCAAATAAAGACTTACGGTAATCAGTCGCGCTCCGCCCGGGGCGCGTGGATTGAAACAATACACCAGATCCCCACTTGTCATATGCCGCAAGTCGCGCTCCGCCCGGGGCGCGTGGATTGAAACATTTTCAAGAAACGATCTAAATACAGCGTGCTCTTGTCGCGCTCCGCCCGGGGCGCGTGGATTGAAACACCGATATTAGTCAGGATGCATCGATACTTTTTATGTCGCGCTCCGCCCGGGGCGCGTGGATTGAAACATTGAGATTGCTGTAAAGCGGCTCATCTGCATTGTGTCGCGCTCCGCCCGGGGCGCGTGGATTGAAACAAAAGCGGGTCAGGCGAATACTAGATCACTATCTGGTCGCGCTCCGCCCGGGGCGCGTGGATTGAAACAAAACACCGCATGTATGAGCTTGCTCGTTTATGGTCGCGCTCCGCCCGGGGCGCGTGGATTGAAACAGCAAGGCGGGGAAGGTGACGTACTACGCTGAGGTCGCGCTCCGCCCGGGGCGCGTGGATTGAAACCAATCCGCATTGGTAAATACGGAAGCAATGCATCAAGTCGCGCTCCGCCCGGGGCGCGTGGATTGAAACCTGTCAAAGCTGCTGGCTCTGGATTTGTTATCGTGTCGCGCTCCGCCCGGGGCGCGTGGATTGAAACAAATTAAACTGCTTGCACTGGTTGTTGCGCTACTGTCGCGCTCCGCCCGGGGCGCGTGGATTGAAACATTAATTCGTCAGCTCTTTTGCGTAATACGACAGGTCGCGCTCCGCCCGGGGCGCGTGGATTGAAACAGTAACCTTTGAAGCGACCAATGCAGGTAAAACGTCGCGCTCCGCCCGGGGCGCGTGGATTGAAACAAGTTCGCAGCTTATCAGAGATAAAAGCTGCCGAGTCGCGCTCCGCCCGGGGCGCGTGGATTGAAACAGTTTACCCTCCGAATAAAATGCCGCTGAATTGACGTCGCGCTCCGCCCGGGGCGCGTGGATTGAAACAGGACGATTTTTGCACCTTCATCAGTGTAAATGGGTCGCGCTCCGCCCGGGGCGCGTGGATTGAAACATTGAAGAAGTAGAACCGGGTATGGCGGTCATCGCGTCGCGCTCCGCCCGGGGCGCGTGGATTGAAACTGAAAGATACCCGCGAAAAATTGGGTGAATATGGTCGCGCTCCGCCCGGGGCGCGTGGATTGAAACAGGTTGATACATGTGCTGCGGCAGCGTTCGCAAAGTCGCGCTCCGCCCGGGGCGCGTGGATTGAAACACTAAAGATGGCTGGGAATTCCAAGGTGATGCAAGTCGCGCTCCGCCCGGGGCGCGTGGATTGAAACCTAAAAGGTCTTAACTATATAAGGATTTGAAAAAGTCGCGCTCCGCCCGGGGCGCGTGGATTGAAACTTCTGTCTTACTTCGCGCCATCCCGTTGCCTTTAGTCGCGCTCCGCCCGGGGCGCGTGGATTGAAACTAGGATCTCTACTTTGATCACTTGCGATTGTTTTTGTCGCGCTCCGCCCGGGGCGCGTGGATTGAAACATGCCTACACTATCAGAGCAGGTTTCAGCTGCAAGTCGCGCTCCGCCCGGGGCGCGTGGATTGAAACCTGTAGAGCCGACAATAGATCAGTTCGGCGGAATGTCGCGCTCCGCCCGGGGCGCGTGGATTGAAACAAATAGTCAGGATAACGGATATGCTGTCCGAACAAGTCGCGCTCCGCCCGGGGCGCGTGGATTGAAACCCAATCTCCCAGTCTGCCGGAGGCGTGCCACTTCGTCGCGCTCCGCCCGGGGCGCGTGGATTGAAACATCTCCATCTATGGCGTCGTAATGCCCATCACTCGTCGCGCTCCGCCCGGGGCGCGTGGATTGAAACTATAAGAAGTATTCACTGCCGTGGCCGACAAATAGTCGCGCTCCGCCCGGGGCGCGTGGATTGAAACTGAGTTAACTGACGGGACAATCTGCTGGGCTATCGTCGCGCTCCGCCCGGGGCGCGTGGATTGAAACTATATTTGGGTTTTGCAGCCACAACTTGAGTTAGGTCGCGCTCCGCCCGGGGCGCATGGATTGAAACTACATGGAGGTGTTAGTGCGTCACCGCATTACTGCCGCACAGGCAGCTTAGAAAAAACAATACTTTTCTGATTCTTCAGCGCAATACTTACTGTCAAAAAATCTACTTAGAATATACAGAATGCTGTTCACATTAATGATGTATATGGCATCCCGTATATACCTGCTTATTTCGTTAGAGTTCCGATAGTTGTTCTTCAAATCCGAGTTGGTTTTTTCGTTCGGCTAGTGAAGCACCATACCATCGACGGCGGTGTCCGCATAGAAAGCAACTGCACGGATGTGGAGTCTTCGACCTCATACCCACTAACACTGGGTCTGGTTTTTCACAATTGGTGGCCCCAAAATGAGTTTGTTGATAATAACGTTTGAGACGCAGCATGTGATGCCGGCGTAATGCACGTTTTGATTCTGACATTTTCATTGATACCTCTCCGGTGATGAGAGGCGATCCCCGCTTCCGGAGATCGCCAGAGTATCAGCGGAGGGGTAGGTAACAATATGGGATGCAGGTTCATATTAGTACTCTATTGGAATGTATTATCTCAGTGTAACTTAGGCATTTATATTCCCAGTCTTTTTTTAAGCTGGTTATAGGCATCAGCATGCTTTTGGGGTGACATCTTTCCAATGTTTTGCAATTTCCAGCGCACTGCTGGTAGTTTGTCGATATTCGGAAGCCCTAACAGAGACCAGTCTGGTTCACGATTTTTGAATGATAATAAAAATTTTCGTTCTTCTTGTGTCAGTTCGTTATTGATGATGTTTACCAATTGCTCTCGTGCATTTGCAAGGTCAGCAAGAGGTATATCGTGTTCTGCCATGTTGCGAAATTCCCCTTCATAGATATTGGAAATGTCTTTGAAATGGGGTCTGAGTAGTTCCGTGATAGGACGAGGATGACTGATGATGTACACCAGAAGTGCTTTGCGAAGCTTATCTGTAATTCCTTCGTTATCAAGTAATTGTTTTATGTCGAAGAGATCTCGGGGATGCTGGCGATCAAGTGCAGCACAGATTTTTCCTGCATATAAATCTTCAAAACTCACCACGGCAATTTCTGCGAAACCAAATTCGTCTTCAACGGACTCACAGACAGAGATGATTTGAGGCTCGTAAACGGTGCCTCGTAATACAGGTGAGAGTTCAATTTTGATTTGAACGCCATCCTTCTCCACCAGCAGACGCAAGGCATCGGCTTTATCCTGAAATGAGCTAGTAACCCGAGTATGAACAATTTGTTCTGTGATATTGGCCGCTAGGGTATTGAGATTATCCTTGATGGTCTGTAAAGCATCTTGCCTATCCACCATAGGTAGAAAAACCAGATCGATATCTACCGACAGACGTGGAAAGTCACGAACGAATAAATTAATGGCTGTTCCACCTTTCAGAGCAAAACAATCATGTTGGGCAACAAAGGGTATGATTTGCAGTAGAAGTTGAACCTGGCGGTAGTAATGACTTTGTCGATCCATCATTTCACATTTCCTTAGGCACGGTAATTTGCCAAGTTGGTTCTAGTCTGCCGCCTTTAGCAATCAGTCGTTTGCCAGTTCCCAGCTCATATTGATCTGGGGCCAAATGTTTGAACCAAGCATGTTGGTGTTTCTCAGCAAGCCAGAGGAAGAGTCGTTTTACTTTGATGCTGTCACATGCTTTTAATAAGGCGTCCAACTTGCGAGGTGACAGGTTCGACATTCCCTGCATCAGTTGGTCTGCATGTTCAAAACTGATTTTTTTGGGTACATCGGCTAAGAGCTCAAGAACGGCTTTTTCTGGACATGAATAATGGAGAGGAGGGCATGACGCTTGCCAAGTGTTTTGTCGGAGATATTTGCGATCTTGCATCACTGCCTGTGGCCATAAGCGGCGTGTACCATGCCATTCAAATTGTGCGGGAATATCGATTCTGTTCAGCCACCGGGGAAGTGCTGTATCGGAATAGAGCTGTATTCTGGGCGTGTTCCCTATGGACATATAGTGTCCGAGGCCTTCGAGTTCTAATGCGCTCAAGCCACCGAGATGGATCGCTAGATCAGACATTATTTGTAAAGAGGTTACGATGCCTTTCCAGGATAGCCGCATTTCCTGTCTGGCATAAACGCCAGCCACAAGAGGGAGCAGAGTGTGATTTCGTACCGCATTATCTAAAAAGTGCAGGCTAAATCCTTGTGCTTCCAGCCATGATTTAGTGGCGATCATATCTAAAGGAAGCACTTTTTGTAACTGTCGTCTGGCTTCTGTGTTCAGCATCACTAGCCCTGTCAAGGTTTAACTATGTGGAAATTTACGTTGATTATTGACGTGTTTAGTTTGTTTTTCAAACCGATAAGCGGGCTTTAGTTTATTTAGCTTAATTTTTACGTTAGTTATTGCCGTAAATTCAATATTTTTTAAACCACATATCAAAACTTTACTGATGGTCATCAATATATAAATCAGTTCTGTCCAAATTTAATCTGAATGACATTATCTGCCCTGACGTCAGAGAACTTAGTAACGTTCTGCTCAATGAAATCTCCCCAGTACAAGAATAGATTTCTTAGTTTTTCAGCCCTCTGACCCACTTGATAGGTTCGAATCAATCGATCTCTTGGTACATGGTTCAATAACAGCTCAATTAATCGTTCCGGTGCATCAAGATATTCTGCACAACCAGTCGCAACACTCCGACGCAAATCATGTGGAGAAAACCTTTCAATCTCTGCACAATATTTTAGCCGAACTCGTTCTAATGCCCGTGTAATTGCATCTCCAGTAATTGGTGAACCTGGCTTGCTGGTGGATTCAAAGGCGTAATTGCTTTCAGATAAAATTCTTTGACGTTTCAGAAGCGATAGAGCAAGAGGGTGCAATGTTACAATATGGCTTTTACCATTTTTGGTTTCAGGGATCGTCCAGCGATCACCATCGATTTGATCCCAACGCATTTCCGCAGCTTCAGAACGACGAACACCAGTGAGAATAAGTAGACGTAAGACATTGGCAATGGAATGAGATAGTACTGCACTGGATGCTATGCCATTGCCACCAGCAGCCAATGAACCACCACCAGAAATTGCATGATCAAGAGCTTGCCAAAAAAGTTGTAATTCATCTTTAGGCAACCAACGCTCCTTAGGTTTTCCCATAGAAGCACCAAACATTGCAGGTTTGAGTAATCTAGCCGGATTGATCTCAATGTAACCCTGCAAGCTTGCATGGTCGAGTGTCATATTGAGCAGAATAAGACCTTTTCGGACTGCTTCAGAACTGGTTTTACGGATCTGGCTAAGTTGTTCATAAATAAATGCGCGCGATATATCGCAGATGCGAATCTGTCCGAAAGCTTTCTCTAAGTAGCGGTGGCAGAGCGGTTATTTACACTACTCACCTTAGCTGTAATTGTTCAGCCACTACTTAGACGAAAAAGCTCTTCAAGCTGAGGAAATTAGAACGCATAGATTGGCAACTGATAAGTAAGTTGCCAATTAATTTATCTAATTGTGAGTTACTGACAGTATTCCAGATGGCTTCTTCCCCACGTCGGTGGGGGTGTTCATGTGTTCATTCAGCTATCGGAGCAAAAACAGCAGACCCTTTAAGCCGCAGGTATTGTTATCAAAAATTAACCTTTGATTGCTGATCAAGATTGAGCAATAGTTAAGATGCTGCTGTCATTATTTCTTGGAACTGATAGGCCGTTTTTTCGAAAATAGTCTTTAATGCAAGATACAAACTTGGCGGTGTATCACATGGTGTATCACAAAACTGAAATATTCATGAGGTAGTTTGTTACATAGTCTATATTTATCATATAGATGTGATTTTTAGATCACTTGGGTGTGTTGTAACTGACATGTATTTGTCATCTGGCACACCAGCCAAAGGAGGCTGCCTATGGATTGCGATGAACGTAAACTATTTGTCCTCGATACCAACGTGCTGTTGCACGAACCTCTGTCCATCTACTCCTTTCAGGAACACGACATTGTCATTCCGATGACGGTGCTCGAAGAGCTTGATAACATCAAAGATCGGCAAAAAGATGTCAGTCGCGAAGCGCGGGTGGCGATCCGTACGCTGGAAGATGTGTTTCGCGATGCCACGCCGGAGCAAATTACCAGTGGTATTTGTTTGACCGAAAAAACCAGCGGCGCAGGCTGCTGTGGTTTGATCTCCATTTTCAGCGATCACCATTTACCGGGCGGGGAAGAGGTCTTTACCAGTAAAGAAGCCGACAATCGGATCATCAATCTGGCACTTCACCTGCAAAAAGTCCGTAAAGATCGCGTTGTCGTGCTGGTGACCAAAGACATCAACATGCGCCTGAAAGCTAAAGGGGCGGGGTTGGAAAAGGTTGAGGATTATCGTACCGACCAATTGATCGATGATATTCGCCTGCTGGCAAAAGGTTTTCAAAAAATAGACGGCGCCTTCTGGGATAAAGTGGGCCAGTGTGAAACGGTCTCTTATGGTCGTGATGTTCATCATCAGATTGATGAAACCATCTTGCCGGGGACGCACATTAATCAGTATCTGATTGATGAGGCGCAAACTTTTGCCGGGCGGGTACAAAAACACGAAGACGGCAAATTATTCATCAAAGATATCGGTTACGAGCGTCTGATGAATCGTCATGCCTGGGGGGTACATCCAAAAAACGTTTATCAGGGAATGGCGCTGGATGCCTTGCTCGACCCAACCATTGATCTGGTGATCCTCACCGGGCCGGCCGGTTGTGGTAAAACGCTGCTGGCGATGGCTGCCGCATTGGAACTGGTTATCGAACGTGGCATTTATGAACGGATTATCGTGACCCGCAACACGCCGGAAATTGCGGAAAGTATCGGTTTTCTGCCCGGCACCGAAGAAGAAAAAATGCTGCCGTGGCTAGCCGCTGTCACCGATACGCTGGAGGTCTTACATAAGCATGATGAAAGCCGTGAAACTTCGCTGCAATACATCATGGAGAAAGCCAACATCCAGTTTAAATCAGTGAATTTCATGCGTGGCCGTAGTTTTCAAAACACCTTTGTTTTATTGGATGAGTGCCAAAATCTCACCGCATCACAATTAAAAACCATCATTACCCGCTGTGGTGAAGGCACTAAAATTGTCTGCTCCGGTAACTTGGCGCAGATCGATTCTAACTATCTGACCCCGGTAACATCCGGTCTGACCTATATTGTGGAACGTTTCAAAAACTTTGAAGGTAGCGCCAATATCTTCTTAAATGGCGTTATTAGAAGTCGATTGGCCTCGTTTGCCGAAGAGAATTTGTAATTTCCTGCCAGCCCCCCTTGCTTGGTGCTGGGGGGCATTCAACACTACAGCCCTAGGTAAGCGGCGAAGGCACGACTCGGTGGCTCTTGTAGTGCGTCCATCGGCGCGATAAAGGCCAGTTTCCCGTCATCGACAAATCCCAGCCAATCCGCCAGATCTTTCGCTTCTTGTGGTTGATGCGATACCAACAGCACACCAATACGTTGTTCTGTCGCCAACATTCTCACCTCCTGCATCATCTCCTGACGCAAAGCAGGGTCAAGTGCCGAGAAGGGCTCATCCAGTAACAGATAGGGTTTACGTCGTACCAGACAACGCGCTAACGCGACACGTTGTTGTTGCCCACCAGAAAGTGAGGTCGGTAAACGATCGAGTAATTCGCTGATCTGTAAGCGTTCTGCCGCCTGCTGCAATGCGTTTTGCTCCAGACGTGATAATTTCAGATTAGACCGTAAGCCTAGCCCGATATTCTGGCGCACGGTTAAATGTTCAAACAGATTGTGCTGTTGGAACAGCATGGTAAATGGGCGTGCAGCTGGTGGTAGCGTGGCGATATTCTGACCATCGGCGAGCAGGGTTCCGGCGGTGAACGGTACAAACCCGGCGAGCATTTCCAATAAAGTCGATTTACCGCTACCGGAGCGCCCCAACAATAAGCCTATTTCGCCCGGTTGCAGGCGCAATGAAAACTCAAACGAGCGCCCTTGCCGTTGGGTTTGTAACTGTTCGACCAATAACATCATGACTCCAGCAATGACGGCGGTTCGCGGTGTTCAGTGCGGCTAGCCAGCCATTCCACCAACCAAAGTAATGTAATACACAGCAGCAACAAAATGAGCGCGGTTGCTGCCGCTGCGCGCATCTGATAATGCCCAAGCTGTTGATAGAGCAGCCACGGCAGGGTTTGTAGCTCATCACTGCCAAACATAGCGATAGCGGCTAAATCGCCAAGAGAAAATATCATGCCCAAAGCCAACGCGCGGCCTGCTGGTCGGCACAATAATGGCCACTCCAACCAATGCAGACGGGAAAACCCGGTTAAGCCTAAGCTGTCGGCCAGTCGATCGTAACGGAGCAACACATCAGCCATCGGTTCTTGTAATGCCCGTAACGTATAGGGCAAGGCCGCGAGGGCATTGAGCAGCATGACCAGCCAGAAACCATGGGCAAACAGATCTACTTTTTCTTGCAGTAAAATAAACAAGCCGGTGCTGAGCACCGATGTGGGGATCAGTAAAATCAACGACCCGGTGCCGGACAATAAACGCCCCCAGCGTGGCGATTGACGACGGACACTGAGATGACGGCAACTCAATAACAAACCGATGCTCAAAACCAGCGCTAATGTGCCTGCACTTAGCGCAATTTGTAACGATTGCAAGGTGGTGTGCACTAGCAACGATTGTTGCCATGCCAAGTCAAACAAGGCCAGCAAGCCATACCAGACAATAGCGACGAGAGGGGGCAAGAACAGACCTAAACCACACACTAAAGCCAGACCATCTGGTAACAGTGCATAGCGCTGATAATGGCATACCGGTTGATGTGACGATGACAGGCTTGCAGTCGCAGGTTTTAACCAGCCGTAACTGAGCACCACGAGTGTGCCCAATAACAGCTGCCAGCAGGCTAGTTGCCCGGCTGAAGCCAGATCAAAATCAAAGCGCAAGGCCTGATAGATGGCGACTTCCAGTGTGGTCGCTTGCGGGCCGCCGCCTAACGCCATCACGATGGTAAAGCTGGTAAAACAGAGCATGAAGATCAGACTGGCTAAGCCCGGCAATAAACGGCGCATCGCAGGCCATTCCAACCAGCAAAAACGGCTCCATTCTGGCATATCCAGCTGAGCGGCTTGGCGCCAATGATTAGCTGGAATTTGTTCTAATGCTTGCACCAGCCAGCGGGTTGCCAGCGGCATATTAAAAAAGACATGCGCCAGTAAAATGCCCGATAAACCAAACAGATAATCCGGTAGTGGCAGGCCGATTTGCCGCATCAATTGCGTGAGCCACCCCTGCGCACCATGCACGGCGACCAATCCAAACAGGGCAATAATAACGGGCAACACCTGCGATAACCCAAACAGGTGTAATAACAGTGTTTTTCCGGGAAATTGACGGTGGAACAATGCCCTAGCGAGTGGAATGGCCAGCAGCAAACTCAGCAGCGCAGAAAGTGCGGCCTGTTTGAGGCTAAACCAGGCCACATGCGTCAGATAGCTGTCTTGCCATAATACGTCTTGCCCTAATAACAACGCACTGGTTTCCGGCTGACTTAACAGTGCTGCCAACGGACCAAGAGTTACAGATAAAATCAGGGCGGCCACCAGACCGCCCGAGACCCACCAGAAACGGCGCAACATCAATGGCTGACGGCCTGTAGCCATTCTTTCACCCAAACTTTACGTTGAGTGCCCAATTTTTTGGCATCCACCGATAATGTTTTGGCTGGCGTTTCGTTTTGGTTGAAATCTTTTGGTAATGTCACATTGGTGACCGGATACATCCAGTTGCCTTCTGGGATCAGATTCTGGAAGCGATCCGTCAGCATAAATTGCATAAATTGCTGCGCCAGTTTTGGCTGGGCCGCATTTTTCAATTGGCCCGCTACTTCCACCTGACGCACATGCCCTTCACTGAACAAGGCTGCCCGATATTGCAGATTGTGTTCCGCCAGACGGTGATAGGCGGGTGACGTGGTGTAAGAAAGCACCAAATCAGACTGACCTTTCAGGAACATGCCGTAAGCTTCGCTCCAGCCTTTGGTTACGGTCACCGTTTTTTTCGCCAGTTGTTCCCACGCAGCAGGCGCTTTATCGCCATACACCTGTTTTACCCACAACAACAGACCTTGCCCTGGTGTACTGGTACGCGGATCTTCATAGATGATTTTCAGATCGTTACGCTCGACCAACTCTTTCAGACTTTGCGGTGGCTGCTTCAGTTTGCTGCTGTCATACACAAACGAGAAATAACCATAATCAAATGGCAGGAAGGTGGTGTCTTGCCAACCGCCGGGCAGGCTTAAGCTTTTCAGATCGTTGTGATGTGGTGTAAACAATTTACTATTATGCGCATCGGCCAACATGGCTTCATCCATGCCCAGCGCGACGTCAGCTTTGCTGTGTGCACCTTCAAGCTTCAGACGATTGAGGATCGCCACGCCATCTTCGAGTTTGACCCATTTCAACTCGCAATTACACTCTGCTTCAAAGGCGAGTTTGATTTTCGGGCCTGGGCCCCATTCACCGGCAAACGAGTCGTAGGTATAAACGGTTAACACGGGTTTTGTTTCGGCAGCTTGAGCAACCCCAGATGCAGTGAATAAAGCGGCAGCCAGAGATAATGACCAGGAAAGACGCATGCTGTACTCCATAAAATATTCTAACGGTTCATCATGAACCTTATTGAAACAACAGGATGATCAGAACGGGCGTCAATCGTTTGTAACAAAAACGGCATAACATTACTTATCTCAAATCCCTACGCCAGTATAAGCTGGATCAGGTTCACCGGGTGTGATCTCAGCGGACGCCCGCACCCCGTTTGAGAAACAATCTTATTTTAGTATCGAAACGTTATTCTAGTAACGAAACTGCGGTAAAACCAGTGACGGAACAGTTGAGTGGTGCTAGTTTTTGATGGTATCTGGTTGGGTTTACAGAAGCCATGGCTGATTTTTAATCTTTTTTCTAGGAGAACACTATGCTGACGACTACCCGGGAACGCCGTACCTTCATGCGCATGGTGATCAATGCACCCGTCACGTTGGTACGTGGTTCAGAACGGATTATTGCAACTTGTCGTGATCTCAGTGCTAATGGGATGTCGATTGAAGCAGAAGTGGCCACTGTTTTTACCGTAGGTGAACAACTGAGTGTGAGTTTATCGACCAACAGTAATGCACTGCCGCCGTTTGTTGCCGAGGCTAAAATTATTCGCGCAGACAAAGTAGACGGTGTTTATCAGTTAGGGGTTGAGTTTGTCGTAGTAAGCTGAACCCGCTCATATTGATACTGATTATTTCGAATGTATAACTGACTTTTATCTCCGGCGATCCCCGGTGGGATCTCTGCCGGGCCAGTGACCTCTAGCGGAATAAACGGTTGACCATCTATAGTGATGGTCTCTTCGTTGCCTGCCCGTCGTGATAACGTGATTGCTAAGAACGCATGATCTGGCACATAGACAATCGCCTGCGGCAAATCTGGATAAAGTGCCATCAGCAATGACATCAGCAGTGTGCTTTTGCTGTCACAATCGCCTCGGTTTTGCTCTAACACTTGTTCTGGCATCAGAAAACCAACGCCACGCTGACCATTCGCGGTTTCCAGTGGGTCGTATGGGATCGATTGCACGAAATTTAATAAACCTGCGACCACCAACGATTTTTCGTCATTCTGATAACGCTGTTTTTGTTCTTCAGACGCCGAGCTGATGATCATGCGTTGCAGTGCTTGTGCTGTTTCTTGCAATTCCGGGCTGCTGTCAGTGGCGATCCTAACATGATCAGGGCGGATCAAATGACCATTATTACCATCATGGCGTTTATAGTAATGTTGATCGAGATAAGCCATAAACAAGGTATCTTGTTGCTGCGCTAACCAGCTTTTTATTTGTGGTAACAACGTTTGATCTGTTGCTTGAAAATCTACGGTGCTGCTATCAGCCGTTTTACTATAGCGAAAGCTGGCATCTGGAAATTGCTCGCGCGCATCGCGCAGTAATTGCTGAAATACAAATGCATCGGCCTGAGCCGGCCGCCATGCACTCCAGGGGGGCAAGGCGGTTTCTTCTGGTAATGTTAACGTGAAAGCCTGTGTGGCTACCGTTTCATATTGCCACACATAATGCAGTTGTAAGGTGTCGCGGGAAAAGGCGAGTTGTCGTGCACTGGCTGTGCCGCATAGCACCGCCAGTGTCAGACCAAGCATGGGGATCAGGCGAATTGCCATTGTCCATTTTCCTGCCATAACAGCTTTTTCTCGTGGAACGGATGCAGTGTGCTGCGATGACCAACACTGACCATAATGGTCTGTGGCAACTCCTGACGCAGCAAGCGATAAAGCAACGCTTCGCTTTGTTCATCCAGCGCCGAAGTTGCTTCATCTAAAAATAGCACATCCGGTTTCACCAGCAGGATACGCGCAAATGCCACACGCTGCTGTTCACCGAGACTTAAAATCTGCCCCCATAGTTCTACGTCATCCAGTTTAGCGGCGACTTTTTCCAGCCCGACAGCCTGCAGTGCTTTCATGGCATCGGCACTGCTGACTTCCGTCAGCGGGTAACTCATGGCTTGTCGCAGACTTCCTAATGGCAGATAGGGTTTTTGTGACAAAAACAGCGATTGGCTATTTGCCGGGTAATTTACTTTGCCGGTCGCGAAAGGCCATAACCCGGCCAGTGTGCGTAGCAGCGTCGATTTACCGCAACCGGACGGGCCTTGGATCAGCAAGGAATCACCAGCGGTCAGTTGCCAGTTGGCATTTTTCATTAAGCTGGCGCCATCGGGTTGTGAGATGCCAACTTGTTGTAATTGCAGCGCGTTGCCGGTTTTTTCTGGTTGCAGACGCGGCAAGTTTTCAGCTTGTTGTAAGCCTTGTTCAAAGGTTGCCAAACGGTCGACCACCGATTTCCAACGCGCCAAATCGGTATAGCTATCGACCAGCAACGACATCGAACCCTGCACAATGCCAAAAGCAGAGAGCGTCTGCATCAGATCACCCAAGGTGATCTGTTTGGCGAAATAGAGAGGCGCCGCCAGAATGACCGGGAAAATCACTGCGGTTTGGTTAAAACCCAGCGTGAAAAAGCCCAGAATTTTCTGGCGTTTCATCAGAGCATAGAAGTTATCGACTACTTGCAGGAAGCGTTGGCGCAGATAACCACCTTCTTCCGTTGCACCCTGATACAGCGCGATAGACTCGGCATTTTCGCGCATGCGTACCAGTGAAAAACGGAAATCCGCTTCATAGCGTTGTTGGTTGAAGTTCAACCGAACCAACGGGCGCCCGATCCAAAAGGTAATGACCGTACCGAACACAGCATAGGCCAGCGCGGCCCATACCATGTAACCCTGTGTCAGTTGAAAGGTAGTGTTACCGAGTGTCAATGTGGATGGTTTGGATAATGTCCATAACACACCGAGGAAGGTGAACAGGGTGGCAATTTGTGACAAGAAGCCAATCGATAGTGATAGCGTTGAACCGACAAACTCATTGATATCTTCGGCGATACGTTGGTCGGGGTTATCGGTTTGTCGGTCGGTGAGCTGTAAGCGGTAGAAGTTATTATTTTCCAACCAGTGCGCGATCCGGTTTTGTGTCAGCCAGCGACGCCAGACGATCTGCAGCATCTGATTAAAGTAAGTGCGATGCACACCGACTAACACCCAGATCGCGGCCAGCCAACTGAAGGTCAGCAATAAACTTTTAAATTCAGGAAAGTCATAGCCTTGAATCGAGTTATAGAACTGGTTATGCCAGCTGTTCAGCACTTTTTGCAGATAAACTGAACCAGCAGATAACGCCAGTACAACCAATAAAAGTAAGAGGCCTTTTGTCTTGCCTTCTTTTGATGCCCAGAATGGCTTTAATAGCATCCAGAAGTTGCGCCACAGGTGTTTGACCGGTGGGGTAGGTGTCATGATTTAACTCCCGTTATGACAGCATGTTGCGGTCATGTTGCCAGAGTGGGCAAGGAAATCAATCGGATGTCGTGTATCGGTATGTAATGAGGTGTTATTCATTGAAAAACAAAAGGGAAGCGTGATGGCTTCCCTTTTAGGTATTGCTTATGCGATCAGCAATTACAACCAGGCTGGTTGTTTGGCTTCATACGCATCAATCGCATCAGCATGTTGCAGCGTCAGGCCGATGTTATCCAGACCATTCATGATGCAATAACGACGGAAATCATCGATTTCAAACTTGAAGCAGTAATCTGCAGCGCGGACTTCTTTGGCTTCTAGATCAACCGTGATGGTCTGGCCTTCGTTGGCTTCCACCAGTTTGAACAGCGCATCGACTTCGTCGTCTTTCAGACGGACTACCAGCAGGCCGTTATTCAGCGAGTTGCCGTAGAAAATGTCGGCAAAACTTGGCGCGATCACTGCTTTCAAACCGTAATCAGCCAGTGCCCATGGCGCATGTTCACGGCTGGAGCCGTTACCGAAGTTTTCCCGTGCTAACAGGATAGAAGCACCCTTGTAGCGTGGGAAGTTCAGTACGAATTCCGGGTTTGGCTGCGTGCCAGCCTCATCCAGAAAACGCCAGTCATGAAACAGATTCTGGCCAAAACCCAGTTTGGATACGCGTTGTAAAAACTGCTTCGGAATGATCTGGTCAGTATCAACGTTGGCACTGTCGAGAGGCACAGCCAGACCGGTATGTTGTTTAAACTCTTGCATGGCGGTGCTCCTTACAGTTCACGAACGTCAACGAAATGACCGGCAATCGCGGCAGCGGCAGCCATAGCAGGGCTGACCAGATGGGTACGACCACCACGGCCCTGACGGCCTTCGAAGTTACGGTTGCTGGTGGCAGCACAACGCTCGCCCGGTTCCAGACGGTCGTTGTTCATTGCCAGACACATAGAGCAACCCGGCAGACGCCATTCAAAACCTGCTTCGGTCAGGATCTTATCCAGACCTTCCGCTTCCGCCTGTGCTTTCACTTGCTGTGAACCAGGCACGACCAGCGCCTGCACACCAGCAGCGACTTTGCGGCCTTTTGCCACAGCAGCCGCAGCACGAATGTCTTCGATACGGCCATTGGTGCAAGAGCCGATAAAGGCTTTATCAATCTTCACGTCAGACAATTTTTGACCCGCGGTCAGCGCCATGTATTCCAACGCTTTCTGCGCAGAGCTACGAGCTACCGGATCTGCAAAATCTTCTGGTGACGGGATCGGCGTATTGATGCTGATCACTTGGCCTGGGTTAGTGCCCCAAGTCACTTGTGGTTCGATAGCGTTGCCATCTAATACCAATTCGGCATCAAACTTAGCACCGGCATCGGTTTTCAGCGTTGACCAGTAGGCAACCGCAGCATCCCAGTCCGCGCCTTTCGGTGCAAACGGACGGCCTTGCAGGTAATCAAACGTGGTCTGGTCGGCAGCCACCATACCGGCTTTCGCGCCCAGTTCGATCGCCATGTTACAGACGGTCATACGTTCTTCCATGGTCAGTGCCTGAATTGCAGTGCCACAGAATTCCACGACATAACCAGTACCACCGGCGGTGCCGGTTTTGCCGATAATGGCCAGTACGATATCTTTTGCTGTCACGCCAGGGCCGACTTTACCGGTGACTTCGATTTTCATCGTTTTAGCGCGGCTTTGTTTCAGGGTCTGTGTTGCCAATACATGCTCAACTTCCGACGTACCGATACCAAAGGCCAGTGCACCAAACGCGCCGTGGGTTGCCGTGTGCGAGTCGCCACAAACGATGGTGGTGCCCGGCAGGGTCAGGCCGATTTCCGGGCCCATCACGTGCACGATACCTTGCCATTTGTGGTTCAGACCATACAAAGGCACACCGAAATCTTCGGCGTTTTTCATCAGCGTTTGCATCTGCACGCGCGCCATCTCGCCGGAAGCATTGATGTCGTTGGTGGTGGTGGAAACGTTGTGATCCATAGTCGCCCAGGTACGGTCGGTGCGACGGACTTTACGACCTTTTTCACGCAGACCATCAAAGGCCTGCGGGCTGGTGACTTCATGCACCAGATGACGATCGATATAAATGATCGGTGTTTCGCCTGCGGCTTCGTGCACCACATGCGCTTCAAATACTTTCTGATAAAGCGTCTTAGCCATGCTTAGATCTCCCGGATACGTGCAGCAATCTGTGAACCCATATCGCTGGTGCTTTGCACTGGATGTTTACCAACACCTTGTGTCAGGTCGCCAGTGAAATAACCATCGGCCAGTGTTTCGGCAATCGCGCGTTCAATCGCTTGGGCTGCGTTTTCTTCTTTGAAGCTGTAACGCAACATCAGTGCCGCAGACAGGATCTGGGCAACCGGGTTAGCAATACCTTTACCGGCGATATCAGGCGCCGAACCACCGGCTGGCTCATACAGGCCGAAACCATCAGCGTTCAGGCTGGCAGAAGGCAGCATACCCATAGAACCCGTGATCATCGCGCATTCGTCCGACAGAATGTCGCCGAACAGGTTAGAGCACAGCAGAATGTCAAACTGGGATGGATCTTTCACCAACTGCATGGTCGCGTTGTCGATATACATGTGGTTCAGTTCCACATCCGGATAATCTTTCGCCACTTCCGTCACCACCTGACGCCATAGAATCGAGCTCTGCAGTACGTTGGCTTTGTCGATGGAAGTCACTTTGTGACGGCGAACTCGTGCTGATTCAAATGCGATCTTGGCGATGCGTTCGATTTCATAGCGGTGATACACTTCGGTATCAAACGCTTTTTCCATCGCCCCTTCGCCTTCACGGCCTTTTGGCTGACCGAAATAGATACCGCCAGTCAGTTCACGCACACAGACGATATCGAAACCGCGATCAGAAATATCTGCACGCAGTGGTGACAGCGCGTTCAGACCTTGGTGGATCTGAGCTGGGCGCAGGTTACAGAACAGCTTGAAGTGACCACGTAATGGCAGCAATGCACCACGTTCTGGTTGTTCGTTCGGTGGCAGATGTTCCCATTTCGGGCCGCCGACTGAACCGAACAGCACCGCATCCGCGGCTTCACAGGCTTGCAGTGTGCTCGCTGGCAGCGGGCAGCCATGATTGTCGATAGCAATACCACCGACATCATGCTGACTAAATTTAAATTCGATGCCAAAAACGGACTGAACCTTGTCCAGAACCTTGATAGCTTCGGCCATTACTTCCGGACCGATGCCATCACCGGGCAACACCGCGATTTGGTAACTTGCCATTACAGAGTCTCCATGACTGATTTTTGTGCGAAACGTTCTTTATGCTCTGCAACCTGCAAAGCACGATAAATATTGTTGATCACATGCACCAAGGCTTGTGCTGATGACTCGACGATATCGGTTGCCAAGCCCATACCGTGGAACTTACGGCCTTGGAATTCTGCCACGATATCAACCTGACCCAACGCATCTTTACCAATGCCTTTGCTCTTCAGATCGTATTTACTGATATTGATTTCATAACCTGTGATGCGGTTGATGCATTGATATACTGCATCGACCGGGCCGTTACCAGTCGCCGCTTCAGTCACCTCTTCATCACCCACTTTCATGCGCACACTCGCGGTTGCCATCACGCTACCACCGGATTGCACGCTCAGGTAGTTCAGTTTGAAATGTTCAGGTTCTTCCTGAATTTGAGAGAAGAACAACAAGGCTTCCAAATCATAATCGAAGACTTGGCCTTTTTTATCAGCCAATTGCAGGAAGCTGGTGTAAATCTGATCCAAATCATACGAACCTTCGGCATAACCCAGCAACGCCAAACGATGTTTGATGACATGACGACCGGAGCGGGAGGTCAGGTTCAAAGTGTTCTGGTTCAAACCGACACTTTCTGGGGTGATGATTTCGTAGGTATTTTTCGCTTTCAGCACGCCATCCTGATGAATGCCTGAGCTGTGCGAGAAGGCATTGCCGCCGACAATCGCTTTGTTCAACTGCACAGGCATGTTGCACAACTGGCTGACCAACTGGCTGGTGCGATGAATTTCCTGATGTTTGATATTGGTGTGCAAACCAATCAGATCTTGGCGGGTCTTCAAGATCATGGCAACTTCTTCTAATGAAGTGTTACCTGCACGTTCGCCGATACCGTTGATGGTACATTCGATTTGGCGTGCACCCATCTGCACTGCGCCAATTGAGTTGGCAACCGACAAGCCTAAATCATCATGGCAATGCACCGAGATAATAGCTTTGTCGATGTTAGGCACACGGTTAAACAGGTTGTGGATTATGCCGCTGAATTCAGTCGGAATAGTGTAACCGACGGTATCTGGAATATTGATGGTGCGGGCACCGGCATTGATCGCGGCTTCAACCATACGGCACAAATTATCGATAGGCGTACGACCGGCATCTTCACAAGAAAACTCCACGTCATCGGTAAAACGACGCGCGTATTTCACGGCATTCACGCCCATTTCCAACACATCTTCAAAGCTTTTCTTCAATTTGCTTTCCACGTGAATGGTGGAAGTTGCCAAGAAGGTATGAATGCGGAACTGATCGGCGACTTTCAACGCTTCGGCGGCGGCATCGATATCTTTTGGCAGCGCGCGCGACAAGGCACACACACGGCTGTTTTTGATCTGACGTGCGATAGTCTGTACTGATTCAAAATCACCAGGTGAAGAAACCGGGAAACCCACTTCCATCACGTCAACACCCAGACGCTCCAGCGCCAGAGCGATCTGTAATTTTTCACGTACAGTTAAGCTGGCTGGTAATGCCTGTTCACCATCCCGCAAGGTGGTATCGAATATGATGACGCGATCTGACATATGAATTCCCTCATTAAACTGATGGTCTTGCGCCTGGCGGTAATAAAAAACCCGCGCTGTCTGCGCGGGTTTGTTAGATTCTGAGCCTTTATTCAGCTGCAACTAACCCACGCGAAAATCCGCGATGAGAAGGAGTAGGAGCAGAGACATAAAGCGCATAGATATATCCTTTTTTATCTGTTGAGTAATGAATACGCCTTTTGCTGGAACTTGTCAAACACCACTTGCATAGTTGGTGTTGTTTTTGATGATAAATAGCTTAAAAAGTACTTTATTTGATATTTAATTGCGCCGTTGTGGCAATTAAATGCAACAAGTAGGATGTGATAGCCCAGTTCAATCCGGTAGTTAATAATCAGAGTTGCACGACCAATTGATCGCTTCGCTGCGGGTTGCGTACTGCTGAGTATAGTCAACAAACAGCAATATGAGCTTGATGCATGGCATCTTTGAATTTCGATAACCGCTTTATTCGCGAACTACCGGGCGATCCGCTGACAGTAAATCAAACCCGGCAGGTCAGCGCAGCATTCTGGTCAACCGTTACACCAACGCCGGTGTCACAACCGCAACTGATCGCCAGTTCGGCAGATGCGGCTATGTTACTGGGTCTGACACCGGCTGATTTACAACAACCGGAATGGGTTGCAGCTTTGTCGGGTAATGGTTTATTGACCGGGATGTCCCCCTTTGCCACTTGCTATGGCGGCCATCAGTTTGGCAATTGGGCCGGGCAGTTAGGTGATGGTCGAGCGATTAGTCTGGGTGAAATACTGCATGATCAGCTACGCTGGGAGTTGCAACTCAAAGGCGCGGGGCCGACACCTTATTCACGTCGTGCCGATGGCCGAGCCGTATTGCGCTCATCAATTCGTGAATTTCTTTGTAGTGAAGCGATGTTCCATCTCGGCGTGCCGACCACGCGCGCGCTGAGTCTGGTGTTAACGGGCGATGCCATTTGGCGTGATATGTTTTACGACGGCAATCCGAAAGCAGAACCGGGCGCGATAGTCTGCCGGGTGGCTCCTTCGTTTATCCGCTTTGGTCATTTTCAGCTGCCCGCGATGCGTGGTGAGTTGAGCCAGTTAAATCAACTTATCGATTTCACCATCGATCGTGATTTTCCACATCTGTTGGCAGAACCAGCCGAACAACGCCGTGCATTGTGGTTTCGTGAAATTTGCACGACGACAGCAAAACTAATGGTGGAATGGACTCGCGTTGGTTTTGTGCATGGCGTGATGAACACCGACAATATGTCGATCTTGGGCTTAACCATTGATTATGGCCCGTATGGTTGGGTCGATAATTTCGATCTGCACTGGACTCCCAACACCACCGATGCTGAGGGCTTGCGTTACTGCTTTGGCCGGCAACCGGCGATCGCGCGCTGGAACCTACAACGGCTAGCAGAAGCATTAGCGACAGTGATACCTGATCAGGCTATTTTCTCGGAAGGTCTTACTGCGTTTGATGAGGTCTTTGCGCTGGAAATGGGCAACATGCTGGCAGCGAAATTAGGTTGGCAGCAGTGGCAGCCGGAAGACAGTGAATTGGTTAATCGGCTGTTTGATTTGTTGCAGCAAGTCGAAGTTGATATGACGTTGTTTTTCCGTCTACTCGCAGATATTGATGTGTACGCCCCGGATTTATCTCTGCTGGCGGAAGCTTTTTATCGTGATGATTTGTGGCGCCAATATCAACCAGCTTGCTCACAATGGCTGAATGATTACTGTGCTCGGGTATTAGTGGAAGGCGAATTACCAGTAGATCGTGTGGCTCGCATGGAAAAAGTCAACCCACTGTATGTGCTACGCAATTATCTGGCCCAACAGGTTATTGAAGCGGCTGAGCAGGGCGATTATCAGCCGATCGCTGAGTTGTTAGCGGTGCTGCGTTCCCCTTATACCGAACAACCGGGAAAAGCAGCCTATGCGCAAAAACGGCCAGATTGGGCGCGACATAAACCCGGTTGTTCTATGTTGTCCTGCAGCTCTTAAATCAGGGGTTATCCATCAGGCTAATTGTTTACTTAATAACTGCGATGATGCCGGGCAAAGTCCGGCAAATTGCGAGGTATTGCGGATCACATCCGGCGCGTCATTGCGCGGGGTGATCGTATAACCTTGGTGCCTAAAAAACGGCTCGGCAGTTTGCGTTAATAAATACAACGTCTTGATGTGTCGATCCTGAGCCTGCTGCTCCAGATACGTCACCAATTTTTGTCCGATCCCTTGCTGACGTTCTGTTTCATGCACTGCCAGAGAGCGTAGTAGACCTATCTCACCATAACATTCCAGCCCAATGATGCCGGTCAGTTTTTCGCCGGTGAAGTAACCCCATAAACTGGTTTTATCTGATTGTAGATCGGTGCTGTTAAGCCCGGCATCTTGCAACAGTTGGTGGGTAGAATCATCTACCGTGACCGGGCGAATATTAAAACCAGATTGAATCAGCAACTGATCCAACGTTTCGATCAGTGTGTTTAATAACGACAACAACTCACCCGAACCGCTGGCTGATAACGTCAGGATCTCGGTGATCTGTGTCTCCATATTGTCGGGCAACAACGCGGCCTGCTGCTTCAACAGGGGTAATATTTTTTTCTCACCAGGGTGTTTTAGCTGGTTAACTGCAAACAAAATATCGAAATAGCTGGCAAGAAAAGCGGCGATCCGGTGATTCACGGACACCAGATCATGACGTAGTAACGCTTTTTCAATTTGGCCAAAATAAGAGGGGATCTTACCGCGCAGCAGGGCCCGATTTTTATCGATGATATTGCGCTGTAGTCGAATCGGATAGGTAACATCATATTGGTGTTGCAGGTTGGTAAATTGATGATGACGGTCAAACAAGACAATGCTGTTGACTACGTTACTCCAGAAACAAGTGCTGTAGCCAGTATCAGCCTGACAATCGACCACTGTCCGTTTTAAGGTATTTTCCAGCCAATGCAAATCACGATATATCAGCTCAATTTCTTTACCATTGAGTAAGACACCGTCATCCTCCGTTTCCCAATACTGATTATTAAACTCCATATAAGAATAAAGGCCAGCTAAAACCTGTTTGCGCAGTTCTACGCTAATAGGGGTAGTGCTATACACATAAACATCGTAATCGGAATGAGGGTCGGTCGTCTGTGTCGCGTAAGAACCCGCTAATACCACCGCTTCGACAGCGGGTAATTCGGCTAATCTGCGTACCACGTTTTGCAGTTGTTCATCCTGAATCATGGTTATTCCCGTCATGCTATTTTTGCTGCTCAATTGACACTTTTTAACACAATAAGGACTCAAAAAGTGGTGGTTAAATCAAATGATCGGCAACACGACCATTACATAACCAACTCTTCATATAGCGGAAGTAAATTGCAAGGGAGGCGGTGTCGCTGATTTGAACAGTGTTTTCAGTATGAACAGAAGACGATTTGGCAGGGGGAATACAACTAAAGTTTGCTTGCCATACTTCTTTACAAGGGCGGTACGGCAAGCAAAACAGACGGCTTATTCGAAAGTTTCAGACTGATCGCCAGGGCGAAGTTTTAGCTGAATACCTTTTAAGAAATTGCGTAAGATCTGATCCTTACATTCACGGTAATGCTTATGGTCTGGTTTGCGGAAAAAGGCACTCAGTTCATGTTTACTGATGCGTAAATCAGCCAGATCCATGAGGGCTAAGATGTCATCATCTTTCAGATCTAATGCGATCTTCAGTTTTCGGAAGATAATGTTATTGGTCAACGATTGCTCTGGTGCTGGCTGTGCACCTTCTTTTTTACCGCGTTTTTCGTTGATCAAACCATTCAGAAACAAAGCAAAGGTGGCATCGTTGCAAGATTGATAATCGGGATCGGAATCATTTTTTAACCAGTTACTGACCTGTGCGCGGGTGACCTTGTGATCAGCTAAGCCAAAGATGGCAACCATTTTGGAATCGTTAAAATCAAAGGCATAGCGGAGGCGGCGCAAAATATCATTATTGGTCACAAACATATCCTGATTTGAGCTGCAGTCGTGTCACGGTGACATACTGCTAAAAGGTTTGAGAATTTTACCAGATATTCGGGGATCGCAGTCAGTTAGATGGCAGTTTTGTGTAAATAACCGGATGTGGCCATCCGGTTCGGAAGATGAGCTTAGGCTTTTTTCACAAATTCGGTTTTCAGTTGCATCGCACCGATACCATCGATTTTGCAGTCGATGTCATGATCACCGTCGATCAGGCGAATATTTTTTACTTTCGTGCCGATTTTCACGACTAATGACGAGCCTTTAACCTTCAGATCTTTAATCACGGTTACGGTGTCGCCATCTTTCAGTTCATTGCCATGGGCATCACGGAACACTTTGGTTTCTTCTACGCTTTCGGCGGCATCTTTAGACCATTCATGCGCACACTCTGGGCAGATGATCATGCTGCCATCTTCATACGTGTATTCGGAGTTACATTTTGGGCACGGAGGTAAACTGCTCATGGGGCACCTTTGCTGATTAATTGACTTGTTGAAAGGCGAGTATCTACCGCCATTATGAGTTTTTGAGTCACATACTATGTGCATGTTTGCTCAAAGGGGCGACATAATAGCGCCTGTTTTCGTCCGGTTGTACTCAAAATGTGGTTTTTGTACGGAAAATAAGCAAAAAAGATTCGAAGTATAGTGTCGATTGGTGCAGATAATGTGTTTAAACAGATAAACCACATTTTTCGTTCGGCCAGACATTCGTGTTCCGCAATACAAACACGATTGCGCGAGGAAGCGGATGAACAGCGCGGAAAAAAGAGTCGTGTAGGGCTAGGGCCGAATTCGTTTGGCTTGATACATCGCATCGTCGGCATAACGGATCAATTCATTACTGTCAGTGCCGTTTTCTGGATACACAGCTACACCAATGCTGGGGGTTATTTGCAGCGTCGTTTTCGCGAGTTGATAAGGTTCAGATAGCGTTGTGATGATTTTTGCTTTAATAAGGTCGGTATCTACACGGTGTGTTATTTCATCAAGCAAAACAATAAATTCATCGCCACCTAACCGACCAACAGTGTCAGATTCACGAATACAGTTGGTTAAACGACGAGCCACTTCCTGGAGTAAATGATCACCGGTTATATGCCCATAGGTGTCGTTGACTTGTTTAAATTTATCTAAATCAAGATACAAAATGGCCAGTTGTGAATGCCCCCGGTGCGCTCTGGCTAAGGCTGTGTGTAGGCGGTCCAAAAACAGAGCCCGGTTTGGTAAATTAGTCAGCTGATCATGACGTGCCATGTGTTCTAGCCGGGTATGCATTCTTTTGCGTTCAACCGCCGCCGCCACCTGAATAGCAATAAACTGCAGTAATTCTCTGTCTTGTTCAGTAAAAGCGACATTGTCAGTTGAGCTCAATACAACTAACGCTCCGATCAAGTCATCCGCTGATTTTAATGGTGCACCAAGCCAGTTGAGCTCATCCAAACTGGCATCAATATCTAACTGTGATAACACAGATAGCGCATTTTTCGGTGTTAGCAACAGGCTTTGGCTCGTGTTAATAACAGTCGAGGTTAATGCGTGTAATATCTGCGCTTTAGATGTCGAAATGACGCTTTCTGGATGGGCATAATAAGGATAATGCAGCTTGTCGTTTTGTGCGTCGTAGAGTGCGACGATAAAATTTGTGGCTAGCAGCAGTTCATCCACTATTTCGTGAATGCGGTGGAACAGTGCCGTTAAATCGCCGGGAGTATTAGCTGCCTCAGAGATAGCATAGACAGCCGCTTGCATGGATTCAGCGCGTTTTCGCTCGGACACATCGCGTGCTACCGCAACTCTGACTTGCTCTGACTCTGACCAGCGTGCAGACCACATGATGTGAGCTGTTTTTCCATCTTTACGCACATAGCGGTTTTCAAAATAAGGTTTCAGCTCACCGCTCATAATTTCATTGACGGTATTGAGTGTTTTTTCCTTATCACCCGGGTGTACAAACTCGATCATGGCTCTGCCAATCATCTCTTCTGGTTTATAACCAAAAATTTGCTCACTGGCGGCACTGACAAAAAGGAAATAGCCGTCCCGATCTACTACACAGACGGCATCGAGCAGTAAGTCAGTGAAATTATGTGGTGGTGCGTGAGATATTTTTTTCATAAAGTCACTATAGTACTTAATGAGTGTAATACGTAACTTATCGGTCCGTTATATTGACCACATTTTGTCGATTGCCATTAAAAAAATTCACGACATTTTCAAACGCCGTTTTGAAATACAGCTCATAGCTATTTTTCTCAACATAACCCAAATGTGGTGAACAAAGCACATTCGGCATGGTCAGTAATGGTTCTATATCTGCATTCATCGGTTCTGTCTCAAAAACATCCAGTGCCGCAAAACCGGGTTTTCCTGTCTGCAATGTACGTAATAACGCAGATTTTTCTATCAATTCAGCGCGGCTGACATTAACCAGCAACGCATCAGATTTCATCTGTTGTAGATCAGTAAAACGAACACACTCACGTGTGGCGTCATTTAATCTCAGGTGTAATGAAACAACATCAGCTTGAGAGAAAAACTCCGATTTTGAGTTGGCTGCCACAAAGCCATCATGAATTGCCTGCTGTCGGGATGGTTCTCTGCCCCACACCAGCACATGCATACCAAATGCTTTAGCATATTGCGCTATGCGTTGACCAATTCGCCCGTAGCCCCAAATACCGAATGTCAGCCCATCTAGCGAACGACCTAAGCCTAAACTGCCCGAGTTTTGCCACAACCCCGTCTGCAAATTTTGTGCATACGGTACAAGATGCCGACTTGCGGCTAGCACCAAAGTCCAACACAACTCCGCCGGTGCAACAGCAGAACCCACACCTTCGGTAATGGCTATGCCATGTCGGTGACAAGCTGAGATATCAATATGCTGGCTGATTTTGCCGGTTTGACTGATCAGTTTCAGATTGGGTAATTGTGATAACAAAGCGTCGGTAATTTGTGTGCGTTCGCGGATAAGAACAACCGCATCCATGTTGGAAAGTTGTTGGATCTGTGCTTCAAGCGAAGTTGGTTTATCGATAAAAACAAAAACCTCATGTTCATTCAGCAAAGAGAAACAGGGCAGTGCTTTTACTGCATTTTGATAATCATCAAGAATGGCGATTTTCAATGTCATCAACCTAGGTCGTAGAGTTTTAAATTTATCCCGTTCGATATTTATACTATTGGATGCTTATTTTATGAAGACAATACAAGGAAATCCTAAACTTCCCGATCATACGGCCACAATTTGTGTTCTAGCTGGTATAATTGCGAATTACTTTTTTACTTGGTTAATCCATTAATGAACGATCCTGTTGGCTATCAGAACAACCCATTGCACGGCCTTAGTTTAAAAAGCTTACTCACTGAGATAGTCAATTATTATGGTTTTGAAATTCTTTTTGCTTACCTGAATATCAACTGTTTTAAAAGCAATCCAAGCATTGAGTCCAGTATTAAGTTCCTGAAAAAAACCGATTGGGCCCGAGAAAAGGTTGAAAATTTCTACCTATATCAATTCAAAAGCCTACCTAAAGCTTCTGATGCTCAGTTTCAGCTTTCACCAAGAGAGCGTATTGTGCCTGCCAATCAGGTGCCTGGTTTACCTGCTGAATTGAGTTTGGAAGATGCCGAGCGTCTGCGTGAAAAACGCACCAGAAAAGCAGCATCGCATAGCCAGAATCGTGGTCATAGTTCAAATTTTGGTGGCCGGACTTCATCGTATAAAGAGAATAAATGGTCTTCGCCATCTTCTAATTCGTCATTGGATAGTGATGATCCATGGGCTAAATGGCGGAAATAAACCGGCTAAAAAATTGTTACAATACACCAATTAAATCACCGCTCGTTGTAGTGGCGGTGATTAATATAAGATGATGAGGAAAATAATATAATGAAAGAAATCGAAATTAATCGAGAACCAGTCGAGCTTTATAAAATATTAAAATTTGAAAATATCGTATCAAGCGGTGGCGAAGCCAAAACAGTTATTGATGAAGGCCAAGTGATGGTGAATGGGTTGGTTGAGACCAGAAAGCGCAAGAAAATCATTTCTGGTGATATTATTGAATTCATGGGTAATGAATTTAAGATTGTACTGAAATAACAAATACAGAAGCAGGGCAAGATTCGTAAGAATATGCCCCGCAATAAAATCATACTGACCATTCTACCGTAATCGCTCAGCATTCTTTTGCCAAAAAATCTACCTGTCATTTTTTGCTATTTGATAATAAATTTAATAAATTCATGTTGTTATGACATAAATCTGATAGTTCTTCAAACAGCAACAGCATGGCAATAATCAAAATTATAGTAATATTAAAACACTGATTTTATATACATGGGTATGGCGAATGCAAAAACCATCCTCTCCATTTTTAGCCTCTATTTTTGAGTTTATGGTCACAAGGCAATATGCTCAAAAAACAATAGAGTCTTATATTTATTGGATCCGAATGTTCATTCGTTTCCATCATAATCAACATCCAACAAATATGGGAAATATTGAAGTTGAACAATTTCTCTCTTTTTTGGCAAATGACCGCACTGTCGCAGTAAAAACGCAAGCCTTAGCTTTAAATGCGTTGGCTTTTTTATATAAAGATATTATTGCGGTACCTTTAACACTAACGCTTAATTTCCAACGCAGTCTGAAACAGCGAAAATTACCAACTGTATTAACGCCCACAGAAATTCGCGATTTACTGGCGGTATTACCTGCGCATTTACGTTTACCTGCACAGTTGATGTATGGCAGTGGGTTACGGGTCATGGAAGCGATGCGTTTACGCGTTCAAGATGTTGATTTTCATTATCTATCGTTAATGATTTGGAATGGTAAAGGCGGCAAACATCGACGAGTTACATTGGCCCCTGAATTGGTGCCAGCGTTACAAGAACAAATTCGCCAAGTGACGTTTTATCATACACAAGATTTGGAGCATCCGAATTATGCGGGGGTGTGGATGCCTTTTGCATTAGCAGTAAAAACACCGGAAGCGCCAAAGTCCATTTTGTGGCAATTTTTATTTGCTGCTCGCAGTTTAAGTCACGACCCTGAGAATGGTGCCTTACGGCGTCATCATATCGACCCTAGTTCAATACAAAAAGCCGTGAAACAGGCGGCACGTGAGGCGGGAATTAGTAAAAATGTCAGTTGTCACACCCTACGGCATTCATTTGCTACACACTTACTGTCCCGAGGTACGGATATACGAACTGTACAAGAACAGCTGGGGCACAGTGATGTGAAAACTACGCAGATCTATACGCACGTGTTACAGCATGGTGCCAATGGGGTGCGAAGCCCGTTTTCAGATTTATAAAATAATCCAACAGCCTTGTCTTAACCCACTGGCTGGTTCTTATTCGCTTCGCAACTGGCTTTTGAACTGGTTTTCATAAGCTTCGGTGTGTGCAGGGAATAGGGCGGCGTAATCGTGTTTCGGGATTCCAGTGATCTCAATTTCGAAACTGTCGCTGTCAAAGCCTCTGATCGTGGCAACTTCCCCGACAATGGGAATGTCTTTAGCATTGAAGATGTTTAACCCGCGAATTGATTCGGCATCAATGAATTTAAAATCCGGGTAATCGACATTGATTTGCGATTCGGTTTCTTTGCAGTAAACGGAAAAAAAGTCATAACCTGACTCGATATTTTCTAGCTCCATTTTACCGGATACCATGCCAAGCGGCGGATCGGCTTTTTCAAGCGAAGTGTAACCGATCACTACATCGTACAACTTGACCGCGTATCTTTCTGTCACCGAAACACCCCATGAACAATATGTATGACTAATGAGGGGTACAGGTTAAGTGAAACGAATCAGCATTGGCAAATGAAACAAAGGCTAAACTTACGATCCAGATCAAATTGCTGAGTTGAATTTTGGGTTGCCAGCATATGGGTACAAAAAAAGCCCACAAATTGTGAGCTTTTTCTTTGGGCGGGATATTTTGGTCGGCGCGAGAGGATTTGAACCTCCGACCCCTGACACCCCATGACAGTGCGCTACCTGGCTGCGCTACGCGCCGAATGCTAAACAAAATAACCGCTTAACGGTTGCAGAGTCTATGTGCCGACCTTGACCCTGTCAACCGTGCGTTGTTTTTCATAGCAATAATTACAGGCGCAGCACAATTAGCCTCGGTTAAATAACAGTCGTTGACCAAATTGGCTGGTCTGAATTTGACCATTTTGATAAGCCACTGTGCCATTCACGAGCGTAGTATGAATACGACTACGGAATTGATAACCTTCAAACGGTGACCAGCCACATAAATACAGCGTGTTTTCTGGTGTCACCAGATAGGGGCTATTCAGATCAACCAACACGAGGTCGGCAAAATAGCCTTCACGAATATAACCACGCTCGCGGATCTGATAACGTTCAGCCACAGCATGTGAGGTGCGTTTTACGATAGTTTCCAGTGAAAAAATACCGTTGTGGTAATGTTCCAATAATGAAACCAGCGCATGCTGACACAGTGGTAATCCCGATGGTGCTTTGAAATAGCTATTCTGTTTTTCCTGCCAGGTGTGCGGTGCATGATCGGTGGCGATGATATCAATTACACCGCTGTTTACGGCGGCCAATAAGGCTTGTTGATCGGCGGCAGTTTTGATTGAAGGGTTACATTTAATCAAATGGCCCAAACGATCGTAGTCAGCCTGATTAAAGAACAGATGATGCGCGCAGACTTCAGCAGTGATATTTTTGTTGGCCAGTTCGCATAACTCTTTGCTGGCAGTAAAGAGCGCCAGCTCTTTCGCGGTGGTAATATGCAGCACATGCAATTTGGCATTGTATTTTTTTGCCAGTTCGACCGCCATGCTGGATGAAGCATAACAGGCATCCGCCGAGCGGATGTTAGCATGTTCGCGTGCAGGCACATCTTCCCCAAATCGTTCGCGTGCTGCGTCTTCCAACACTTTGATCATCGGGGTATTTTCGCAATGTGTTGCAATCAACATCGGCGCTTCACGGAAGATTGCTGCCAGTGTATCGGCATTATCGACCAGCATATTACCGGTTGATGCACCCATAAATACTTTGATGCCACAGGTTTGGTTTGCATCAAGTCGCTTGATCTGATCTAAGTTATCGTTCGTAGCACCAAAGTAGAAGCTGTGATTCGCGATCGCTTTTTGGCTGGCTAACGCATATTTTGCTTCCAGCGCTTCGACCGTCACTGTCTGTGGTGTGGTGTTGGGCATTTCCATAAAACTGGTGGTGCCGCCAGCGACCGCAGCGCGAGATTCACTGGCTAATGTGCCTTTGTGCGTCAGGCCTGGTTCACGGAAATGCACTTGATCGTCGATCATACCGGGGAAGAGGTGCAGACCGGTGGCATCAATGAGTTGTGCTTGGCCATCATGAGGAATATCGGCCGCGATTTTTTCGATCCGCTGATTCACAATCAAGACATCGGCTTGTTGCTGACGATCTTCATTGACCAAGGTGGCATTTTTGATTAACAGTCTGTTCATAGAAGTCACATACTTATTAGCAGGAATGTTGTAATAATGATAAACGCAAATGCGCCTGTCAGGTACTTAAGATAATAGGGCTATCACATGATTTTATTTGTACGCGATCTGACCGTCATTGACGCCGCCTATTTATGTCCGCATCGGGGCGTGGTGGGGGAGAGCTGGTTGGTAGATGTTGAGCTGACCGGTGAGCTAAATGAAATGAGCATGTTGTTTGATTTCGCCCGGGTGAAAAAACAACTGAAAGCGATCATTGATGCGGAAGTCGACCATCGTTTATTGGTGCCAAAACTGGCTGCGGAAACTTTGATTGAACCCGCTGCGGCAGGTTATCTGTTTGTGGATTTTCTGGCCGAAGATCACACCATTCATTTGAATTGCCCTGAACAGGCGTTTGCAGTTATCCCTGCGACTGAAATCAATGTTGAAACTGTCACTGAATATTTGCTGACGCTGATCCGCTCACAACTGCCGGGTAATATCGATGGTCTGAAAATTACGTTACGCCATGAAGTGATCCCAACCCCAAGTTATCACTACACACATGGTTTGAAAAAACATGATGGGAATTGTCAGCGCATCGCACATGGTCATCGTTCGATGATCGAATTGTGGGTTGATGATGTTCGTGATCATGCGTTGGAACAATATTGGGCCACCCGTTGGCAGGATATTTATCTCGGAACTAAAGAAGATCTGGTGCCCGTGACCGAATTAGAATTGAGTCAAACTGGGCAGGAACTGGTGAGTCCGCAGCATTATGCTTTCCGCTACACGTCGGCACAGGGCGATTTTCAGCTGGCGATCCCGATGGAAAGTTGTGAAATCATTGATACCGATACTACGGTGGAATTATTAGCAACCTACATTGCGCATCAGCTAAAACCACAGGTTGGTGAAAAATCATTAAAAGTGGTGGCTTATGAAGGGGTAGGGAAAGGCGCTATCGAAGTACTTTGAACGCATTAAGCTATTTATTGAATATAAGGCTGTGCCAGAATAGGTGCAGCTTTTTCTCTTTTACCTCTGTCAGATTAAGGGTGCATCATGGCCGAAGAAACTATTTTCAGTAAAATCATTCGTCAGGAAATTCCCGCGCAATTGTTGTATCAAGATGATTTAGTGACCGCATTCCGCGATATTCATCCACAGGCACCCACACACATTCTGATCATCCCGAATAAACTTATTCCAACCGTAAACGATGTGACAACAGAAGATGAAGTCGCATTAGGGCGTTTATTTACCGTAGCCCGTAAACTGGCCGCCGAAGAAGGTATCGATGAATCGGGTTATCGTTTAGTGGTGAACTGCAATCGTGATGGTGGTCAGGAAGTTTTCCATTTGCACATGCATTTGTTGGGCGGTAAACGTATTGGTCGTCTGGTTCAGGCTGACGCATGATGATGGCCTTAACACAATATCGTGTCCGGCAACCCCACTGGCTGTTATGGCTGGTGGCTTTTCTGCTGACGGGTTGTAATACCACATTATATAAACCCGCCGGTAAAAGCACTACCACTCAGACGGTGACTACGGGATCTACAGGCGTAACACAGCCTCCGCGGCCATTGGATTTGCAAGCATTAGCAAAACGCACTGCGGCATCGGTGATCAAGCGCAGTGATAAGGCTGAGCTGGGGAAATCACCGACGTTATATGTCGATATGATCCGCAATAGCACGGGTTCAACGTTAGATACCGCCAAAATCACCAATGTTTTGCATACTGAGCTGGCTCGTTCGGGGCGGTTTAAATTGATCCCACTAGAAAAAAATGCGGCCTTTCAGCAATCATTGGAATATCAGCAAAGTGAAGATGCGCTTAACCCTTCTACCGCCGTGCAGTTGGGAAAACAAACCGGGGCTGATTTGATGTTATACGGCAATGTCAGTCGGGTTAAGAAGAGCCGAACCTATCAATTGACCACCAGTATGATGGATCTGAGATCGGGCGAGTTGCTGTTTACCGATAAACAATCTGTCCGCAAATAACAGTTTGTTGGCAAACATGCTTCCGTTACCAGCACCTTATCATCAGGCAGACGCGGTGTTATTGGCGCAAGGGCTGACTAATTACACCTACCGTCTGCAACTTCAGCATAAAAGCTATTTTTATCGGCAGGGAATTGCCCAACCAGAAAGCTTGTTCATCGACAGAGCACAAGAACGTCAGGCGCTGTTACTCGCAGAAGCGGCGGGGTTGTTACCGAAAATCCATTATCACTCGGCAGATGGGCAGCAACTGATTTTGGATTGGTGCGATGAACCATCCTGGCAAGTGGAGTATTTTGCATCGGCAACAGGCATAACCCAACTGGGTCAATTAGCCGCACAAATACACGCGATTCCTGCCCGATTGAAAATTTTAGATCTGGCTGATTACCTGCAGCAACTGATGGCTGGTTTGCCATCGTTATCTCAAACCGTACGCCAGCGAATTGAGCAACAACAAGCTATGTTGCATGCGCTGCCGGTGATATGCCCCGTGTTTTGCCACAACGATATTAACCCAACCAATTTGCTGGGCATGAAACCGTGGTTAGTTGATTGGGAGTATGCGGCGTTGGGGGATCCAGCGTTTGAACTGGCCGGGATCTGCCGTGCCGGTCAGTTTGATCGGCAACAACAACAAGCATTAGTTGATAGCTATCAAGCCGCGGGCGGATGTTGTGAGTTGAACCGGGTCATTCAAATGCTGATGGTGGTTGATGTGGTCAGCCTGTTGTGGTGCGAAAAAATGCTGTTGCTGCGTGCTGAAACGCAATATCACCTGTTACGTCAGCAGTTGTATCGGGCTCTTGGGATTGCCGAAGTCTGATGGGCTAAATCTGTAGGAATAAAAAACGCGCCGTTAAAGGCGCGTTGGGTACTTCAGAGGGAAAAATCAGAACATTGCAGCCATTGAACTTTGGCGTTGTACTTGTCTGTTGCGGCGCGCATCTGGACGATGAATGTGTCGAATAATTTGACGTTCCAGTTTTTGCTCTAAGGCGTTAATTGCCGCATAAAGATCTGAGTGCTCCGCTTCGGCAAACAGTTTGCCAAAAGGGATTTGAATTCTAGCTTCTACAACGTATTGTTCACCTTCCTTGCCAACATACACATGTGGAGAAATCATTGGTATCTGCATGCGTTCCAGCTTCTCAAATTTAGAAGCGATACACTCGCGGATGGATGGGGTTACATCAATAATTTTGCTGGTAATTTCGATCAGCATATTCGCATCCTCCTGCTTTGTTTCTACAACCCACGTGTTAAGAATAGTGTTTTGAGGAAGTAAATCTGTGACAGAGATCGTCTAAATGAAGCTCGTGATATGAGGATTGCCTAATGTGTGATCCCTGCGCATAGCAGGCGGTGTGCGGGCTTGCCAGATAAAGAGTATCTATGTCATAGTTCATTGAATGAAATGACTAGTGCTATGCATTAGTTTCTGTGCCAGATCGTATAAGAGCAGGCTATAGAGCGAACATGATGTTATCCGCCCCGTTTTCAAGTCTGTTATCTCATAAAAATACGGATAGTTTGTCGGTAGCTGCTTTTGAGACGCACATCCATCAGCTATGTCAAATGATGCAGACCCTATTACATGCTGGAAAAGTGACTTTCTGGTTGCTGCATCCTGCCCGTAGTGAAGTGATCTGCTTACAAGATATTCCTCATCCTGAGCGAATCGGTCTTTCTATTCCAATTGATACGGTATCGGCGTTGTCGGACGCGTTTAACCATACCTCTGTTTTAGAATTTCCCAATGCGCATCTAGATATCCGATTGCGAAACACGCCAATTGGTCATGAACCTGTCGATATCATTATGGCGCGCGTGGTTTGTGATGATGATACGCAAGGGATGTTGGTTTGTAGAAAAGAACAAGATCACGATTGGCCAGTAAATAGTCGCGCCTTGGTTAACCATTTTGTCGCATTAGCTGAACAAGCGTTACTTATGCTGAAACCCGATGCGAGCGCTTGGCGACATCTCTTATGGCAACAACGGCTACATAAACTGACCTATCAATTAGCCACCAAAACAGGACGGCTCTTTTTTACCGAGTTAGTTGAACAACTGGCCAATGAAATAGGTGCGGATGCTGTTTGGATCGGGGAATTATTGCAGGCCGGGCATGGAGCCGCGTCTGTGCGTATTATTGCCGGTTGTGGTGCCACAATTGCATTAGAACATCATCGTTATCCCTTGCAAGAAAGTAGTTGTCGTCTGCTTTATCTGGCTGATGATTGGATCATCCAATCGATGCCTGATTTACCGGCAACGATGCTGATCCAACCAAAATGGCTGATTGCAGTGCCACTACGGCATAATCAGCAACGAATCATTGGGCATCTCTCATTCACTTTTGCAGATCAGCACCCTGATCCTGATGAGCTTGTTCGAGCGCTACAACCCTTATTGACTCGTATTGAAGCTGAATTGATCCGCTATCAGGCGGAATCCGAACTGCGTCTTTCCTCAGTTGCTTTTGATACCAATAAAGGCTGCATCATCACTGATCCGACCTTAACTATTATGCGCGTTAACCAAGCGTTTACCGACATTACCGGAATCAGCGCGGAACAGGCGATAGGTTGTGAACTAGGCAAAGAAATCTGGTCGTTCTCGGAACAGCAAGGTGATGCATTATTAAAAGGGCAGCACTGGCGTGGTGAGGTGGAGCGCAAACGGCTCAACGGCGATCTCTATCCGCAATGGGAAACGTGGACACCGGTACAGGATGAAACCAATCGTTTCAGCCATTATGTCATTAGTATTGATGATTTGACCGAACGGGTGCGGAGCAGTCAACGGATCCAGGCGCTGGCTTATTACGATGAATTAACCGGATTGGCTAATCGTCGTCGTTTACTGGAACAAGTAAACGTTTTGTTTGAACAGGCTAAAGTGCAAGATGAGGTCGGTGCTTTACTGTTTATCGATCTGGATCATTTTAAAAATATCAACGATTCGCTGGGGCATGCGGCTGGTGATTGGGTGTTACAGCAAGTTGCCGAACGGCTGAAACCCTTTTTTACTAAAAACGACGAGTTGGCTCGTTTGGGGGGCGATGAATTTGTCGCATTATTACCTGGTTTATCCAGCAACCCTCCGCAGGCAGAAATGCATGCCACCTTATTGGCTGAACAAGTTATCGAAGCTGTTTCTGCACCTTATTATTATGCCGGACAAGTTCTGCATTTAGGTGCCAGTATTGGAATGACGTTATATCCGACTCGTCATCAGACGCCAGCTGATTTATTAAAACAAGCCGATACCGCGATGTATCAGGCAAAAGCCGATGGCCGTAGCACGGTGCGCGCGTTTGATGCCACCATGCAGCGTAAGGTGGATAAACGACTACGAATTCACAACCAGTTACGTGATGCACTACGGAATCACGAATTATCATTGCACTATCAACCGCAGCATATGGTTGCAACGGGTGAACTGATCGGCGCAGAAGCCTTGATCCGTTGGCAAATGCCGGAAGGCGGCATGATTAGCCCAATTGAATTTATTCCTATTGCTGAAGAAACAGATCTGATCATCGATATTGGTCAATGGGTAATGGAAGAGGCATGCCATCAGTACATGCATTGGTATGCGCTGGATATTAAGCTGCCGCAATTATCTGTAAACGTGAGCGCTAAACAATTCCACCACTCTAAATTTACCGAACGTGTTTACGAAGTGCTGGATAAAACCGGCATGTTACCGGAAGCTCTGAATCTGGAAATTACCGAATCGGTGGTATTGGAAGGGCTGGAAGATACTATTCAAAAGATGACCGAACTGAAATCGATCGGGATCAGTTTTTCTATTGATGATTTCGGGACCGGATATTCATCATTGGGTTATCTGACCCGGTTGCCGGTCAATGAACTTAAAATTGATCGAACCTTTATTAAAGGCATCCCCAATGATGTCAGTAATATGGCGATTGCGGAAGCGGTGTTAGCTATGGCACGCCATCTCGGTTTTAATGTCACGGCTGAAGGCGTGGAAACCCGTCAACAGCTGCAATTTCTGAAGCAACAATCTTGTCATTTCTATCAAGGTTATCTGGCAAGTAAGCCGTTATCTGCCGATGTGATGTCTATCTATGCGTCAGATCATCTTCGTAAAAAATAAGTCTGCCAGTAAGCAGTAAATTCGCTATCAGCACCTTGAGGCTGAGTTTATAATCTTTCGGTTACAGCCGGAGTTGTGCTGTTGTTAATACCCGGAATGGATTGTATTTTCATGAAAACGCGAATAGTTGTGCTATTACTCGGTAGTTTGATGGCATTCAATGTCATGGCATCATCTTCTTTGACTGCTGAACGCACCCGCTTTACGACCATATTGCAACAACTCAAAAACGGCAATTTCAGCTCGCTGGCTTCTGCGAAAGAAGAGCTAGCTGACTATCCGCTATTACCTTATCTTGATTATTATGCGCTCTCCACGTCGCCGGATATCACTCGTTTGAATGAGGTGCAGCATTTTGTTGCGCAATATCCGCAAAGTTATCTCGCCAGCCGGCTGACAGAAAGTTATGCCTATCTGTTGATGCAAAACAATCTGTGGAAAGAATATTTACAACTGCAGCCGACCGAACCGCAATCGATGACGTTACGTTGCGCTTGGTATATGGCGCAATATCAAACCGGGCAAACAGATAAAGCCGCTGAATTTGCTCGTAGCATCTGGTTTTATGGCCATTCTCGCCCAGCCACCTGTGACAGCTTATTTTCATTATGGAAACAAGCGGGTGGAATGACAGAAGAAGATATATGGCAACGTATGGTTCTCGCGTTTAAAGCAGACGAACCTCGGTTGATGAACCATCTGCTGCAACAAATGACGAGCAGCAATAATATTTTTTACGCCAGTAAACTGATTTCTGTGTATGCGCAGCCAGAAAAGGTCGAAACGTTATTACCCGTCGCCAGTGACAGTAAAACCCGACAAATTGCCGGTTTAGCGTTACAACGCTGGGCGGATAACAGCACTGAAGCTGTGTTATCGCGTTATTTGGGCATAAAAGCGCGTTATCAGCTCAGTGAAGCCGATTTGGTTGCTGTTAAAACCCAAATCGCCCGTGACATGATGTTGGAACGCATTAAAACCTCCCGTTCGTGGCTAGATAATAGCCTGCTGCAATTACGGGACAATTCTTTGCTGGAACTGCGCGTTCGTTTAGCACTGGCAGAAATGGACTGGCCAGCCATTAAAAAATGGATCAACCTGATGCCGCGTGCCGGACGCGATGATATCCACTGGTCATATTGGTTAGCGCGCGCGGAACAGCAGCTGGGTAATAAAGCGCATGCCAACGCTCTGTTCCAGCAAGCCAGTTATGATCGCAGTTATTACGGTTTTATGGCCGCGATTCAGTCGGGAATGCCGATCCATATTACCGAAGATAATTTGGAACCAGAGTATGACTGGCGTGAGGCAACCCGGTTATGGCCGGCGTTACTGCGTATTGAAGAGCTGATTGCGTTAGATGAAACCGGTATGGCGCGTAATGAATGGCTGTTTCTGCTCGATCAATCACCTTATGAAAACAAACTACAGTTAGGGCTGGTAGCACAACAGCGTGGCTGGGCGCATCTGGGCATTCAGGCCAGCATTCGCGCCAAAGCAAAAAATGCCCTGTCTTTGCGTTTTCCGACGCCGAAACAGTCGATGTTTTCCCGTTATGCCAAAGCCCGTGATGTTGATGCCAGTTTGTTGTATGCATTGGCGCGTCAGGAAAGTGCGATGTATGAACGTGCACAGTCACAAGTCGGGGCATCTGGTCTGATGCAACTGATGCCGGCAACTGCGGCTCTGACAGCGAAAAAATTAGGGGAAACACCGCCATCGCCTTCTTCGTTGACGAATGCCGACACCAACATTCGGTTGGGTAGTGCTTATATCAAAGGCTTGCTCGATCAATATGATGGCAACCGTGTATTGGCGGCGGCGGCCTATAATGCGGGCCCAGGTCGGGTGCGTAAATGGCGTAATCAAAGTAATGGTCAACCGGTAGATTTATGGGTAGAAAATATTCCGTATAAAGAAACCCGTAATTATGTGCAGAACGTGATGGTCTTTAATGCCATTTATCAGGAACGTCTGAACCAGCCGGTTGATTTTTTGAGCGACAGTGAACGTCGACTGCGTTATTAACTAGTCAGGAGCCAGCATGACTCGCGATATTTCCATTATTGGTCTTGGCTGGCTTGGATGGCCACTGGCAAAACAATTGATGGCCAGTGGTTACAACGTACGGGGTTCAGTCACCTCAATTGCCAAACAACAGCAATTATTGGCCGAGTTACCTGAGATGAATGTGCACTGTTGGCAAGCTGATGAACAAGCGGCATTGCCTGAAGCTTTGCTTGCTCCAGTGATGATCATCACCATCCCACCGGGAAAACTCAGTCATTACTTCTTAGCATTACAGTCGTTGGTTTCACAAGCCAGACAACACGGTGTAGAGCGACTGATTTATATCAGTTCGACCTCGGTTTATGGTGGTACGGGGTGTTGTGACGAAACCACGCCATTGCAACCAGAAACGGCACAAGCAGCCACACTCGTGCAAGTTGAGCAGTGCGTACAACAAGCTGGATTTATGTGCTGGAACATATTGCGACCGTCCGGTCTCATTGGTCCGGGTCGTTATCCGGGGCGTTTTCTGAGTGGTAAAACACTGGATGCCGGTGGCCGAGTCGTTAATTTAGTACATCAGCGTGATGTGATCGGGGTCATCATGGCTTTATTAAAGCAGCCTCACAGCGGCATATTTAATCTGGCGGCACCTGATCATCCAACCCGGGCCACCTTTTATCAGCAGGCCTGCCAACTAGCCGAATTACCACTACCGCTGTTTAGTGATATGAACGATGACGGCAAAATGATCTGTGCGGATAAAGTGGAAACAGAACTGGGTTACCATTATCAAATTCACGATCTTCTCTTATGGTTGCAACAAGTTGCTGCAGGTGAGCAATGAGATTGCCTTTTTTTGTTGTTGCCATCATTGCGGTATTTCTGAGCGGATGTTTAGAGATCCCATCGCAGGAAACCTTATCGACCAATGTGGGGCCACGGCTGGTTGACCGTTGTCCGCTCGTGGTTCCGGCTACGCGTCAGCAGGTCAATGGTTTTGCTTCAAGCTTTCGGTTAACCACTTGGAATTTGCATAAATTTCAGCGTGCAAATTGGCAAAAACAAGCCACGGTTTTAGCACAGCACAGCGACATCTTGTTGTTTCAGGAAGCGATGGAGCGACCTGCGTTAAGCCAGTTGTTACAACAAGCGCATTTTAACTGGCAGCAAGTGCAGGCATTTAGGTTGGAAGGCGAAGTAACCGGAGTGTTAAATGCCTCATCTGTACCGGCATTATATAACTGCTCATTACGTGAATTAGAGCCGGTGAGCCGTATTCCTAAATCTGCATTGGTGACACTCTATCCACTAGCGGAGAGTAGCTACCCATTACTGGCGATTAATGTGCATGGTATCAACTTTGAATTATCGATGGCGGCTTATCACCGGCAGATGGAGCGCATATTCCTGCTTGCAAAAGGTTACCCAGGCCCGGTTGTCTTAGCGGGGGATTTTGCAACCTGGGGCGATAGACGTAGTGCGTATTTGTTAACGCTGGCCAGACAAAGTGGTTTTGATGAAGCGCTGCCAATGCCTGATTTACGGGCGTTGGTGATGTCGAGGCCGGTAGATCATATTTTTTACCGCAAATTACTGTTAAAAACAGTGGGTAATCAAGCGACGAATACTTCTGATCATAACCCGCTCTGGGCCGAATTTTCGGTGATCAGAAATCAAGTCAAATAAGAAAGGAGCAATATCCTTTTACTCTATATGGTTAAAAAATAACCATCGCCAAGGCGGATTACACGGGCTATAATCCGCCGCCATTTTTCTCTGTGATGTAAATAGAATATGACCCAACCAGAAACCTTACTGTTTGATTATCCGAAATATTGGGCGGAATGCTTTGGGCCTGCGCCGTTTCTGCCCATGTCCCGCAGTGAGATGGATCAACTCGGTTGGGACAGTTGCGATATTATTGTGGTCTGCGGTGATGCCTATGTTGATCATCCGAGTTTCGGTATGGCGATTGTTGGCCGTTTTCTGGAAGCACAGGGGTTCCGCGTTGGTTTGATCTGTCAGCCAGATTGGAACAATAAAAACGACTTCATGAAGCTGGGTAAACCGAATCTGTTTTTCGGGGTCAGCGCCGGCAACATGGATTCGATGATCAACCGTTATACCGCGGATAAAAAATTACGTCACGATGACGCTTATACACCAAATAATGAAGGTGGTAAGCGCCCGGATCGTGCCACCTTGGTTTATTCTCAGCGCTGTAAAGAAGCCTATAAAGATGTGCCAGTGGTGTTAGGGGGTATTGAAGCCTCGCTGCGTCGTATTGGTCACTACGATTACTGGTCGGAAACCATTCGCCGTTCGGTGCTGGTCGATGCTAAAGCCGATCTGCTGGTATTCGGTAACGCGGAACGTCCGTTAACTGAAATTGCGCATCGTTTTGCCCGCGGTGAAACCGTCGCTGATATGCAGGATATTCGCGGCACGGCGGTGATCAGAAAAGGGCCACTACCGGAATGGAAAGGCGTCGACTCTTCACGGTTAGATCAAATTGGTCATATTGATCCGATCCCAAATCCGTATATGGAAAATGCGCCTTGCGCAACCGATGCCGCTGTTGAGCCCGAAAAACCGAAAGCGGTGGTGGTGCAGCCACCAAAACCGAAGCCATGGGAAAAAACCTATGTGCTGCTGCCTTCGTATGAAAAAGTAAAAGCCGATCGGGTGTTGTACGCTCACACTTCGCGAATTTTACATCACGAAACTAATCCGGGTTGTGCGCGAGCGCTGTTGCAGCAGCATGGCGATAAAACATTGTGGGTGAACCCACCCGCATTACCGTTGAATACTGAAGAGATGGATTGGGTGTTTGCCTTACCCTTCCAGCGTGTGCCGCATCCATCGTATAAAGGCGCGAAAATTCCCGCCTACGACATGATCAAAACTTCCGTGAATATCATGCGTGGTTGTTTTGGTGGCTGTTCATTCTGCTCAATCACCGAGCATGAAGGGCGTCAGATCCAAAGCCGTTCGCATGAATCGATTTTGACTGAGATTGAAGAGATCCGCGATAAAGTGCCGGGTTTTACCGGTGTGATTTCCGATCTGGGTGGCCCGACTGCCAACATGTATAAGCTGCGCTGTAAGAGCCCTCGCGCGGAAGAAACCTGCCGTCGTGCCTCGTGCGTGTTCCCAAGCATCTGTCCACATATGGACACCGACCACACGCCAACGATTGAACTGTATCGCAAAGCGCGTGATCTGAAAGGCATCAAGAAGATCCTGATTGCATCGGGTGTGCGTTACGATCTGGCGGTACAAGATCCGCGTTATGTGCGCGAATTGGTGAAACACCATGTCGGCGGTTATCTAAAAATTGCCCCGGAACATACCGAAGAAGGCCCATTATCGAAGATGATGAAGCCGGGTATGGGCAGTTATTACAAATTCAAAGAGCTGTTTGATAAATATTCCAAGGAAGCGGGAAAAGAGCAGTTCCTGATCCCGTATTTTATTGCCGCCCATCCGGGTACCACCGATGAAGATATGGTGAATCTGGCGTTGTGGCTCAAGCAAAATAACTTCCGTCTGGATCAGGTGCAAAACTTCTACCCGTCACCGCTGGCAAACGCGACGACCATGTATTACACCGAGCTCGATCCGCTGCATAAGATCGATTACAAGTCGGATAAAATGTTTGTTGCAAAAGGCGAGATCCGTCGTCGCTTCCACAAAGCAGTGTTGCGTTATCACGACCCGGCGAACTGGCCGAAACTGCGCGAAGAGTTCATGGCGCGCGGTTGGGGTCATCTGATTGGTAAAGGGCCGGGTTGTCTGATCCCCGAAGAGAGCAAAACACCAAGCCGTCAGCGTAAATTGGCCACAATGCAGAAAACCGGTCAGATCGCTCTGACGCGTCATTTACCGATGGAACAGCAACGTCGTTCAGCAGATGACAGCCATAAAGCAAAACCAGCTGGCAACAATGGTAAACGCCCGGCAAGTAATAAAAAGCCGGTGTTAGCGAAACCTGTTGCAGGCGCTTCAGCCCAAGGTAAACCGGCCCAAGGGAAAGCGACTCATGGTAAACCTGCGCACGGTAAATCGTCAGCCAATGGCAAACCGGCAGCACAACGCCCAGCGGCAAGTAGCCAACGTCAGCAAGGTGGTGGGGCTTCACGCGCCCGTTAATGGGCGCTATTCTGGCAGGCGGGTATTCAGATAAGTTGTTAATCAGATAGGTTATTAACATGCGTACATGGATCAACCGCCTGCTGTTGTTAGTCAGTTTTGTCAGTGTCAGTGTTTGGGCTGCCACGGAAGATAGTGCGTTGACACTGGCTGATCTGATCGGTGGCAAACAGCAATTCAATCTGTTCAGTCATCAGGTGTTGAATAAGATGATCCGTCAGCAACCCGAGCTGGCACGTTATCAACCGGTGGTACAGAAATGGGGTAAGGAAAATCTGACTTGGGCGCGTATGCGTACTGAGTTAGCTATCGCCTACCATGCTCATTTTACCGAGCAGGAGATCCAACAGATGATCCTGTTTTTCCGCACGGCGGCCGGGCAAAAATATCTGCGTTATTCTCCGTTATTGCAGGAAGAAACGGTGACTATCGGTCAACGTATTACGCATGAACAGCAGCCGAAATTACTGGAAATGTTGCAACAGGCCAGACAAAATTCTTCATCCAGCCACTGAGCATAATTCCGGTGCCGAGCATTCGGATTCGGATACGGCAGAGAAATCAAACCGCTGATTATCAAGACAATAGAGATGCCCAGGTGTTCCTTTGGCGCGATGTTTGGCGGTGCTTAACGTGGTACTCACCTGGCTGGCAGTCAAAGACAGATCGGGTGTGTAAGGGAAGACTCCAACCGATAAGTCAACCAGCGGAAATTTCCGCGGATTCCCGTCCCGATCCTTACTGTAAATACCGTTATTGATGATGTCTTCATTGCGATAATAATGCAGTCGCTGCCGGCGGAACTCGGCTTGTAGCTCTTTAATCGGCGCGATCCATTCATCCTGTTGTAACAACAAAATAAAGTCGTCACCGCCCAAATGGCCGATGAAATTATGTTGTTGGCCAAAATACTGCCGTAACAATCTGGCGACCAGCTTGATCATCATATCACCGCGTTCATAGCCACAAACATCATTGTAGGGTTTGAAATCATTCAAATCGCAATATGCCAGCAGGAAGGGTTTGTTTTCCTGTAAGCTTTTTTCGATAGCCCGCTGGATCGGTACATTACCGGGTAACAAGGTCAGCGGGTTGGCATAACGTGCCATAGTAAGCTTGTATTGGGTTAGTTTGCGCATCAGATCGCGTAAGCGTCCCAGACCCAGATATTTACCGTCTTCACAAATAATGAACCAGGCGTCTAATTCCTCTTCTTCTTCATGTTCAACCAGTAATTGACTGACTTTCAGTAAAGATTGATTCACATCGACCATGATGGGTTTATCCATCAACTTGGCGACCGGCGCTTTGGCGTACAGTGAATGACCAAACTGCTCAGCAAAATGACGCAGTAACGTATGGCGTTTCAAGATGCCTAATGGTGTACCTTGCGCATCTAACACGGGGTAGCAGTTAGCGTCGGGTTGTTTACGAAACAACTCCATGGCATTCATGCCATTCACATCTGGTGAGATAGGTGGGATATGCACGACTAACTCACGTAGAGGGGCGGTCGCCTGACGAGATTCTTCACTGTCGACCAGTAACTCTGCCGGGAACGGTGCGGGAACGGTGGCGGGTTTGCCAAACAGATAACCCTGACAATACTGAATGCCAATTTTGCGGGCGACCAGATATTCCTCTTTGCGCTCAACACCTTCCAAAATCATTTTGCAGCCGAGTTTACCGGCCAGATCACACAGACTGGCGACGAACTGACGTTTAGTACCATCACTATCAATGTTGGCGGCAAAATAGATATCCAGTTTGACGAAATCCGGGCGTAATTCTGACCATAAACGCAGCCCCGAATTACCGGCACCCAAATCATCAATCGCGACCATAAAGCCATTTTCTTTTAATGACTTAACCATCTCGATAATGTTGTCACCGGCAGCAGCGGGATGATTTTCTGTTAATTCGATAACCACTAAGGCTGGTGATAAGCGAGCTTGTTGGGTTGCCTGCAACAGTGGATCAATACCCAGTGTGAGCAATACCGAAGGGGAAATATTAACAAATAATTTGCCGTTCAATTGTTGCGTCACAAAGCGTTTCATTGCCAATGAGACACACAGCAGCTCAAGCTCGGCTTGCCGCCCTTCTAATTCTGATTGGCGAAATAGTTCCAAAGGCGAATGTAATAAACTATCTGATGGCCCGCGGCTTAATGCCTCATAACCGAGCACCTGACGTTGTACATTATCAAAAATAGGCTGAAACAAAGTTTGGATCTGACACCGCGCCATAATGACGTCGAGTTCGGTAATCACTATGATCATTCCTGATTAAATAGTGTGATGCCGGTCATGCTAACGCGGGTGTATGACAATTTTATTGCCGCTTTCTGGTTCACCATATTTTGCAAGCAATGCCTCATGCTCTCTGTTAAAATGCGCGCCAGTTTAGTGAGTACAGGGAGTTCATGTGGTCTGGATTGATTACGCAATTCTGGCGGTGATTGGTTTATCATCCCTGATCAGTCTGATCCGTGGTTTCGTTAAAGAAGCCCTTTCTCTCGTCACCTGGTTTGCTGCTTTCTTTGTCGCCAGTCGGTTCTTTGGCGATCTAGCCGTCTATTTCACTTCTGTTTCCGATAGCATGGTGCGTAATGGTATGGCGATTGCCGTGCTGTTCGTGGCAACACTGATTGTGGGTGCCATCGTTAACTATGTTGTTAGTGTACTGGTGAATAAGACGGGATTATCGGGTACTGATCGAGTGCTCGGTATTTGTTTTGGCGCAATTCGTGGCGTATTAATTGTTAGTGCGTTGCTGTTCTTTATGGATACTTTTACCAGTGCTCATGATGCAATTTGGTGGAAGCAATCCATACTTATTCCAGAATTTGGTGTAGTGGTGAACTGGTTCTTTGAGTTCATGAAACACTCATCCAGTTTTATTAAGTGATTATTGGCATTTCGAGGAAGAGAAGAGATGTGTGGTATTGTCGGCATTGTTGGCACCAGTCCTGTCAACCAGGCCTTATATGATTCACTGACGGTGTTACAACACCGCGGGCAGGACGCCGCAGGGATCGTGACTATCAGTGATAACACGTTCAAGCAGCGTAAAGCCAATGGCCTCGTGAAAGACGTATTCGAAACACGTCATATGCAACGTCTGAAAGGCAATATCGGTATCGGTCATGTGCGTTATCCGACTGCTGGTAGCTCCAGTGCCGCAGAAGCACAGCCATTTTACGTCAACTCTCCATTTGGTATTGCGCTGGCCCATAACGGTAACCTGACCAATGCGAAAGAACTGCGCGATTTACAAACTCAACAAACTCGCCGTCACATCAATACGACGTCTGATTCTGAAGTTCTGCTGAATACCTTTGCTTATGAGCTGGATAAAACAGTCGGTACTGATTTATCTGCGGAAGAAGTTTTTGCGGCGGTCAGCCGTGTACATGCGCAGATCCGTGGTGCATATGCGGTAGTTGCTGTGATCATCGGTCATGGTCTGCTGGCATTCCGCGATCCAAACGGCATTCGTCCGTTGGTGCTGGGTCGTCGTGCTTCTGAAGAAAGCGGTCGTTACGAATACATGGTGGCTTCTGAAAGCGTGGCGTTGGATGTACAAGGCTTTGAAGTGATGCGTGATGTGGCACCGGGTGAAGCGGTGTACATTTCTGCGCAAGGCGAACTGTCGACCAAACAGTGTGCGCATAATCCTGATCATTGCCCATGTATTTTCGAATATGTGTATTTTGCTCGTCCTGATTCATTTATCGACAAAGTGTCTGTGTATGCGGCTCGTGTGCATATGGGTCAGAAGCTGGGCGATAAAATTGCGCGTGACTGGAAAGATTTGGATATCGATGTAGTTATCCCGATCCCGGAAACTTCTTGCGATATCGCGCTGGAAATTGCGCAGAAGCTGAATAAACCATACCGTCAGGGTTTTGTGAAAAACCGCTACATCGGTCGTACCTTCATTATGCCGGGTCAGACCCAGCGTAAAAAATCAGTGCGCAACAAACTGAACGCGATCTCTTCTGAATTCAAAGGCAAGAATGTGCTGCTGGTGGATGACTCGATTGTGCGTGGTACTACCTCGGCGCAGATCGTGGATATGGCGCGTGAAGCGGGTGCAGAGAAAGTTTACTTTGCCTCAGCGGCTCCGGAAATTCGTTTCCCGAACGTGTACGGTATCGATATGCCAGTAGCCAGCGAACTGATTGCTTATGGTCGTGAAGTGAATGAGATCTGTCAGCTGATCCGCGCTGATGGGCTGATTTTCCAAGACTTAAGTGATTTGGAAGCGGCAGTGCGTGAATGTAATCCAGAAATCAAACAATTTGAAACATCGGTATTTAATGGCAAATATATTACCGGTGATATCAATGATGATTATCTGGCATTCCTGAACAACCTGCGTAATGACGATGCCAAAGCCGATCGTGAGTGGAGTGAATCCACGGCCGATTTAGAGCTGTATAACGGCGAAAATTAAGCTTAAAGCAGAGCCCCGTTAAGGGGCTCTGTTGTTTCAACAGCACTCGATTTCAACGATATCTAATAATGCTAACGCTTCATCATCTTGATACAACTCAAATAACTCTCTGATCTGATTCAAGTTACTGTGAATTAAAAACAGATCGTCGGGTTTTGGCCCATTTCCACCCACTGCTTTTTGCTTAAAATATTCCCAGAACTTATTAGTCTTTTCCGGCAGATCAATGTGTTTGCGTATGTAAGACATCAATAAGCGCGCATTACCATCACAATCAATACCATCAAAGGTGACATACCGATCTGTAGTGGCAACGGCAGGGGCATTTTTTTTCTGTTTACAGCTGCAGGGCATCGGCTAATTCCTCAATATTTAAGTGAAGGATCGACCAGCCGGTGTAAAAAGACATTGTTGAATTACTGCGTAATTGCAGCAAAACATACAATAAAAAATGAACAAATCAGGCTGGCACAAGCTAACGCATTATCTTTGCGCAAACTGTGCCAGTTTCGGATGATGTGCTCGCGTTTAACTTATTCCAGTAAACTACGCAGCATCCATGCAGTTTTTTCGTGTAACTGAATGCGTTGCGTCAACAGATCTGCAGATGCTTCATCACTGGCTTTTTCAATCAGCGGGAACAATGAACGTGCTGTACGCACCACGGCTTCCTGACCAGCAACCAGATTTTTAATCATGTCCTGCGCTTTCGGTACGCTGGTGTCTTCCGGGATCACGGTCAGTTTAGCGAATTCTTTGTAGGTGCCTGGCGCATACACACCCAGTGCACGGATACGTTCAGCAATTAAATCAACCGCCAGAGACAGTTCGGTATATTGTGTTTCAAACATCAGGTGCAATGTATTAAACATCGGGCCAGTGACGTTCCAGTGGTAATAATGGGTTTTCAGATACAGCGTGTAGCTATCGGCAAGAAAACGTGACAGACCTGCTGCAATTTCCAGACGATCATTTTCAGCAATCCCGATATCAATAGGTTGATGTGACATAATTCGCTCCTTGGTAAGTGATGATTTTCCGTATTACAAACAGGCATGTTTGCCTTGCTATGTATGTATATTAGGCACAACCGAGAAGCATCGCCAATTGGAAATATGTAATATTGTAATAGGTAATAACTATTAATGTGCGGAGTTTAATCGTTGGCAGTGACAGGTTTGCGTTAATCACAGTCACTGCCGAAGGGGCTTACAGATCGGTATGTTTATCCTGATGATCGTTGTCATAAGGTAACTTGAGATGACCGTAGCGGATCACCAAGACGGTGACAGCCAGTAAAAACGCGCTGGCGGAAACCCCAACCAGCTGCCACGCATCCATCGATTTCATATCCAAAATCAGATAACGCGCCAGCGCAACGATCGCAATATAAAGCGGAATACGGATCGGCATTTTGCCGGATTCCAGATACATCGAAATCATGGCTAATACTTCTAAATAGATAAACATCAGCAACAGATCAGCCAAGGCTACTTTTTGTAAACTGATCATCGAAACGACTTCAGTGCCAATGGCAAAAATACTGGCAATCGCAATGATCACTAAGCCAACGTTTTGCGCCCATTCCAGAAATGTTCTGATAAGGAGATTTATTCGGTTCATAGTTAGACCTGCTTTTTTGTTACTCAGATCACAATATAACCTTGATTTACGCTTTTTGTTAATGATTTGTAACATTAACGGCCAGTTTGTTTCCTGTAATCTTTATGGCGGTAGTCGCTTGGGTTTGTTATGTTACTGTAACATTGTCTTACTGGATAAAGTTGATGAGTCAAAAACCCCGCCGCCCGACGTTACAGGATGTGGCCGATCTTGTCGGTATCACCAAAATGACGGTGAGCCGCTATTTAAAAGATCCTGCGCTAGTTTCTGCTGCTGTACAGGAGAAAATAGCGGTCGCACTAGATACGCTGGGCTACATTCCAAATCGGGCGCCGGATCTGTTATCAAATGCCAAAAGCAAAGCGATCGGCGTGTTGTTGCCATCGTTGACCAACCAGGTATTTGCGGAAGTGATCCGTGGCATCGAGTCGGTGACAGAGCCGGCGGGCTATCAGACTATGCTGGCGCACTACGGTTATAGCTCAGAGGTAGAGCAGGAGCGTATTGCTTCATTGCTGTCTTATCATGTCGATGGTTTGATCTTATCGGAAAGTTATCACACCGAACGCACGTTACGGATGATCCAAACTGCGGGTATTCCGGTCATTGAGGTGATGGATTCTCGTTCGCCCGTTGTGGAACAAGCCGTTGGTTTTGATAATGCGGCAGCCAGTTATGCGATGACCGAATTAATGCTGCAAAAAGGCTATCGGCGAATTGTTTATCTTGGCGCGCGGATGGACGTGCGAACCCGGCTGAAAATGGAAGGTTATGCTGCTGCGATGCAAGCGCACGGGCTGGAACCACTAACGATGACCACCGATGCCGCATCGTCATTTTCACTGGGAGCTAAATTGCTATCGGAAGCCCGTATGCGTTACCCAGATATGGATGGCGTGATCTGTACCAACGATGACTTAGCTGTCGGGGCCATTTTTGAGTGCCAGCGACAAAATATTGCAGTGCCCGGAGAGATTGGCGTGGCGGGGTTCCACGGTCATGACATTGGTCAGGCAATGGTGCCGAAACTGGCCAGCGTGATCACGCCACGCGAAGCGATTGGCCGCGTAGCTGCAGAACAATTGCTGGCGCGGATCAATGGGGTGGCATTAACTGAGCCGGTGATTGATTTAGGTTTTGAGTTGTCGGCGGGGCAGAGTATTTAGTTTTTGGTTTTTTTGACGCCAGCAGTAGGTAATAAAACACGGACGTGTTATTCGATGTTACAACTCAATAGTAAAGAAGATAGCCGGAAGTAAATAAGCAGACCGTCGGCGGCAAGGATGCCGCCGTCGAGCGTCCATGGATGGATTTACAGCGAGTCTGTGTTTTACTTTCGGCTATCTGACTAGTTACCCTTTCAGGCCGTTGATCAGCGCAACCGCTTCTGCTGACAGCGCAGTAATGCTTTCCCAATCGCCGGCTTTGACTTTATCCGCCGGGATCATCCAGGAACCACCCACGGTTGCAACGCATTTCAGTGCCAGATAAGCGGCGACGTTTTTCGGGCCGATACCGCCGGTTGGGCAGAATTTTATCTGTGCTAATGGTGCTGAAATGGCCTGCAACGCTGGTGCACCACCATTAGCTTCCGCCGGGAAGAATTTCAGATGGGTGTAACCCAGATCCAGCGCCGTCATCACTTCTGATGGAGTGCTGACACCGGGGATCAACGGCACGGCATTGGCAGCAGCATGGGTCAGCAGTTTGTCGGTAAAGCCCGGAGAGATAATAAACTGTGCACCGGCTGCTACGGCATCATCATATTGTTGTGGATTCAGGATCGTACCGGCACCGACTAAAGCCTCGGGCATCGCTTCACGAATGGCGCGAATGGCATCTAACGCAACGGGGGTACGCAAAGTAATTTCAAAAACAGTAATACCGCCTGCAGCCAAAGCCTTGGCCATCGGTACGGCATGCGCCAGATCGTCGATTACCATCACGGGTACAACCGGTGATGCGGCAAATACGGTAGCAGGAGAAAGTGTCCAATTCATGTTGCTGTTATCCTTCATTAAAAATCGTTATCGGAAAATAAGATCGAAGCACCTTGTTCCGCGCTGGAAACAACGCGACGGAATGCGCCAAACAATTCGCGGCCTAAACCATGGTGTTGCGCAAACAGATTCGATTTGGCTAATGGGCGCTGACGAATATCGTCGAGCACATGTAAGGTGCCATGCGTGGCATCGAGACGAATGCGATCGCCGTTTTGCAGTTGTGCCAGTGGGCCACCTTTGGCAGCTTCTGGTGTCACGTGGATGGCTGCCGGGATCTTGCCGGACGCTCCGGATAAACGACCATCGGTCACCAACGCAACTTTATGACCGGCTTTTTGCAAATTGCCGAGGATCGGCATCAGTTTATGCAACTCAGGCATGCCATTGGCGGCGGGGCCGTTGAAACGCACGACAATGATGGCATCTCGATTCAATTCACCGGCTTTATAAGCAGCCTCCACATCATGCTGGGAATCGAACACTGCCGCTTCCGCATCGATATAGTGGTATTGCTCGGCCACCGCACTGACTTTCATGACACAACGGCCTAAGTTGCCTGACAGCACTTTTAAGCCACCGGTTTGATTAAAGACCGCATCGTCATCCGAGAGCACGGCTTTATCCTGGCTGGTGGTGGCGGGTTGCCATGTCAGTTGTTTGTCATTAAGCAGCGGATGTTGCAGATAATCTTCCATGTTGCCCGTCAGTGGTGTGGTATCCATGTGCAGTAAGCCACGTTTCGCCAAACCACGTAACAGCAATGGAACACCGCCCGCCTGATGGAAAGCATTGATATCAGCCGGGCCATTTGGATAAACCTTGGCCAGTAATGGCACCACATCTGACAGATCTCGGAAATCATCCCACGTCAAAATCAGACCCGCCGCACGTGCAATCGCCACCATGTGCATGGTGTGATTGGTACTGCCACCTGATGCCAGCAGTGCAACCAGACCGTTCACTAATGATTTTTCATCGACCAGTTTATACAGCGGACGATATTGGGTGGAACCGGACACCAGTGTTGGCATTAAAGCCGTTACTTCATTCGTTAATGCCTGACGCAACTCGCTGTTTGGTGCAATAAACGCCGAGCCAGGCAGCATCAAGCCCATGGCTTCAAACACCAGTTGATTGGTATTAGCCGTGCCATAGAAGGTACAGGTTCCGGCGCTGTGATAAGCCTGATTTTCCATCTGTTGCAAGGCCTCACGGCCAAGTTCACCCGCCGCATATTGCTGACGAATGCGCGTTTTTTCATCATTACTGATGCCGGTGCTCATCGGGCCGGCAGGCACAAAAGCAGTGGGCAGATGACCAAACGAGAGGGCGCCGATCAGCTGGCCGGGGGCGATTTTGTCGCAGATCCCCAGCAGTAAAGTAGCATCAAATGCATTGTGACTGAGCGAAACGGCAGTGGCTTGCGCGATCACGTCACGTGAGAACAGTGACAGATCCATGCCCGCCTGACCTTGTGTGACACCATCACACATGGCTGGTACGCCACCGGCGACCTGCGCGCTGTGACCTGTGGCAGACAGCACTGCTTTGATCTGCTCCGGATAATGTTCATACGGCTGATGCGCACTGAGCAGGTCGTTATAGGCGGTGACGATGGCGACGTTAACGCGCGTCATATCCAGCAATGTATTTTTTTGCGCATGCGAACATGCGGCAATGACATGAGCTAAATTTCCGCAAGCCAGTGTGCCGCGAGGGCGACCGGCTGCAGCCTGCGCTTGCATGCGTGTTATGTAGTCAGCCCGGAGGTCAGCGCTACGTTCACGAATACGCTCTGTTACCTGTTGGATCACTGGGTGCATGTTATTCTCCCTGTAACGCGGCCACACAACGGTTGACCACAGTGGTTAAATCACCATCAATATTGACATGATAAACATCGGATTCTTCGGCGTTCGGTTCTTCTAATGCGTCAAACTGGCTTTTTAGCAAACCAGAGGGCATAAAATGACCGGCCCGCGCCATCATTCTGGCTTCGATTAATTCGTAGCTACCATGCAGGTAAATAAAACGCATGGTTGGGTTGCCTTCGCGTAGGCGGTCTCGATACCGACGTTTCAATGCAGAACAGACAATGATACCGGTCTCGTTTTTATGGCACAGGCTATAAGCTGCATCACTGAGACGCTCCAGCCATGGCGCACGATCATCGTCATTGAGCGGGTTACCACCGGCCATTTTCTGAATATTGGCGCGCGGATGCAGATCGTCGCCATCGATAAACTTTGCATTTATTGCGCGACTCAAAGCTGCGCCAACGGATGATTTACCACATCCGGATACTCCCATCAGAATAATGCTCTGTCCTGCCATAATTTGACCTCAGTCCCAAATTTGATAATTGCCAGTGGTTGATGGTTTTTACTTTATCATGTTACCGGTATCATGTTACCGGTAACAAGTTGATTTGTGAAGCGCGCCACAAATTGAAACCGAACCATCACCCTAAGAGAGACAACTATGTTTGCAGCCACCTTCATTATGCCAATATCACCACCGCTGTGCATCCTGAGCTCTAATTCAGTGTGTTCAATCAGCGCGTTTACAGGAGTTTCATCATGCCATTAATCATTGTTGCTGTTGGGGTAGCGCTGCTGCTCTTATTGATGTTGCGTTTTAAATTAAATGGATTTTTATCGCTGATCTTAGTAGCACTGGCGGTGGGGTTATTAGAAGGAATGCCGATTGCTAAAGTAATGGCATCGGTTAAAACCGGTGTCGGTGGCACATTAGGCAGTTTGGCACTGGTGCTGGCATTTGGTGCCATGCTGGGTAAATTAATGGCGGACAGCGGTGGCGCACAACGTATTGCTACCACGCTGATTGCCTGGTTTGGTGTGAAGCGGATTCAATGGGCGGTGGTGATCACCGGGTTTGTGGTCGGTTTTGCACTGTTTTATGAAGTGGGCTTCGTGTTGATGATTCCACTGGTGTTTACCATTGCTGCATCCGCCCGTATTCCGTTGTTATATATTGGTGTGCCGATGGCGGCCGCTTTGTCTGTGACCCACGGCTTCTTGCCACCACACCCAGGCCCAACCGCAATTGCGGCTGTGTATGGCGCGGATATGGGCAAAACGCTGCTGTACGGCATTATTCTGGCTGTGCCAACCGTTATTATCGCAGGCCCGCTGTTTGCGATGACACTGAAAAAAATGGATAAACCAATTCCAACCGGTTTGTACAATCCAAAAGTATTCTCAGAAGCAGAAATGCCTGGCTTTGGTGTCAGCGTATTTACGGCGTTGATTCCAGTGATTCTGATGGCAGTACAAGCGATTGCCAAAATGACACTGCCAGCAGGCTCTGTAATTTTGGGTTATACCGGTTTCTTTGGTGACCCGGTGATTGCGACTATGCTGTCGGTATTAGTGGCGATTTACACGTTTGGTTTGCAACGTGGCAAAGAGATGAAAGAGGTAATGACCACAATTACCGAATCAATCAGTGCGATTGCGATGATTATTCTGGTTATCGGTGGTGGTGGTGCATTTAAACAAGTGCTGGTGGATAGCGGCGTTGATAAATACATTGCTGCCATGATGCACGGCAGTGGAATTTCTCCGCTGGTATTGGCGTGGGGGGTGGCTTCTGCACTGCGCTTGGCGTTAGGTTCTGCTACGGTTGCGGCGATGACTACCGCAGGTATCGTGGCACCGATTATTGCGACTACCGGTGTCAGCCCTGAGCTAATGGTCATTGCCACCGGTGCCGGCAGCGTGATTTTCTCTCATGTGAACGATCCTGGATTTTGGATCTTCAAAGAGTACTTCAACCTGTCTATTCCGGAAACTTTCAAATCCTGGTCAATTCTGGAAACCCTGATTGCACTTTGTGGTCTGGCTGGCACGCTGATTTTGAGCAATATGATCTAATTTACGGCATATTTTGGAGCATCTCAGGTGGATGCTCCTTCTCTTGCTTGACCCGCACCGGTTCTGCCAATACGCTAGAGCCGTCTGGTTAACCAATGAGGCCATTTATGGACGATAGCAGTCGCCACTCTGACTACTATTCAGCTAAGTTTTGTTTTTTTTGTTCTTTTCCCCGCTATTCAGGTGTTTCAGCCATCGAGTCTGAATTACCGTCAGATGCCGATCATCTGTCTGTAAAACTGAGCGCTTATTCTGCCAATCCGGAGGCGCAAAATGTTTGAATGGATGATGGATCCCACCGCATGGTTGGGCTTATTAACGCTGGTTGTGCTTGAGATCATTCTCGGCATCGACAACTTGTTATTTATTGCCATATTGGCGGAAAAACTTCCCCCTGAGCAACGAGATCGGGCCCGTTATTATGGTCTGGCGTTAGCATTGTTAATGCGCTTTGGCCTGTTGGCCAGCCTGTCGCATATGGTGAGTTTTACCCAACCCTTATTCACGATCTGGTCACTGCCCTTATCCGGGCGCGATCTGATCTTGCTGATTGGCGGCTTTTTCCTGCTGTTTAAAGCAACCCGCGAATTACACGGCCGCATTGAAGGCGTATTGCATAGCGACGATAAGAAAATTGTGTATCTGGGCTTTTGGGTCGTAGTGACACAGATTGTTGTGTTAGATGCCGTCTTTTCGCTGGATGCCGTTATTACGGCTGTTGGGATGTCCGATCATCTGACCGTCATGATGCTGGCCGTCACCATCGCGATCGCTATCATGATGTGGGCCAGCAAACCACTGACCCTGTTTATCAACCGTCATCCGACGCTGGTGATCCTGTGTCTGGGTTTCCTGCTGATGATTGGTTTTAGCCTGATGGCCGATGGTCTGGGTTTCCATGTACCAAAAGGTTACCTATATGCTGCTATTGGTTTCTCGATACTGATCGAATTCTTCAATCAGCTGGCGCGGGCTAATCACGAAAAACTGTTTAAAGGTAAGATCCGTCGTCGTGAACGCACCGCCGAGATGGTTATGAGTTTGTTGGGGGCAAAACAAGAAACCTCGACCCATCAGGATGATGAGCCAACCCATGTATCGAAACGTCCGGATGCCGTGTTCAGTGAAGAAGAAAAAGACATGGTTTCGCGTGTACTGCAACTGTCATCGCTGCCAATTCGTGCCGTGATGACAGTGCGTCGTGATATTGAAATGCTGGATTTAACATCGCCACAGCAGGATATTTTGCAGTTACTGGCACAGACGCCCCATTCACGCTTGGTTGTCACGCGCGACAATAACCGTGATGCACCACTGGGCATTATTCGTAAACGGGATGTGCTGGCGCAATTGCTGGAAGATAAAAGTCTGCGGATAGAATCATTGATCCAGCCAGCGTTGTGTTTACCGGAAACCATCTCGGTATTGAATGCGTTGGAACAATTCCGTCTGGCGAAAAATTATCTGGCGTTTGTGGTTGATGAATTCGGTAATTTTGAAGGGCTGGTGTCGATCCGCGATATTATGGAAGAGATCGCCGGTAAGTTACCGGAAACCGGTGAAGAGTCGGAATATGTCATGTTGGCACCCGGCAGTTACCGTGTCAGTGGTGATATGTTACTGACCGAATTACAACGTGAGCTGGCGTTTCCGGCGGCGGCGACCGAACACTATCATACGGTGGCAGGTTGGTTGCTGGAATGGCTGCAACGTCTGCCAACAATCGATGAAGTGATTGAATATGAAGGCTGGCAAATCACCGTGACAGATATTCGAGCACACCGTATTGAATCGGTTTGGCTCACGCGTCAACCAACAGAATAAAAACAGCAAACTTGGAATAATGATGATGCAACTAATGCAACGCTGGCAACAAGCCAGTCAATATCTGGCCGATTGGCGTGATAGTTTGCTGGCAGCTGAAACATCTCTGCAGCAGCACGACAAAGCTTATAGCTGGCGGGCATGGTCACTGCCCACGCTATTGGCGTTATTGTTTGCACTGCAAAACCCACTGCTATTCGGTATGGCGCCGGCTTACGACGCCTCATTGTTCGCGACAATGGGCAAAATGTGGGCCGACGGCGGCGTGATATATCGGGATATGATCGATATTAAAGGGCCGGTTATTTTCCTGTTGGATGCGGTGGGGTATGCCATTGGTGGTTTCCAGGGCATCTGGTTGTTGGAAACAGTGCTGCTGATCTGGGGGCTGAATGCACTCTATCGCACGCTGGCCCTATGGGGCATTGCACCGTTAAGTCGATTGACCGGTATGTTGGCGTGGATGTTTTTGTACGCCTACCGTTATTACTACGGCAACATGACGGAAGACTACACGTTCTGCTTTAGTCTGATCGCGCAGTATTATTTTGTCCGTATGTTATTGGCGACACAATTCCGCTGGCAAGATGCAGTGATCCCAGCCGTAACGTTTGGTTTGATTGCTATGTTACGTATGAATAATGCGGCCATGTGGTGCGGCTATTATCTGGCGTTGTTTGTTTACTGGGCATGGCAACGCCGTTGGTTGGATGCACTCAAGCTGACCATCAGTGGTGTGGCTGGTTTACTGTGCGTCACCTTGCCGCTGCTGGCTTATTTTGTCTGGCACGGTGTGTTAGCTGATTTCTGGTTTTACTCGTTTGGTATCTTCTTTGGTAACAGCTACGGAAATGGCCACTCGTTGATGGTGGGTTTCCTCGGGTTGGCGAGAACGGGTTTGCTGATTTTGTTGCCTGTCTTCATTGGTTTGGTATGGCAGCAACTGCGTCAGCCGGAAAATAAGCGTCCGTGGGGCGCTTTGTTAGGCATGCAATTGAGCGGTATTGTGCTGGGTATTGTGGCTAACTCGGTGTCGGGTCATACCTACGAACACTATGAGATCCTGTTCTTCAGCTTTGCCATATTATTGCTACCGATAGTTATTCAGGCTGCTCGTAATGGTGGTTTGGCGGGCCAGATTGGTTGTCGTCACATACAACGAGCCGGTTGTGTGACTTTGCTGATCTTGCTGGGTTATTTGCTGGCACAACACATTATCTTTACCTGGTCACGATTTGAGTCACCCATTCCTAAGCTGACTCATGAGCTATTGGTGAGTTTCGCTGCAGGTAGCATCGCTGCGATCTTGCTGGTGGGCGCGTGGTTTATCACCCGTAGTCGTCAGTTATATTTACCGGCTATGTCGTTGTTAGTTGCGCTGGTTGTCTTGATGGTGGTCTTGCCAATTGGGCGAGGATTAACGAAAGGCCGTCCGTTTGATGATGTTTCTGCACAAATGGTCGATTATGTTCGCCAACACTCCGGTTATAACGATCTGTTGTGGGTGGATGGTGTGATCCCACAATATTATGTTTGGACCGAACGTCGTCCGGCTTCAGCATATTTATATTTTGATAACGTTACACCGCCTTATGACGTTCGGGCGAGAATGATGGATGATCTGAAGCGCAATCAACCGAAATTCATCATTGTGAATTTGAAGCGAATGGAAAAAGTGCAGGGTGGAAAAGATAAAGACAGCACACCGTCATTTATCGCGTATTACAACTACATTAATGAAGCCTATCAGCCGGTATCGCCTGAACTGCCAAGGTTATATCAGCGAAAATAACTTGAGTTCGGTTAAATTTATATCGGTGAGCTTATGCCTAGAGCATTTATATAATATAGATGGGTGAGGTTATGAAAAGGACTTATATGGAAATCATTTATCACATTTCAGCTAACTGAAATTTTTCCCATTTACTCATGTCTGTGATCTTATACTTTTCTTTATATATGAAGAAAAATAATGCAGGTTAAAAATCGCATCAATGATAAAAACCATATTGAATTGAATCTAAATTTGGGATCAATTTAATGACTAGAAATTAAGTAAAGTAAAAATCCGCCTTCTATGAAGGCGGATTTTTACTTTAGCGCCCCATAGGGGCGTACTTGGCTCTTACCCTTAGGCCTTCGCAGGGCAAGATTACGAAAGCCCTTGCCCCGCAAGGACTAGTGCCAGATAGCCTGGACTAAGTGCCGCTTTTAATCGTTAACGCTTGATTCCCGCTTTCACAGTTTTCTCATTTGTCAGCAGATTCATTGCCATATGTCTGAATTCGGCTAAGTTCTCGGCAGCATCACCTCGGCGTATCCTGCACTCATTTTCCCTCATTGTAACGTCGAGTTTCCAGTGTAATTGAACCTCGATTTGCCAATGGGCCCTGATCGCCTTGGCAAACTCTTTCGCGGTCCATTTCGCTGAACTGATGTAGTAGCGAACTGACATGGTTTTGTCCCGAATATCATCACCCTCTTGCCGAAATGAGATCGCCACTCCTAACGTTTTTAATCCAGGCCATTCGAATGATAAATCACCAAAAACATCTCTCACTAAATGAAAACGTTGTTCGCTGCTTCCAGTTTTCTCTAGTTACCTTTCACTGCTAGCAAGTAATCAGCTTCACGTTCTAGAATGGTTTTTGCGATCTCTTTCTTACATCCCAAGGCGTCAATAGTGACAATACATCCTATTATTTCCAATAAGTTAAGTAACTCTGGGATCGCCGTTATCTCATTGGATTTAGTGGCTGTTTTAAGCTGGCCTAACACCACTTTATTGGCTGTTGATAAGGCGCTCACCATATGAATGGCACTTTGCCATCCAGCAAATAAAGCTTTTCTGAAACTGCTTTGGGTTGATCTGGCTTATCACGCGTGCAATGGTGTCATGTACAAGAATGCCATTTTCGAAATCACCGTATTTTTTAAGCCAATCCAGCCGTTCGTTTCCTAACTCGTCTATGTCCTCCCAGCTATCAGCACCAGCAATAACAGCTCAGATAGTCAGAAGCAGAATATCAAATAGTTTATGCTCTATTTTCCAGCTTTGGCGAGGGTCTTTAATGATAGAAAAGTGTTCGAATAAGTGGCCTGTTTTCATGATTTTTCTTCATAGATAAAGAAAAGTATAAGATCACAAGCATAAGTAAATAGGAAGAAATTTTAGCTAACTGAAGTATGATAAATGGTTTTCTTAAGAGTCTTGTTTTTGTGGTCTCGCCCTGAGGACTTTCGCCTTTCAGTTTAGATATTCTGTAATGACAATTGATTATCATCCAGCTCGTGTTTTTCTTGGTACTTTACATATTTCTTTATCATTATTGCATTCACACCTACGGTGTCAACGCAATAACCCTTTACCCAAAAATGATTTCCTCATAACTTATGCTTTCTCAAATAGGGAAATTTATTGAACAATCGGCTCGCTGTTCTTCCTTTCAAATGCCCCGTAACTTTAGATACTGATAGCCTAGGTGTAATTTTACCAAAAGATGTACATGGCCTTTCAATATACGGAAACGGCACTTAGGGGGCCAAATCATGTGATTTTGACGATACCAGGTCACATGGAATGCTTTTTTCAAATCTACTCATGGATTTTCCTTATCGGTTGTGGGGACAACAGATTTGGATTTTCCATGAGTAGCATCTATAGACAGAGCTGAAAAGTAGATAACCACGTCCATAGGACGTGGTTTTCAGTTATAAATAAAAAAGGGAGGCCTGTTAGCCTCCCTCTTTGCATTCTGATGGTGCTGTTACAGCGCTTTCAGGATCGCTTCTACGGTCGCTTTGGCATCACCAAAGCACATGTGCGAGTTCTCTTTGAAGAACAGCGGGTTCTGCACACCGGCGTAACCAGTGTTCATCGAGCGTTTGAACACCACGACGTTCTGTGCTTTCCACACTTCCAGTACCGGCATACCGGCAATCGGGCTGCCCGGGTCTTCCATCGCCGCTGGGTTCACGGTGTCGTTGGCACCGATAACCAGTACAGTGTCGGTTTCTGGGAAGTCTTCGTTGATTTCGTCCATTTCCAGCACGATATCGTAAGGTACTTTCGCTTCCGCCAGCAGGACGTTCATGTGACCCGGCAGACGACCCGCCACTGGGTGGATACCAAAGCGCACGTTGATGCCTTTATCACGCAGTTTCTGGGTGATGTCCGCCACCGGATATTGTGCCTGTGCCACCGCCATGCCGTAGCCCGGAGTGATGATAACGGAGCTGGAGTTCTTCAGCAGCTCAGCCACCTCTTCCGGTGACATTTCACGGTATTCGCCCATCTCTTCTTCAGAAGATGAAGACGCTACACCGTCAGTACCAAAACCACCGGCGATAACAGAGATAAACGAGCGGTTCATCGCCTTACACATGATGTAAGACAGGATGGCACCTGATGAACCAACCAGCGCACCGGTGACAATCAGCAGGTCGTTCGACAGCATAAAGCCCGCCGCCGCCGCCGCCCAACCGGAGTAGGAGTTCAGCATAGACACGACTACTGGCATATCGGCACCACCGATAGAAGCCACTAAATGCCAGCCAAACGCCAGTGCAATCAGGGTCATCACGATGATAGCGAAAGTAGAACCACCGACTTTGATGAAGAACACCATCAGCAGGAACGAAGCCACTGCCGCCAGCAGGTTCAGTTTATGTTTGTGTGGAATGTTCAGCGGTTTTGAGCTGATAGTGCCACGCAATTTACCGAACGCCACGATAGAGCCGGTGAAGGTCACCGCGCCGATGAACACCCCTAAGAAGATTTCAGTCAGGTGGATGTTCAGCATGGCACCAGTCAGATGACCGTGACCATTCGCGGTTTGTTGCGCAATCTGGCTGATGGCAGCTTGCGCTGCCGCCATGATTTCTTCCGGTGAACCGTTCAGTGGCAACACCAGTTGTTGCACGGCGTTCGCCGGTAACAGTTCGATGAAGCTGTTATAGCCCACCAAAACGGCCGCTAAACCCACAAAGCTGTGCAATACCGCTACCAGCTCCGGCATCTGGGTCATTTCCACTTTCAGTGCCAAACGTGCACCAATCGCGCCACCGATGACCATCGCCACCAGAATGAAGACCACACCATGCACGCTTGGGCTGGCGATAGTCGCCACCAGGGCAATCGCCATCCCGGTCATACCAAACAAGTTACCGTATTTTGCGGTCTCTTGTTTCGACAAACCCGCCAGACTGGCAATGAACAGCACCGCTGCCACGATGTATGAAGCAGTTACTAAACCTTGAGACATGTCAGCTCCCCTTAACCCTTACGGAACATCTTCAGCATGCGCTGAGTCACGGTGAAACCACCGACGATGTTAATGGTGGCAATCAGTACGGCGACAAACGCCAGTGCTGAAACCAGACCCGAGCCACTGCCAATCTGTAACAGGGCGCCAACCACGATGATGCCGGAAATCGCGTTAGTGACCGACATCAGTGGTGTATGCAGTGAGTGGCTGACGTTCCATACCACGTAATAACCCACCACACAGGCCAGTACAAACACGGTGAAGTGCGACAGGAATTCTGGCGGTGCCACATGGCCTAACAGACCAAACAGACCTAAGCCCACCACGCCCAGCCATTTTTTCGACTTGCACGGTTTTTTCTCTTCGACTTTCGCCGCGGCGGGTTTGGCCGCTTCTTGTTTCGGTGCCGCAGACACACTAATCGCCGGTGGCGGGAAGGTCACTTCACCCTGATGCACCACGGTCATGTTACGCAACACGACGTCGTTGAAATCCAGATTGATGTTACCGTCTTTCTCTTTGCACCACAGTTTGGCTAAGTTCACCAGGTTGGTCGCATACAACTGTGAAGACTGGGTTGGCAGACGACCTGGCAGGTCGGTGTAACCAATTACTTTCACACCAGAGTCGGTCACGGACAGTGTACCCGGTACGGTGTATTCACAGTTACCACCGGTCGCCGCAGCCAAATCGACAATCACCGAGCCCGGTTTCATCGAATCAACCATTTCCTTGGTGATGAGTTTTGGTGCTGGTTTGCCTGGGATCAACGCGGTAGTGATGATGATATCCACGTCTTTGGCTTGTTCCGCGAACAGTGCCATTTCCGCTTTGATAAATTCATCGGACATTACTTTGGCGTAACCGTCAGACGATGAACCGTCTTCTCCACCGAAGTCGAGTTTCAGGAACTCGCCACCCATGGATTCGATTTGTTCCGCTACTTCTAAACGGGTATCAAAGGCACGCACAATGGCGCCCAGTGAGCGCGCTGAACCAATCGCGGCCAGACCGGCGACACCGGCACCAATTACCAGTACTTTAGCTGGCGGGACTTTACCGGCGGCGGTGATTTGACCGGTAAAGAAACGACCAAATGAATGGGCGGCTTCAATCACCGCACGGTAACCACCGATGTTGGCCATGGAAGACAAGGCATCCAAAGACTGCGCACGCGAGATACGCGGCACCATGTCCATCGCCAGCACATTGATTTTTTTAGTCGACAGTTTGGCGACGAGCTCAGGGTTTTGTGCTGGCCACAGGAAACTGACTAAGGTGGCACCCTCTTTAATCAGACCGATTTCGGCATCGGACGGGGCATTCACCTTGTAAATAATATCGGCCTGCCAGATATCGGCAGACGCCGCGACGCTGGCGCCGGCGGCCACATACGCGGCATCATCAAAGCTGGCCAGTGCACCCGCGCCAGACTCGACAACCACGTCGAAGCCGAGTTTTTTTAGTTGCTCAACGGTGTTCGGAGTCGCAGCGACCCGCGTCTCACCGGCAAGGCTTTCTCTCGGTATTCCTACTAACATGCAAGGATCCTCGTAACGAATAGAGTAGGGTTGCGCTGTACTTAACAGCCTCAAAGCGAGGTTGATTGGCATTGCAATAAACGTTCTTAACATGAAAGTTAAGAGTCGTTAATGGCTAAAACTGGAATTTATAGTAACAAAAACATTTAGTTAGCATGCAATGTATTGTAAATGCAGCTTTTTTAGCAATTTACTCATCATTTTAGCCATGCGCTGAAAATGACAATTTGCGGGAAAACTGTGCTATTCAGCACAAAACCAGAATGTAGGCCGGATGCTGGCACATGAGTAAGCCATGTGCCAACCTCGCTAAAACTACTTCTGGTTATCGGGTTGTGGATGGCGCTTGTGTAATAAACAAGCCCCCAATACTGCTGCGGCATATAGCGTATGCAGTGCCAGTGATGCCGCTACCAGCAGACAAACGGCAGTCGCCATGATAGCCAGTTTGCGTTCTTTCCCCGGCAGTAGTTTCAAGCCCGACAACGCAGCCGAAAGGTAGATCAATACAAATACGCCATTGGCATAACCGATCAATCCATCAAGCGGTAAATGCACATTCATCCGAAGTAATAAGGTGATGGCAATGAGCCCGCAGGTGATCAGCAGGCCATTGGTGGGCGCACCGTAACGGTTGAGTTTACCGGCCCAGGCATGGATCTGCCCGCGTTCTGCCATGCTGTAAAACAGGCGCGAAAAGCTGGTGATATAGAGATTTACCGCGATAAAACAGGTCATCAGGCCAAATAAGCCGATCAGCAGATGGCCGGTCTGGCCGGTGAGGGAGCTCATCAACTGAATAATTGAGGTCAGATTTTGTGCTTCATTGCCATAAAAACCAGAAGAAAGCAGCACAGTGCTCAGGCACAGATATAACACCAACGCGATGAGCATCCCCAGCATCACGACTCGCGGGAAATCACGTTCTGGATGATGAAATTCACCACTTAAGTGAGCAATCGCTTCGATGCCGACGAAACACCAGAAAATCAGCCCGGTTGCTTGTGCCAGATTGGTCAGTGAAAAAGCCGTAGCAGGTAAACTGACAGGATGACCGTAAAGATATAAACCAACCGCTAACAACAACGTGCTGCAAATGCCAAAGCTGATAAAACTTTGGATCCACGCCGCTGTTTTCATGTTCAGTAAATTCAGCCCCAGCATGCTGCCCAATAGCAGAAATTGCCAGATGCCGTGTTGGCTTTCCGGTAGACCAAATGTTTGACACAAATAACCGGTAGCAGTGACGATCACCACGGGCGGGCCAATCATGATCACGGACAAAAATAACCAGCTGATGGCATCGGCAGCACGTTCGCCAAATGCTTGCTCGACAAAAAAAGCGGTACCACCGGCATCGGGGTAACGTTTACCTAACGAGGCAAACGTAAAAACGATAGGCAAGATCAGCCCGCCCATTAATACCCAAGCCAGTAACGACCAGCTTCCTGCCAGACTGGCGGTCATGGCCGGAACAATAAAAACGCCGGAGCCGAGCAGGGTGGAAACCAGTAAGCCGGTGCCTTGCCACAAACCAATGTGTTGTTTCAAATGTGCCATTGGGAAAAGAACCCATGGAGTCAGAAGAGAGCGTAATTATGCGTCAAACAGGGTGGTGGTGTAAAATGCACGGCAGCGGAACAAATGCTATAAGACAGAAAAAGGAGCCGCCGGTGCAGGATCCTGCGGCTCAAAACTTGACGAGTAGTAGAACGGAGTATCAGATTGCAAATTCAGTTTTCAGGCTGGAAACCCAAGTTTTAACGCGTTCTGGCGTCAGGCTGGATTGGTTGTCTTGATCGATAACCAGACCAACAAAATCATCGCCATCCAACGCATTAGAACTGTTAAATTCATAACCTTCGTTAGGCCAGAAACCCACCACAGACGCGCCGGCTTCAGACACCACATCATATAATTCACCTAAGGCATCGACGAAGGCGTCACCATAGCTGGCCTGATCGCCTAACCCAAACAGTGCGACTTTTTTACCGCTCAGATCGGCTGCTTCCAAATCCGGTACAAACTCAGCCCAGCTTTCTGCCTGGCAGTCACAATCTAAGCCTGGTAAGGCACCATCACCCAGCGTTGGTGTGCCTAAAATCAGGTATTCGTAACCCAACAGATCATCAATGCTGGCTTTGTTGATGTTCACTGGGGCGGCCACTTCATCACTACCAAATGCGTCTTGGATCAGTTTCGCAACCTTGCGAGTTTTACCTGTGTCACTTCCGAAGAAAATGCCGACTTTAGCCATGGTGTCTCTCCTTGAATACGGTGTTGTTTCTTATGCTGCATGAACGGTGCCGTAGCTGGTTTTTATTTAATTAATTGAAAATAAAGGAAATGTTATTTTTGGTTGTTTGAAGTGACTTGTGATAAAACGCACAATCTGCGACAAAACCGCAAAAAAAGACCACCGCAAGGGTGGTCTCTGGGTTAACAAATTATTCTTTGTCGATTAAGCATCAGGCTTGGTCGTGATTTCTTGTTTCACGATATTTTCCTGCGAGGCTTTATGGGGGGCATGGGGCGCCCAACCAGATAATGCCAGTAATACGAAGAAGCCAATGACATAAGCTGCAGCGACATGCCAGCCTTGACGCAACCAGCTTACAGCAGAACGTGCTTCCGGATACATGTTGGCGAGCGCGACACCGGCTGATGAACCGAACCACAACATAGAACCACCAAAACCCACGGCATAAGCGAGAAAGCCCCAGTCATAACCACCTTGTTCCAGACACAGTTTGGTCAGCGGAATGTTGTCAAACACGGCAGAAACAAAACCGAGATAAAATGTGGTCAGCCAAGTTGCTGGCGGTAGCTCATCCACCGGCATCAAAGAGGCACAAGTCACCAGACCAACTAGAAATACCGTTCCTGCTGCGGCATTTTTCAGCTCATTCCACGGTGTTTTTACCGTTAGAGCGCCCAGCAAAATAGCGACCCAGACACCGAGAGCCGGAAAATCTAATGCATAGTTAGCAATAATTGCACACACCAAGATCAGCGCGACAATACCTAATTTCTTCCACTCAACTGTCACACCGATTGGCGCATCTTTAGTGATACGCTGATATTTGTCTTGTTGAATAGAAGCCATTACACCAAATAGGATTAATGCAGTGCCTGCAGCGATATACGCATGTAACACGTGTAGCGGATTAACGCCGTCGATCCACATCAGTGTGGTGGTGGTGTCACCGACCACAGAGCCTGAACCACCGGCATTACTGGCGGCCACAATGGCGGCGAGATAACCGACATGCACACGTTTGTTGAACACCACAAAGGCTACTGCACCACCGATCATGGCGGCGGCAATATTGTCGAGGAAGGCACTGATCACGAAAATCATGATCAGTAATACGAAACCACCTTTCCAATCATCCGGCAGATATTTAGGCAATATCTTCGGCAATTCCGATTCTTCAAAATGTTTGGCCAAAATAGCAAAACCAAACAGCAGACCAATCAAGTTAAGCAGAACTCGCCATTCGCCTTCATGCCCGATGCTGCCAAAAATGTGCTGTGTAAATGAAAAGTCATTCAGGAACAGATATTTACTGATCAAAATGGCGGAAAGCCCTGCCAATGACACCCACATGGTGTAGTTGTGAAACAAAGCTACCCCGAGCAGGGTGATAGCGAAGAGTATAAATTCAATCCGGATGCCACCTAATTGCGGCATGCCACTGCCATCAGAAGCGAGTGCTAATGTGGGCAATAACAGAGTGAACAGTACACAGAGAGAGCGGGTAAAACCGGAAACGACAGTATTTTTTTTCATCTACAACTTATCCAGAAACACCACAACCAGAAAACTTAACAAGCTTTTCTGGTTGTGGTTCGTAATAGCCAACGTTGGCTAGAATTATTTTCCGGAATTTTAACAGGCTTTTTATGAACGAGGATATTTATCTTAGAGCCATTCTTCGTTCATATCATTTGCCTGAGTATTAATCTTCTTCCTCATCTTCATCGGCATCCGGCTGGCGTTGCACGGGCAGATAGATTTCCACTCGATCGCCTGCTTTCAACTCGGTATCGGGTGTACAGAATTTGCCAAAAATACCGATGCGGTGCGTTTCTAAATCCAGATCCGGATAATGCTGGAATACCGGTGAAGCGCGCAGTGCTTCTGCCGCAGTAATTGGTTCGGGTAAATCAAGATGATACCAGTTGCCCTTAGCGCCTCGGGCATGCGCAACACTGATTTTCATTAGTGACAACCTCCAGCTTGAATGGCAACCACAGGCGTTGTTTCTTTGGCAAACAAACGCTTACGCAGACGAATACCTGCCAGCAATAACCCCATGACCACAAAACCACCCGGCGGTAACAGCATTAACAAAAAGCCGTGATAGCCCGGTAATACGTGCATTTCCAAAAATTTAAAATGCGGGCCAAGCAGTAATGACGCACCCGAAAACAGGGTGCCGCTGCCGATGATTTCACGCACCGCACCCACGCTGGTCACACCGATGGTAAAGCCGATACCGGTGGCAAAACCATCCATGGCGGCGGCTAAAGGTTTGTTTTTCATGGCAAAGGCTTCAGCGCGGCCTAATGGTGCACAGTTTGCCACAATCAAAGGAATGAACAGCCCCAGCACTTTGTGTAGATCGTGCATCCAGGCGTTCATGGTCAGATCGAGTAGCGTTACCAAAAACGCGATAATGACAATGAAAATAGGAATACGGATCTGATTTGGCGTCAGCTTACGCAGCAACGACACCATCAAATTCGCACCGGTCATGACCATCATGGTCAATACACCGATCCCGACACCGTTGGTCGCAGTGGTGGTGATGGCCATCAAAGGGCACAGTCCTAAAATCTGAACAAACGTAACGTTATTGCGCCAAACACCATCAGCAAAGATGTCATAGTAGCTCTGTTCGGAATGGCTCATGATTTCTCTCCCTGTTTGACACTTAGAATCTCGCCTTTATGTTTTGCAAAAAGCTGCAGCCCTTCATAGACCCCTTTGACCACACCGCGCGGCGTGATGGTGGCTCCGGTAAAGGAGTCAAATTCCCCGCCATCTTTCTTCACATGCCAGTTTTTCTGTGAGGTGTTATCCAGCGATTTGCCTTCAAAACCAAAGATCCACTTACTTTTGGCGGGTTCAATCAAATCGCCCAGACCCGGTGTTTCTTTGTGGTTGGTTACCCGCACGCCGGTCAGTACGCCATTGGCATCAATGCCTAACAGCATATTGATAGCACCGGAATAACCGGTGGTGTCAGCAAACAACACGATGCCGCTGGGCACACCATTTTTGCGACCCAGAAAGAAATGCACGGGTTTGCCATCTAACGTCAGGGTGTATTCCTCTTGACCTAAATGGTTGTCATACAGGCTGGTTGGAAAAACCTGCGACAGCATGTTTTGCGTATCTTCGATCTGGCGTTGTTTGATCGGTGATTTGGTGACAAATGCCACGGCGGAAACAAATACACACACCAACAAAGTAAACGTGCCTAAGATCAGCCCTTGGGTATAGGGTTTATCACGAAACGGAATAGTAGTTGCAGTCTGGGAACTCATGATTGTCCCTCCTTCTTCATCTGATAGCCGTAGGCTTTCGGGCGGGTAAAGTTATCAATCAGCGGGGTAGCGGCATTGGTCAACAGCACCGCAAATGCAACACCTTCCGGGAAGTTGCCGAAGCTGCGGATGATGTAAATCAGGAAGCCGGTCATCAGGCCATACACCAGCTTGCCTTTGGTGCTGCTCGGTGTGGTGACCGGATCGGTGACAATGAAGAACGCGCCAATCAACAAACCGCCGCTGGTTAATTGCGCTAAAGGCTCGGTAATTGATGCAGGAGACAGCAACCAATGCAGAGCGCCTGGCACCAGACAGCCTGCGAGTGTTGCCACCGGCGCATGCCAGGTGAACACTTTTTGCTGTAACAACCACAAACCACCCAGCAGCAACAGAATGGAAGAGGTTTCACCCATACTGCCTTTGCTGGTGCCCATCAGGTGATGCATCCACTCAAAGCTCTGTTTATGGCTTTCTTTGAAATAGCCCAACGTCGTGGCGCCAGAGACACCATCTACGCCCATCTTGTAGAACTGACCGTCCATAAAGGCACTCGGTTCCACCCAATGGGTCATCTGCACGGGGAAAGCGATCAACAAGACGACGCGGGCCAGCATGGCAGGGTTAAACAGGTTTTGCCCCAAACCACCGTAGATGTGTTTACCGAATAAAATAGCAATCATGCCACCCAACGCACCCAGCCAAAGCGGGGCGTGCGGCGGTAAGCTCATGCCTAAAATCAATGCTGTCAGCAAGCTGGCGCCATCAGTCAATTCACCACCCGCTTTCGGGTTGAGCTTTAACGCGATCAACTCACACAGCCAGCAACTGAACACACAGGTCAGCATCAAAAACAGCGCGGGCATCCCAAACTGCAACACGCCAAACAGCGCGGCGGGGATCAGCGCCAGGTTAACTTTAAACATCACACGCTGGATGGTGAGTCCTTCGTGTGCATGTGGGGCCATTAGAGTCATGATGCCTCCTGCGATGTAGTTGAGCGACGAGATGGACGTCGTGTTTGTTGTTTGGCTGCTTTAGCAGCTTCGCGTTCTGCGGCTTCACGTTCCATGCGTTCACGGTGTGCGGCGCTGTTGTCACAAGTGCGTTTGGTTTTTTGTTCCATACGCCACTGACGGTTGAGCTCTTGTTGCCCCCAGTCAAAATACTGTGTCAGCGGAATTGCAGCCGGGCAGACATAGGAACAAGAGCCACACAACAGACACTCCTCCAGCCCCATATTTTTTGCAGTGTTCAGATTGTCGACTTTGATCTCAACGACCATATCCAGCGGCGGCAGGCTCATTGGGCAGACATCCATGCAACGGCCACAACGTACACAAGCACTGGCTTGTGGTTTGGGCAGCTCATTTTGTGTCAGTAATAACAGACCGCTGGTGCCTTTGGTGACTGGTTCATGAATGTCGGTAATCGCACGGCCCATCATGGGGCCACCGAGTACCATACGGGCGGCATCTTCTTTCAACCCGCCACACTGTTCGATCAGCTCAGACACTGGCGTACCAATTGGTACCATCAGATTGGTGGGTTCTTCAATCGCGCCACCGCTGACCGTCACGACACGATGGGTCAGTGGTTTTTCAAAGCGAATGGCGTTAAAGATGGCAATACAGGTGCCGACGTTTTGTACTAGTACGCCCATTTCAGTGGAACGTTTACCCTGTGGGATCTGCATACCCGTTACAGCTTCGATCATCTGTTTGGCCGAGCCCATCGGGTATAAAGCCGGTAATGCCACCACATCCATATCGGCTTCTAATTCACACAAGGCATCGAGGGTTGCCAATGCATCGGGTTTGTTATCTTCAATACCGATATACACACGCTTGGCTTTGGTGATCTGTTTCAGAAAACGAATGCCACCAATCAGCTGTTCACCTTGTTCCTGCATCAGGCGGTCATCGACGGTCAGGTAAGGCTCACATTCACTACCATTGATGATCAGCGTTTCGATTGGGAAACGCAGGCTCATGCGAATTTTGTCGGCGGCCGGGAACATCGCACCACCCATGCCGACAATACCGGCTTGTTCGATCAGCGACAGTAATGCATCACGTTCCGGCAGCTCTTCATAGCGCATCAGCGATTTGCTGCTTTCCTGATTATCCTGATCGACCTTGATAGTGATGGTCTGTTTATCCAGATTGATTTCGGTGATATTACCCGCCAGTGGTGCATGCACCGGTGATGAAGCACGGCCATTACCTTTGGCCAGCAATTGATTCCCGATCACTCGATCACCGACTTCCACCACCGGTACGGCAGGGGCGCCAGTGTGTTGTTTCAGCGACACAATTAAGCGACGTGGCAGCTTCATCGCTTTGATCGGGCTCTGACTGGTCAGATGTTTATGTCCATCAGGATGCACACCACCATGCGGTTTGATCTTGGCCTTAAGCATGATTCCATTCTCCTGCTGGGCTGGTTCCTGGTTTGCTGACTTGCAATGTTAATGCGGGGTCGGCATAGAGATTGACGCTACCGTGCGGGCAGACTTTGACGCAAGCACCACAACCGGTACAGGCATCGGCAATTACCCCATGTAACTGACGAGTCGCACCCACAATCGCGTCGTAAGTGCACTGTTTGATACAACGGCCACATCCATCGCAGCTGCTCATATCAATCGCGGCAACAACGGGGCCTTGCTGATCATCGGCATTCAGGCTGACACCTAATACGGCGGCAATTTTCTGCGCCAGCACCGTACCACCCGGTGGGCACACCGTCGGGGCTGCTTCACCGCGTGCCATTGCCTTAGCCGCTTGCGCACAACCAGGGTAACCACATTGCCCACAGTGACCGTGTGGTAACAAATCGTTGATGGCTTCCGCCAACGGATCACCTTCCACTTTAAAGTGGATCGCGGCATAACCCAGCGCATAACCGATCACGGCTGCGAACAGAGGAATGGCCACTACTGCTAGTAAAGTCATCATCGTTATTCTCCTTAACCCGCCAGACCCGCAAAGCCGGCAAATGACAATGCCAGAATGCCGGCAGTGATAAAGTTGAGTGGGACACCACGGAATAAATCAGGTAACTGCGCGCGTTCCTGACGTTCACGCAAGCCGGAAAACAACACCATCACCAGCGAATAACCCAACGCCGAGCTGAACGAGAAGAACAGACATTTAATGAAGCTCAGGTCTTCTTCGATCACCAGCAACGCCACCCCCAGCACCGCACAGTTGGTGGTGATCAACGGCAGGAAGATCCCCAGTGTGCGATACAACTCAGGGCTGTATTTGGCGACAAACAGTTCGGTTAACTGCACCAGCGATGCAATAACCATGATGAAAGAAATAAGACGCAGATAACCGAGCCCGAGCGGGTCTAACACGGCGTAGTTCAGCACCCAGCTGACACAGCTCGATACCGTAATAACGAAGGTAGTGGCCATCGACATGCCAATGGCAGATTCGATTTTGTTGGTCACCCCCATGAATGAGCACAGCCCCAAAAAGCGGGACAGCACCACATTATTCACCAGCCCATTGGCCAGTATGATTAGCAGCAGTTCATGCATTCCGATTGCCTCTTCTAAACCCAGATGCAAGGGAAAATGCGAAACTTATGCCAAAAATTGTGTGCTGCATCACAGTGAGGCGTTGCCCCATAACGAGGCATTTGGATCTGACAAAACCGGACTTTGATTGCGTTAAAGCCGACAGCACGCCGCTATTTTTGTCGTTATAAACCTAATTTTTGTATGGTTTTGTTCTGGATATGACAAGCGAGCCAGTTGATCGCGTCAAATTGATTTTTTCGGAACAACTCTTGCTTTTATTAAACAGGTCTGGCGACAACCACATCACAGATTCATCAACACCGACAAATTGTCTGATTGCTCACAGCTGGCGAATAATCGCGAGAAGAAAGGAGAGGATATGAACATCCTGCAAAACTATATCCCTGAGACCACCGGAGCGGTCTGCATCAACAGTGCCAGCTTACAGCAAATGCTCTCTGTGCTGCCGATGGAACTGTTTTATGGTGTGGTTGAGCAATCGTCCGTCGGGATATCGATCACCGACCCGAAAGCCAACATTCTGTATTGTAATACCGCTTTTTGTCGCACCACCGGCTATAAGCGCGGTGAGCTGCAATATCGAAACCACAATATTCTGGCCAGCCAGCAAACCCCGAAATCGCGTTATCAGGCGATGTGGCATCAATTATCTCAACATCAACCGTGGACTGGCCGGCTGATCAACAAACGTAAAGATGGCTCTTTATATCTGGCGGAAGTGACCGTCACGCCGGTGGTCAATAGTGAAGGCCAGATCACGCACTATCTGGGCATGCACCGTGATATCAGCGAACAATTTGCGCTGGAACAGCGGGTGCATAACCAAAAAGCGATGATTGAAGCGGTGCTCGATGCCGCCCCAACCGCTATTGCCGTGCTTGATGAACATCATAAGGTCGTTCTCGACAACCTGACCTACAAAACCTTACGCACTGACCTGCGAGGTAACGAACCTTACACTGCACTGGGTTTTACACCGGGAGCCCAACGCCCGGATCGTGACCAGCTGTGGCCACTGACCATCCGTGGTCGTCAGCGTTGGTTCAGCATTCTGATCCAACCACTATCTGAACTGAATGAAGAGGCGAGCCTTTATTTTGGTGACGGGAAACGACCTTGTTCATTATTGATGATCAGCGATCAGACTGAACGTCGACAGCAAATCGAACAATCGCGTCTGGAACAACTGCGTGTGCAGGTGGAAGAACAAACCCTGTTCTCTGCTATTCGGGAAACGCTGGATGTGGCGATGGTACAAAGTCAGGCGCCACTCAACATGCTGCAAGCTGCGTTACGTCTGGAAGCCAACCCTGACAGCCGCGCGGCGATTGCGATCCAGACTGCCTTAGATGCCGGTCACGAAGCATTACAACGACTGGAACAATATCGCCCGGCTATTAAGGTGGAAGAACCGACCCAGTTTGAGCTGATGAGTCTGTTTGCTGATCTGCACGACATGCTGACACTACGTTTAGAGCATCTCGATGTGCTGATGCAACTGGACATCGCCGCTGATCTACCGGAACTGTTTACCCAACGTACCCGCTTATTAACGGCATTGAGTCTGTTGTTTGATCGCGCTTGTCAGGCGGTCACCGGCCAATCCGCCGGGCAACTCAAATTATGTGCCTATCAGAACGAACAGGAACTTTGTCTGGAAGTACACGACAGCGGGCAAGCACCTGCTGTCACCGCGACCCACCGCTTATTACAACCACAAACCGACAATGGTGGGAAGCGTAACGACACTATCGAATTAGGTTTTGCACAAAATATCGTTAACGATCATAGAGGGGTGATCGAAGTGGAAACGAGTGATTTAGGGGGAAGTTGTATCCGGCTCAGGCTGCCTCTGTGCGCCATTATCAGGGAGGATAAAAAATGAATACGCACGCTAGCCTATTTTCCGCCAATGGAAACAAAAGCCTCAGCATGCAGCAGCAGCTGAATGCGTTACACCAGATCAGTATCGTGCTGAGTCGCTCACTCGATCTGGAAGAAACGTTACGCAGTACTTTGCAAACGCTGAGTGATATCGCACACATGCAATATGGTCTGGTTTCTCTGTTTGATCACAACCGGAGCGCCTTGTTTATCCAGGCTGTACACGGCATTGATGCGGAAGTGGTAAAAGATGTGAAAGGCGTTCGCTACCGTATGGGCGAGGGCATCATGGGGACCGTAATGCATCAGGGCCATGCGCTGGTGATCCCGCGGGTGGCGGATGATCCGCGGTTTCTTGATCGTTTGAATTTGTATGATTATGCGCTGCCATTCATCTGTGTGCCGATCCCCGGTGCGGACAGCCAGCCGATTGGGGTGTTAGCTGCACAACCGCAGTCATTGGATGAAACCGAGCTGCCAGCCCGCACTCGTTTTATGGAAATGGTGGCGAACCTGATCGGGCAGACTGTACGTCTGATTGGTAAGGTACATACCGAACATGAAGCGATAAAAACGGAGCGTGACAGTTTGCGCCGTAAAGTTCGTAGCCAATATGGTTTCGACAATATGGTTGGTCAGACACAAGCGATGCGGCAGATCTTTGATTCCATTCGTCAGGTGGCGAAATGGGATACTACCGTGCTGGTGCGGGGTGAAAGTGGTACCGGTAAAGAGTTAATTGCCACCGCGATCCATTACAACTCACCACGGGTGAACGGGCCGTTTGTCAAACTGAACTGTGCGGCGCTGCCGGATACGCTGTTGGAAAGTGAGCTGTTCGGGCATGAAAAAGGGGCTTTTACCGGTGCGGTGAAACAGCGGAAAGGCCGTTTTGAAATGGCCGATGGTGGCACACTGTTCCTGGATGAAATCGGCGAAATCAGTGCTTCATTCCAAGCCAAATTACTGCGTATCTTGCAGGAAGGGGAAATGGAGCGCGTCGGTGGCACTGACACCCTGAAAGTGGATGTACGCATTGTCACCGCGACCAACCGCAATCTGGAAGATGAAGTGCGCAAAGGCAATTTCCGTGAAGACCTCTATTATCGTCTGAACGTTATGCCGATCCAGCTGCCGCCACTGCGCGAGCGTCTGGAAGACATTCCTGAACTGGCTAAATTCTTAGTGCAAAAACTGTCAGAAAAACAGGGGCGGGAAATTAAAATCAGCGATGGTGCGATCCGTATGCTGATGGGGCATGACTGGCCGGGCAACGTGCGTGAACTGGAAAACTGTCTGGAGCGTGCCACCATCATGTCAGAAACTGGCTTGATCGACCGTGATGTGGTGTTGTTTCATGCTAACGAACGTCCACAAACTGGTTTCAGTGCACCTGTAGCGGTCAGCAAACCGGCCATTGCCACCGATGTTGATTTCACTGATCCACAATTGGATGAACGTCAACGTCTGATTGCCGCGTTAGAACGTTGTGGCTGGGTGCAAGCCAAAGCGGCGCGTTTATTAGGCATGACACCACGCCAGATTGCCTATCGTATTCAGATCATGAATATCAATATGCGGCGGATGTAAGTTTTTCCACAGAAACAACAGAGGCATGCGTTGGCATGCCTCTGGTTTATCATTCAACGGTTGTTTTCAGAATTTATTTCAATTCATCGACCAGTTGTACTGCACGACCGATATAGTTCGCCGGGGTCAGTTTTTTCAATTCCACTTTCACGTCATCTGGCAGGGCCAGCGTGTCGATGAATTCGTGCATACCAGCCGCATCAACACGACGACCACGGGTCAGCTCTTTCAGCTTCTCATACGGCTTTTCGATGCCGTAACGGCGCATCACGGTCTGAATTGGCTCAGCCAATACTTCCCAGTTGCTGTCCAGATCAGCAGCCATATTCGCTTCGTTGGCTTCCAGTTTAGAAATGCCTTTCAGCGCAGCCTGATACGCGATCAGTGAGTAACCCACTGCAACACCTAAGTTACGCAACACAGTTGAGTCAGTCAGGTCACGCTGCCAGCGGGAAATTGGCAGTTTTGCTGCCAGATGACCAAACAGCGCATTAGCTAAACCTAAGTTGCCTTCCGAGTTTTCGAAGTCAATCGGGTTAACTTTATGCGGCATGGTTGAAGAACCAATTTCACCGGCAATAGTGCGTTGTTTGAAGTGACCCAGGCAGATGTAACCCCAGATATCACGATCGAAGTCGATCAGGATGGTGTTAAAGCGGGCAATCGCATCAAACAGTTCCGCGATGTAATCGTGTGGTTCGATCTGTGTGGTGTACGGGTTCCAGGTCAGACCCAAACTAGTCACGAATTGTTCCGCAAACGCATGCCAATCGACTTCTGGGTAAGCACTGATGTGAGCATTGTAGTTACCAACCGCACCATTGATCTTGCCGAGGAACTCAACCGCCATGATCTGTTTGTACTGACGTTCCAGACGGTACGCCACGTTCGCCATCTCTTTACCCAGAGTCGTTGGCGAAGCGGGCTGACCGTGCGTGCGCGACAGCATTGGCATATCACGATAGTTGTGTGCCAAATCTTTGATCGCCGCGATCAGTTTTTCACAGTAAGGGGCAATCACTTCTTCACGGGCCGCTTTTAACATCAGACCGTGAGAATTATTGTTGATGTCTTCAGAAGTACAAGCAAAGTGAATGAATTCAGTTACTGCATTCAGTTCTTCGCTAACCGCTACTTTTTCCTTCAGGAAATATTCCACCGCTTTCACGTCGTGATTGGTGGTTTTCTCGATGGTTTTAATACGGGTTGCATCGGCTTCGTTAAAATCACGGACAATGCTGTCCAGCAGCGCATTGGCTGCATCAGAAAACGCCGGAACTTCCGGGATGCCAGGGTGGGCGGCTAACTGCTGTAACCAGCGCACTTCTACTTCTACGCGGAAGCGCAGCAGGCCGTATTCAGAAAAAATCGGCCGCAGGTCGGTACATTTATCACCATAACGACCATCAATCGGGGAAACAGCAGTCAGGGCTGACAGTTCCATCACATCACTCCTCGACACTTTCGGTCACTGATAAGATTAAAGTTGGCGCAAAGCAGCTTCGGCAGCGGCAATGACTTTTTTACGGAAAAACAGGATATGACGGCGACGGCCTCCCAGCTGTCGCCAGAGCACACAGGCCCGGATCCCGGCAAGCAACAACGCGCGGATTTTGTGCTGCACCTGCGGTTGCTGTAAATAAAGCGGCGCACCGGAAACCTGGATACGGGGGCCCAGATTACTGATCACGTCGCTGTAAATTCCGGCCAGATTACCTATTACGGTATCAGCCATCAGATCAAAATGCAGAGCCTGACGCTTGATCTGGCCTACACGTTCACCGAGCACGGATAATACGCGGCGCTTACCACTTAATTTGCGTTCCAGCGCGACCATGCCGATGACATAGCGGGTCAACTCTACATTTTTCGGGTTACGGTTATTGCCCAGTTGCTCCACTAATGTGGAATAACCATTACGCAATAGCGCATGATTCGGATAAACAGACTCCGCTTTATCAGGATCAGTCACTAAAATCCCCTGCAACAGGCAGCGCATTGACTCTTCATCGCAACTGCCGTGTCGTGCGACTTGTTGTACTAACCAGGCGGCCTGGCAGACAGCGGCCAGTGCCATGGTTTGTACTGCCTGCTTATTACGCATGGCTACACACTCCCGGAAAATCGTTGTTCAATGATACCGCCACCCAAACACTCTTCGCCCAGATAAAACACAGCAGACTGGCCTGGGGTAACAGCAGCTTGTGGCGATGCAAATGTCACTTTAATGGTTTCGTCGTCTAACGGCTCGACATGACAAGGAATATCTTGCTGGCGATAGCGCGTTTTTACCACGCAGTCAAACGGCTCACGACGTACCTGGCGATCAACCCAATCCAGTTGTTTTGCGATCAGGCCATCTGAGAACAGGCGAGGGTGATCATGACCCTGCGCGACAATCAAAACGTTACGGGCAACGTCTTTGTCCACCACATACCATGGGTTTTCATCGCCGTCTTTTAAACCACCGATACCCAAACCTTTGCGCTGGCCCAGTGTGTGGTACATCAAGCCCTGATGTTCACCAATCACTTTGCCATCAACGGTTTCGATAACGCCGGGTTGTGCGGGCAAATAACGACCTAAGAATTCAGTAAATTTCCGCTCACCGATAAAACAGATGCCGGTACTGTCTTTTTTCTTTGCCGTGGCTAAACCTAACTGTTCTGCAATAGCGCGAACGGCAGGTTTTTCTAAATCACCCACGGGGAACAGGCTTTGTGCGATCTGTTTTGAACTCAAGGTGTAGAGGAAATAACTCTGGTCTTTGTTGTTATCCAAACCACGCAACAAACGGGCTTGACCCGTGCTGTCATCACGGCGCACATAATGGCCGGTAGCAATATAATCAGCACCTAAGTCTTCGGCTGCAAATTCCAGAAACGCCTTAAATTTGATCTCTTTATTGCACAGAATATCGGGGTTTGGCGTGCGGCCAGCTTTGTATTCGGCCAAGAACAGCTCAAATACATTATCCCAATATTCGGCGGCAAAATTCACGGTATGCAGTTTGATCCCGAGTTTGTCACAAACAGCCTGGGCATCGGCCAGATCGGTCGCGGCAGAGCAATACTCGTCTGAATCATCCTCTTCCCAGTTTTTCATGAACAGGCCTTCAACTTGATAGCCTTGTTGCTGGAGCAAATACGCTGAAACGGAAGAGTCTACACCGCCGGACATGCCGACGATGACTTTGATTTGGCTGTTGTTTGTCATCGGGATATCAGTAAAGATGGAAAATCGGCGCTTATTTTAGCAAAAAAGCAACACTAAGCCTACAACCTCAGCGGCGATCTTTCAGTGCTGAAAGCGGTAATCGCACGCCAGCCAGATAATCATTAAAACATTCCATGACCAGCGGGCTGCGCAATTGGCGTCCTAATGCGCGGATCTCATCAATGGTTTTCCAGTGACAAGCCAAAATATCGTTATCCGGATCTTGCGGATAATGTTCACCCGGCGCTTCGGTTAACTCGCAATAAAAACAAAAACGCAGATAAGTCAGCTTACGGTAAGGGCTGGAATACATATAAGTACCCAACCAGCCATCCGGCGCCAACGTTAATCCGGTCTCTTCTTTAATTTCGCGGCAAGCAGCCTGATAAATGGATTCACCGAATTCCAGATGGCCTGCAGGCTGATTAAAAACATGTCGACGACGATCCATCTCCTCAACCAACAAGAAGCGATCTTCAAAGCGAATAACGGCAGCAACCGTTACATTGGGACGAAAAGTCATGCGAACTCCTCAGAAAACAGCTATAGATTACCTGATTTGCTGTTGTGCCGTCATCCTTCACTGTGCCCAACAAACTGATTAAATGTATTTTGTTTTCATGAAATCAGCGTTCTGGCGCCCTGACGCCGTTTGCAGAAATGCAGCGATGGGCTAAGATGGCTGTCACAAAAATAATTTGAAAAGTGTGCATGACTAACCAACGACGTACCTTGCCGCTGGTGCAGGTTAGTTCAGGCGAGACAATAAACCGGAAGTCAGGAGACACAGATGGAAAGTAAAATCGTTGTACCCGCTACAGGCGAAAAAATTTCTTTAGACGCCACGGGCAAGCTGGTTGTACCGAACAATCCAATCATCCCTTTTATCGAGGGTGATGGTATTGGTGTTGATGTGACTCCGGCCATGCTGAAAGTAGTGGATGCCGCTGTTGAGAAAGCCTACAAGGGCGAAAAGAAAATCTCCTGGATGGAAATCTACACCGGTGAGAAATCAACCAAAGTTTACGGTGATGATGTTTGGTTGCCAGCCGAAACGTTAGATGCCATGCGTGAATACCACGTCGGTATCAAAGGCCCGCTGACCACACCAGTTGGTGGCGGCATTCGTTCTCTGAACGTGGCACTGCGTCAGGAATTGGATCTGTACGTTTGTCTGCGTCCGGTACGTTATTACGAAGGCACACCAAGCCCGGTTAAACAGCCAGAATTGACTGACATGGTGATCTTCCGTGAAAACGCTGAAGACATCTACGCTGGTATCGAGTGGAAAGCTGACTCTGCTGAAGCGAAAAAAGTGATCGACTTCCTGCGTAATGAAATGGGCGTGAAGAAGATCCGTTTCCCTGACAACTGTGGTATCGGTATCAAACCAATGTCAGAAGCCGGCACACAACGTCTGGTACGTGCTGCGCTGCAGTATGTTATCGACAATGACCGTGACTCACTGACACTGGTTCACAAAGGCAACATCATGAAATTCACCGAAGGCGCGTTCAAAGACTGGGGTTACCAGTTAGCGCGTGAAGAGTTCGGTGCAGAACTGATTGATGGCGGCCCATGGTGCCAGTTCAAAAAACCCGAACACTGGCAAAAACATCATCGTTAAAGATGTGATTGCTGATGCGTTCCTGCAACAGATCCTGCTGCGACCAGCTGAATATGACGTTATCGCCACCATGAACCTGAACGGTGACTACATCTCTGATGCACTGGCAGCTCAGGTTGGTGGTATCGGTATCGCGCCAGGCGCCAACATCGGTGACGGTGTGGCACTGTTTGAAGCAACCCACG